>WBXI01000088.1 GCA_008933025.1 Verrucomicrobiota bacterium
GCGCGAATTCGCTCTCGCCCGGCGGCAGCGTGGCCGCGGTCGCGTTCATCTTCTCGGCCAACGCGAACGGCACGAGGTTCACCACGAACTCGCCCGTCGCCTCGATGTTGGCCAGCGTGTCCTTCGGCCGCCCGAACCGATCGTTCGCGGGACAAAACATCAGGGTGGGGGGACGCGCGCACACCGCGGTGAAGAAGCTGAACGGCGCGAGATTGGGCCGGCCCGCGGCGTCGAGCGTCGAGACCCACGCGATCGGCCGGGGCACGACGGTGTGGATCAACCACTGGTAGAGATCGCGCACCGACAGTGCCTCGGGATCCAGTTGCATGGCGCAATTTCAGCCGCCGACACCGGGCTGTCCACCGCGGACCTGCGCGCCCCATTGCCAGACCCGCCCGTGCCCGGGATGCGCGACCTCGCCTTCGTTCCGGAACCCGGTCCTCGCGAGTATCCGCGCCGAGACGCCCTCCGGTGACGCCGTGTGGGCGAGCACGCGCCGGATGGTTCCCGCCCGCCGAACGATCTCCAATAGGGCGGCGGCCATCGCGAGACCGTGGCCGCGCCGCTCGAACGCGGGGAACGTCTGGTAGGCGATTTCCGCGAAACCGTCGGCCCCGGGATCGTTCGGGAACCCGCACGCCCCGACGATTTGGCGTTGCCCGTCGACCGCGATCTGACCCAGCCACGGGGCGGGGCGCGGGATGCGGCGGCAATGTTCCAGACTTTGCCGCACCGCCTCGTGCAGCCAGCCGTGGGCAATCCCCAACCGAACCCCATGGTCGGCCTCGAAACATGCCGCGCCCCGGGCGAGGGAAGCGGCGACGGCGGCATCGATGGGAATCAGGCTGGGCCTGCGGACAGCCGCCACACTGGGGTTGACGAACGGGGGCATGGGGAACGACCTATCGAGCGTATGAAACTGCTGGTGGCCATCCCGCTGTGGTTGCTCTTGGTCGTCGTCTGCTGGCCCCTTGCGCTCCTCGCTCTCGTGCTGCTCCCGATCCTTTGGCTGCTGTCGATCCCCTTCCGCGTCGTCGGCATCGCCGTTCGCGCGACCTTGGCGTTGCTGGAAGCACTCCTGTTCCTGCCGGCACGGATCCTGGGCTGGGGGCGACGGCATGGGAGTCAAAGCGTCCGGGCCTGACTTTCGGGACCGAAAGTCGGTCCGAAGCGATGGGAGGAAGGATGGTCGGGACGACAGGATTTGAACCTGCGACGTCTTGGCCCCAAACCAAGTGCTCTACCGGGCTGAGCTACGTCCCGAACTCCCTTCAAGCTAGCGCTCCCCATCTTTCGCCCGCAACCCGCATTTTCGGGTGTCGAATCCCCGGACCGGTCCCGGCACCGACCCGTGCGCGGCAGCCCCGCGCCCCCGGCCGGGCCAACCACGTCCGGAAACGGCGAGACGGATCCCCGGTCGTCCACGGTCCCCACCCCGCTCGCGAACCCACTTTCATCCCGTCCGATCCCCTTTGCCGACGGGATGCCGTCGGACGTCGCGAGGGTTCGCGGACGGGATGAAGCCCGGATCGGGGCGACCTCAGCGCGTGAAGGCGGGCAGCGGCACGATCTTGCCGCCCTTGAGCGCGGATTCGTGGGCGCACAGGCCCACGCACGTCCAGTTCGCGGATTGGCGGGCGTTCGGGAAGGGATCCCGGCCGGTCGCCAGAGCGGTGGCGAACTCGTGGGCCAAATGCGGATGCGAACCGCCGTGGCCCGCGCCCTGGGTGAAACTCAGGTGGGTCTTCTTCCCGAGATCGTAAACCCCCTTGGTCGTGAACCGGCGGATGCTCTTCGGCAGCAACTTGGCGTAGTCGGGAGACCTCACGAGCTTGGGAATCTTGGGTTCCGGCAGTTTGGCGCGGTGCAGGACCAGCGGCTCGTGCTCGATGAGCGGCCATTCGATGGAGGCTTTCGAACCGTAGACATCGAAGCTCTCGCGGTATTGGCGGGCGGTGTCGAACAGCGAGCGGACGATGCGCGCGCTGAGATCGCTGGCCGCGAACTTGATGTGGGTGGTCTCGACGGCGAAGGGCGATTTGTACTGCCTCGCCAATTCGGGACGGATCGTGCCCGAGCCGAAGCAGCTGACGTATTCGGCGTCCAGTTTCAGCAGGCCGGCAACGGGACCGACGCAGTGGGTCGCGTACCACATCGGCGGGAGGCCGGGCCAATAATTGGGCCAGCCGTCCATGTCCTGCTGGTGGGACGCCTGGAGGAACTGGATCTTGCCGAGCACGCCCTTTTCGTTGAGTTCGCGGATGTACAGGAACTCCCGCGCGTACACCACGGTCTCCATCATCATGTACCGGAGTCCGGTCTTCTTCACGAGCTCCACGATCTTCCGGCAGTCGGCGATGCTGGTGGCCATCGGCACCGTGCAGGCCACGTGCTTGCCGGCTTTCAACGCGGCGATCGACATCCAGCCATGGTCGGGGATGGGCGAGTTGATGTGGACCGCGTCGACCTTGGGGTCCTTGAGGACGTCGGCGAAATCGCGGTACCGCACGTCGACCCCGAAGGCGTCGCCGATGGCGTCGAGCTTCTCCTGGTTGCGCTGGCAGATGGCGTAGCAGGCGGTTTCGGGATGGCGTTGCCAGATGGGGATGAACTCGGCGCCGAATCCGAGACCGACGACGGCGATGTTGATCTTGCGTTGGCTCATGGATGTGAGGTCCCGCGCGGCGTACGGGGTCGCGGAGGGACGTGGCGGCAATCTGCCACCGGCCCGGCCCCGAGGCCAAGAGGAGTTGCGCTTGTAACTCGCTCCCCGCCCCGCTTCGCTCGACCCCATGTTGCGTCACATCGCGCGCCGTTTCGGTGTCTGGACCCTCGCCGGCCTCGCCGCCGGGTCGCTGGCCGCCGACACCCCGTTGCGGGACCGTGCGGAACGGTTCCTCGGTTTGGTGAACGCCGGATACCAAGCACTCTATCGCGTCGAGAACGAGGCCCTCTGGAAGGCGTCCACCGACGTCACGCCGGTCCACGATGCCGCCAGCGAGACCGCGGGCCGCGCCCGGGCCGCCTTCAACGGCAATCCCGCCATCGTGCGCGAGGCCCGCGACCTGCTCGCCCACCGCGCCGAACTCACCGATCTCCAGATCCGCCAGCTCGAACGTTGCCTCCTCAACGCCGCCGAGGGGCCGATGACCAACCCGAAACTGGTCGCCGACCGCATCGGCGCCGAGACCGCCCAGGCCTCGGTCCTCAACGGATTCCAGTTCCACCTCGGGGGTTCCAACGTCCTCGCCAACGACCTCGACCGGATCCTGTCGAAGTCGGCCGGCCTGGCGGAACGCCGGGCGGCGTGGGAAGCCTCGAAGGCCACGGGGCCGGCGCTGCGGCCGGGGTTGGAGCGCCTGCGCGGCCTGCGCAACGACTGCGCGCGGGAGATGGGTTACCACGATTACTTCGCGTTGCAGGTCGCGGGTTACGGGATGACGACCGAGGAGATGGTGAAGCTCAACGAGGAGTTCATGCGGGCGTTGCGGCCGCTGTATCTCCAGCTCCACACCTGGACCAAGCACACCCTCGCCAAGAAATATGGCCAACCCGTCCCCAACCGCATCCCCGCGCACTGGATCAACAACCGATGGTCGCAGGAATGGGGGGGACTCGTCGCGGGAGCGAACCTCGACGCGCATTTCGAGGGACGCGATCCCGGTTGGATCACGCGCACCGCGGAGGAGTTCTACGTGGGGCTCGGGTTTCCGCGGCTTCCCGAGAGCTTCTGGACGAAGTCCGACCTGTTCCCGGCCAAGCCCGGCGAGGCGCGGCTCAAGAATTCCCACGCCTCGTGCTGGCACGTGGACCTCGAGGACGACATCCGTTCGCTGATGAGCGTGGAGTCCAACGCACGCTGGTTCACGACGGCACACCACGAGCTGGGGCACGCCTACTATTTCATGAGCTACACCCGGCCGGAAGTGCCGCCGCTGCTGCGGATCGGTGCCAATCCCGCGTTCCACGAGGGTGTCGGCGAGCTCGTCGGCCTCGCATCCGGGCAGATTCCCTACCTGAAGGCCAAGGGAATCCTCCCGCGGGAATACCAGCCCGACGAGGTGTCCGTGCTGTTGAACGACGCCCTCGCCCACTCGATCCCGTTCCTGTTCTGGGCGAGCGGCACGATGACGCACTGGGAAGCGGACGTGTACGCCGGCGATCTTCCGAAGACGGAATGGAACAGGCGCTGGTGGCGGCACGTGGCCGACTTCCAGGGCGTGGAACCGCCCTCGGGACCGGATTCCCGCGGCGAGGAATGGTGCGATGCCGCCACCAAGACCCACATCAACGACAATCCCTGCTATTACTACAGCTACGCCATCGCGACGGTCCTGAAGTTCCAGTTCCACGACCACATCGCGAGGAAGATCCTCCACCAGCCGCCGCAGCGCTGCAATTACGAGGGCAGCCGCGAGGCCGGGGAATTCCTGCGGCGGATGCTGGCCACGGGCGGGACGCGGGACTGGCGGGCCCTGCTGCGGGAGGCCACCGGCGAGGATCTCGGCACGCGGGCCATGGTCGAGTACTTCGCGCCGCTGCAACAGTGGCTGGAAAAGGAGAATGCCGGCCGCAAGATCGGCTGGGAATGACGGCCCAACCCGCGCCCCGGATGCCCGGACTTTTCGAACCGGCGGCGGCCCCCGCCGCCGAGGACCTGCTCGCCCCGCTGAAGCGTTGCTTCGGCTACACGGCGTTCCGGCCGCTGCAGGAGGAGATCATCCGCGATTCCCTCGCGGGCCGCGACGTGTTCGCGCTGCTGCCGACCGGCGGCGGGAAGTCGCTCTGCTTCCAGTTGCCGGCACTCGTCCGGCCCGGACTCACCGTGGTCATCTCGCCGCTGATCGCGCTGATGAAGGACCAGGTCGATTCCCTGCGCGCCAACGGCGTCGCCGCGACCTTCCTGAATTCCTCGCTGGCCGACGACGAGCGCCGGGCCCGGTGGCGCGGTCTCAACGCGCGCGAGTACCGCCTTCTCTACGTGTCGCCGGAGCGCCTCCTCGCCGGCTCGCTGGCCGACGACCTGAACCGCTGGGGCGTCCGATGCATCGCCGTCGACGAGGCGCATTGCATCAGCGAGTGGGGACACGATTTCCGTCCCGAATACCGCCAGCTCGGGGCGTTCCGCGAGAAACTGTCGGACATCCCGTTCATGGCGTTGACCGCAACCGCGACCGAACGGGTGCGGGCCGACATTCTGAAACAGCTGGGGCTCCGGGAACCGGCGGTGTACGTGGCCAGCTTCAACCGCCCCAACCTCAACTACCGCATCGAGCCGCGGCAATCGGGCGGCAAACAGGTGCTGGCATTCCTGAAGTCGCGGCCGGCCGACGCCGGGATCGTGTACTGCGCGAGCCGGAACGGGGCGGACTCCCTCGCCCAAAAACTGGCGGCGGAAGGGGTGAAGGCGGTGCCGTACCACGCGGGACTCGACGCCGCGACGCGGGCCCGGCACCAGGAACAATTCCTGCGCGACGAGGTGCGCGTGGTCTGTGCCACCATCGCGTTTGGCATGGGCATCAACAAACCCAACGTGCGCTTCGTGGTGCACCACGACCTGCCCAAGAACATCGAGGGCTACTACCAGGAAACCGGGCGCGCCGGACGCGACGGGTTGCCCGGCGACTGCGTGCTTTTGTTCAGTCCGGGCGACGTGATGAAGCAGACTGCCTTCATCGAGGAGAAGACCGACCCGAGGGAACAGGCCATCGCGCGGGAGCAGTTGCAGCAGATGGTGCACTACGCGGAGTCGGGCGAATGCCGGCGGGTGTCGTTGCTGCGGTATTTCGGCGAGGTGTACCCGCTGCCGAACTGCGGCGCGTGCGACAACTGCCTGTCGCCCCGGCTGACCTTCGACGGCACCGTGGCCGCCCAGAAGTTCCTGAGCTGCGTGTACCGGATCCGGCAGCGGAGCGGTTTCGGCACCGGCCTGAACCACGTGGTCAACGTGCTCACCGGCAGCGACAGCGAGCAGGTGCGCCGCTGGGGCCACCACGAGATCACGACCTTCGGGATCGGCCACGAATACGCCCGCAACGAGTGGGGCGCCATCGGCCGCGAGTTGGTCCGGCTCGGCTACGTGCGGCAGGGAACCGGCCAGTTCCCGACCATCGAGCTGACCCCCGAAGGCCTCGCGGTGCTCAAGGAACGCCGGCCGGTGACGCTCACCCGGCCGCGCGAGGTCCCGCGCGCCGCCAAATCGCGCCGCTCCGGCGAGATCGAGTGCGACGAACTGCTCTTCGAAAAGCTGCGCCAGTTGCGAAAACGGCTGGCCGACGACCAAGGCGTCCCGCCCTACATCGTGTTCGGCGACGTCACCCTCCGGGAAATGGCCCGCGAGTATCCGGAATCGGAAGCCGCCCTCCGCGAGATTTCCGGCGTCGGCGAGACCAAGCTCCGGGTCTACGGCGACGTCTTCCTCGACGAGATCCGCGAACATTGCCGCCTCAACGGTCGCCGCGCGTTCTGAGCCCGGCCGGCGCTCAGGGAACGCGGGTGGCACCGGCGCGCCGCGCCGAAGCGACGGCGCGCGGGGAAGGCAGCGATGCCACGATGTTCGAGACCGTTCCCGGATTGTCCGCCGCATCGAACCGCCGGAGCAGTTGGTCGCCCATCTCGGCCATGGCCTCCCCCGACAATGTCCAGCCCAGCGGGAGCGTCGGGTTTCCATGGCCGGCGCCGCGGGCGTGGAGATGGAATTCGTGGACATTGGCCGGGGCGATGCCGCTGCCGACCGTCACGGACGCATACGAAAGCGTGCCGCGCGCATCCCGCGTGGCAAGCAAGGCCCGCAACGGCGACAACGTCTCGGGAAGCAGCCCCGCCACGACTCCCTCGGGACCGGGACCGGGTGCCGGCGGGGAACCTGCCGCCCGCATCGGCAAGGGCTCGTTGTCGATGAGGATCAGGCACACTTCCACGTCCGGCCACTGCTTCGCTGCCACCAGTGCCGCCATCTCCGCCGCGGTTGCCGCGCCCGAATTCTCGAAATACCTGCCGTCGACGACCCGGGTTCCGTCGGGGAAAAGTCCGGCCGGACTGAAATACGTGAACCGGGCACTTTGGTGGGCCGCCGTGCTCAGCCGGATCGCCCGGCCGCCGAGTTTTTCCGACGCCGGAATGACGTCGTGGAACCCGACCTCCCCGCGCCCACCGTCCGCGGGGTGCCGGACCGACCGGATGGCGAGGTCGCTGGTGAGGATGCGGCAACCGCGCTCGACGGACGTCCCGTTGAGCAGGAGATGGGGAAGCATCGCGCCCCGCCGCGCGGCGACGCGGTGGAGATCCCCCAGGCTGTCGTTGAAAGCATCGTGCCCCACCGTGTCCTTCCATGGCTGGGCCCATGCATCCTCGAGTGCCCGCGCTCGGTCGAGGAAGCCGATCGGGCGCGGCAGCACCCGCTGCAACATGTCGCCGAACGCAAACCGGGCGAGGTCCGCGGAGAGAAAATCGTCCCGCAGGAGGCGTTGCGCCGCCCCGTGCAGGGTCCCATCGCGGGTCGGCGGATGCGCTACCAGGGCCACGAAGGCGATTTCAGCCAATGCCCCCCCGGAAACGCCGCTCATCGCGAAACAGTGGTCCGCGAAGCTGGTGCCCTTCGCGCGCGCCTCGTCCTCGATCCGTCCCAACACCGTCGCCGTCCAATAGGCCGCGCGGATCCCCCCGCCGGCCGCCGCCACCAGGTACAACGGATGTTTTCCCCGCGCGTTTGGCTGGTAACGCGCCGCGATCCGACCGTGCCAGTCGTCCAACGCGGCGGATACATCCGGCGTTCCCGGACCGGGCTCCGGCTCCGGACGGTCCAGGGTCCGCACCGCATGGTTGTCGTTGGTGAAACTGAAACCGACCACGCAGAGCGCGAGGATCACGAACAGGGGAACCCGATAGCGGTGGCTCCAATAGATGAACCCGCTCCCGAGGGAGATCCACGTGGACAGGGCCATCAGGACGATGGCCGGCGAACCCAACCGCTCGCCGAGGGTCACGGGCGACCACGTCAGCAAGGCGAACACGACCACCGACGCCCCGACCGCGACCGCGATGGAACGGCGGGCGACCGGGTCGGGATCGTTTCTGATGTCGCGCACGCTCCGGTGCCGGGGTTGGCCGGGTGCGGGCTTTCGGATGGCGCTTCCGGGATGGCCGAGGCGGGACGACTCGATGCGGCGCCACGTCTCGTACCAAGCCCAAAGCAGGCCGCCGATCCACGCGGAACCAGCGGCGAAAAAGGCCGTCCATCCCGAACCCAAGGCCCAGACGAGGGGAAAACCCACCGCCATCGCCAGCGGCAAGGCCCATCCCGCCGAACGTTCCATCGCGAAGCGCGCGAACGAGCGCTGCCCTCGAATCCGGGCCTCGGCCAACATCAACCCCACCACGGCGAGACCCGCGGTGCCGCCGATCCAAAATCGCCACGGGCCTTCTTGCCCGGGACCCAAGGCCAGGAATCCCGCCGCCAATCCACCGGGCCCGATCAATCCGCAGGCCCGGCGCATGGCGCGCCGCACGGTGTCGGCACGGGCGCCCAAGGCCGACCGGACATGGGTTCCCGGAAACGAACAGTGCAGGAGAAACCGGGCCCATCCCCAACTCGAGATTCCCAGCACCAAGAGTCCCGCGAACATCGCGAGCGCATGGCCCCAAGCCGGTCCACCGCCCGGCGCCGACACGATGCGGCGCAGGAGATCGCTGCCCTGGGCCACTCCCACGAACAGCACCGGGACGAGCGACGACGCGGCCAAGCAGGCCCGCGCGGGGCCGACCACCCGGTACCAAAGCACCGCGAGTTTCCAGCCGTGGGCGAGGGAACCGAGAGGGCCGGGGGCTTTCATCGGGTTGGACCGGTTCTACCCGCAACCCCCCGGCCCCGCCAAGCCCGGCGATCCCCCGGTCAGAGCGTCACGCGCACCCGGTGGAATCGTTGCGGCGGAATGCCCGGCGGCACGGTCGGGTCTTGCTCGATCCACTCCGCGACGCCGCCCGCGCGGTAGACCAAACGACCCGTCGCGGGGGTCCACTGGTTCAGGTCGGCGCTCTGCTCGACGACGATCGATTGGCTGGGTGCGACCGGGAACCGCAGCACCGCGGCACCGTCCTCGCGCCGGTATGCCGTCACCGACAGCACGCTCGACTTCACCTTTGGGTCGGTCCCGGCCCGGTATTCCGAAAGGTTCGAGACCCCGTCGCCATCCGGGTCGTCGTTGGCACCCTGGGTCGTATCGCCGAAATAGAACCGTTCCCAGTCATCCGGCAGTCCATCGTTGTCCTTGTCCTCGTCGCCCACCAGCGTGACGTCGATCTCGAGGCGTGCCGGGGTACCGAGGAGGCTTTCCTTGGTGTACCAGCGTGGATAGGCACCGAGGCCCCCGGTGAATCCGCTTTGCGCGGACGGATGCAGCGAGGTCACCGCGAGCCGCAGCCGGCCTTCCCGCAACGCCGACTGGAAGTAACCCGCAACGAGCGGATCCCGCAGATCCACGTCGAAGACGAAATCCACCCCCTCGGGAACCACTTCCCCCGGGGAAACCGCGGTGGCCACCCCGGTGGCCCAAGGCGTGAACTCGAACGGCGGATAATTCACCGTGGGGTTGGTCTGGCCGACGTTGTTGCTGATGTCGGCGAGAAGGCCGTTGGTGTCGAAAATCGCCGCGAAGGCATTGCGGGTCCCGATGGCGATGTTGCTGTCATGGTACCCGCCGATCTTCCCGAAGAACGTCTTCTCCAGACACGTCTCGGCCGTGAACCCGTTCCGGAATCCCATGCCGACCAGATCGATGGGCCGCCCCAGATCCGCGTCCGGAATGTAGACCGGGCTGTTGGTGAGGTAGGTCCGGTAGTCGTCGGGCGTCGGATCGTATTGGAAGGTGCCGTCGGCCCCGTTCATGACGGTCACCCGCACCCGTTTCACCAAGTAGCGCGCCGCCGCATGCCCCGTCGGGACATCGTTGCCGGTGTCCCAACCCAGCAGGAATTGGCCGTCGCGGGTGTCGAAACGGGGGTCGAACGATCCGAACGTGGGGGCATAGGACTCGGTGCCGGGGCCGAGGTCCGCGAAATTGAACGGGTACATCCACCGATCGAGGGTGGGAACGTCGCGTCGCAAGGCGATCTCGCCCGCCGCCGCCCGAACCACCGCGCACGCGAGCAGCACCCAAAAACAAACGGGCCAGGCGAAGGCCCGGCCCGTCGGAATCAGCCGTTTCATCCCGGCCAGCATGGCATCGATCAGCGGCGGCGCCAACCGCGTGCCGCAACCAACGCCGTCCCGACGCCGAGCATGGCCCACGTCGACGGCTCCGGCACCAGCAGCGTCCGCGCCGCCGACAGGGTGTCGATCGAGGCCGAATCCAGACTCACGCTGACGTCGGCGGCGTCGAATTTGATCGTGAAATTCTTCACGCCGAACCCGCTGAGATCCCAGCCGTAATAGGACGTCACCGCGGCTCCGCCGCCGGCTCCGGGCGGCCCGAGGAGGAGTCGGTCCACCTCGAAGCGGGGGGCCACGATGGTCTGCAGGCCCGCCCCGAGGTCGAAGCTCAGCTTCACGCTGCCGTAATCCAGTTCGTTGCCGAGGGTACGGACGCTGAAGGCGACCAGCCCGACGTCTTCCGTCGAGGCATCGCGAAGTTCGAACCGGCTGACGTGGTCCTGGTTGTAGATGTTGCTGGAGCCGCTGAGCGTCGCGTTGCCCTGAAGTTGGATCAGGTGCGCATTGGCGCCGCCGGCGTATTCCGGGGCATTCCCGATCCCGTTGTCGGTGGCGACCGTGAAATGGTCCCAGGCGCCGGATTCCGCGCCGGTCTGGCCCCGGAAAAACGGGATGACCAGCGCGTTGGTGGAGGCGCATGCGGACAGGGACGTCGCGAGGACTCCCGCGGCCGTCAGGATACAGACACTCAATTTCATGCGCGCCGACTGTGCCATGCCGGACAATTTGTGCATGCGGGATTTTGCCATTTTTCGTGGACCGCTTGCGGCCGCATGCCTCTGGAACCCTTCCCAATCCCCGCCGATTCATGCCGCTCGCCGCGCATGGGGGCCTTGGGATAGGGTCGCGGCCGAATGAGCCTCGCGGAGCATCGTCAGGCGATCGACGCCATCGACGCCAAGATCGTGGAACTGTTGAACGACCGAACCCGGCACGTGCTGGAGATCGGCACCATCAAGACCAAGCAGGGACAGGAAATCTACGCGCCCCACCGCGAACGGGCGGTGCTCCAGAAGATCTGCAAACTCAACCGCGGCCCGATCACCAACGACGGGCTCCGCGCGATCTACCGCGAGGTGATGTCCAGCGCTTTGTCCCTCGAGAAATCGTTGTCCATCGCCTACCTCGGGCCCGAGGCCACCTTCACGCACCAGGCCGCGCTCCGCCGTTTCGGCGCCAGCCTGAATTACTGCCCCCAGAAGACCATCGCCGACGTCTTCCACGAGGTGTCGCGCCAGCGGGCCGACTACGGCGTCGTCCCGGTCGAGAATTCCACCGAGGGCGTCGTGACCCACACCCTCGACATGTTCGTGGAGAGCGACCTGAAGATCGTGGCGCAAATGGTCCTGCGGATCTCGCATTGCCTGGCCTCGCGGGCCACGCGGCGGGAGGACATCCAGCGGCTGTACGTCCACCCCCAGACGCTCGCCCAATGCCGTGGCTGGATCCAAAAGACCTTCCCGCAGGCGGAACTGACCGAGACCAATTCGAACGCACGGTCGGCGGAACTCGCGGCAAAGGACCGCCGCTCGGCGGCTTTGTGCGGCGAATTGGCCGCCGAGACCTATGGCGTGCCGATCCTCGAGCGCGACGTCCAGGACAACTCCGCCAATGCCACCCGGTTTTTCGTGCTGGGCCGTCAGGTGCCCCCGCCGACCGATGCCGACCGCACCAGCCTCATGTTCAGCATCCGGGACGAAGTCGGCGCCCTCCACAAGGCGCTTGCTCCTTTCCGGCGGTACCGCATCAACATGACCAAGATCGAGTCGCGCCCCAGCAAGCGGAAGGCCTGGGAATACTTCTTCTTCGTCGATTGCGACGGCCATGCGGAGACGCCGAAGGTCGCCCGGGCGATCGAACAGCTCGGCCAGCACTGCAGTTTCGTGAAAGTGCTCGGCAGCTATCCGAACGGCGACTGAACCGCGCGGGTTCAGCGCGGTTTCGGCCCGTAGAACTTCAGGTTCAGCCCCTGGGCATCGGAAGATCCCGCATAGACGGCAATGCCGAAATGCCGGGCGATCTGTTCGTAGGCCGGGAGCGACTTGAAATCGAACATCTCGCGCCAGTCGTTCTTGGATCCGGTTTGGTCGAGCAACTTGTCGAGGCCGCCACCGCGCATGAACTCCCATTGGCCGCGCATGGACCCGCGCTGGTTCTCGTATCCGAAATAGCCGCTTCCCATGCCGCCCACCTTCTCGGCCGCCCGGCTGATCGCCGGATCGTCCCGGAGGGATTTCCCGTTGCCTTCCGCCGAGCGCAGAAACTCCTCGAGCAGGGCCGGGTCGGTGCCCATCGACACATAGCCACCGCTGGCGGCGATCTCCAGCTTGCGCGCCTTTTGGCCGGGTTCCGGAGGAAGCCGCAGGGCCCGGATCTTCTTCCCGTTGAACTCCCGGTCCTTCAATTCCTCGCCCGAACCCGGCAAGAGCCCGCCCACCCCGCGCATTCCCGCCGCCAATCCATCCGCATCGGGCGACCCCACCAGTGTCAGCGAAGGCGGATTCATCAGTTCCTGCTGCGTGGTCCCGACCGGGGCCTTCGAGTAGGTGATGAGGTCGTCGCCCAGATTCCCGACCACCTGCTTCTTGAGGTCGAAGTTGGGATCCTTGTCCTTGCCGGCGGTGCTGATCATCATCTGCGCGAAGCCGGCGAGCTGCGGCGACACGTTGGCCAGCGTCTGTTCGAGCGTCGCCCACAGTTTCTGGCCGTCGATGCGCCAACGCGAGAAACGGACGGCGTCGGCCGGAACGAACGGGGTCGGGCTCGAGTCTTTCGCCGCCGGCGCCAGCATCTTGAAGAGGCCCACCCGCTGCGCCTCGGGAACCGCCAGATTCAGGGTGAATCCCGACCCGTCCCCGTTGAGGGTCGCCGCGACCGCCATCGTTTTCAGGCCTTCCAGACCCACCGCTTTCATCGCCGCCTTCGGGTCCACGCCCATCGCGTCGGCACCCTCGCTGTTCTTCGCCTGCTTCGAGACGATCGCGTAGATCGGGGACCAATTGGCCCAACCGTAGGTGTACGCCTGCTTGAACCAAGCGGCTTCCGACGACTGGAATCCGGGGTCTTCCCCGATCGTCGGTACCGAACCGCCGGTGAGCCGCGCCACCAGTTTTTCGACGCTCTTGACCGAGTCGCCCACCACCAATGCCGTGTCCGCCTGTCCGAACACGACGTTCATCCTGCGGTTCTTCTTCTTCGCGTCGGGGTCGGCGTCATCCTCTTCCTTGTCCGGCAGATCGACGGCCACGGAGAGGAATTCGAGGTCGCGGATCTTCTCCGCCTTCACCGGTTTCTTTGCGTCAGAAAGCTTTTTCCGCACCTCGTCGAGCTTGATCTTCAGATCGGGCGCATGGTCCTTGGCGTCGATCACCACCACCCATCCCGGCTCGGTCCCTTCGTCGCCCTTCCAGTCGTTCTTCAGGACGGCCATCGTGAGCTGCCCCTGCAGCAGCGGCAGATAATCGGCCGGTTTGATCCCCAGGTCCTTCTCCAGATTGCCGAGGATTTTCTCGGAGAATTTCCGCTCGAAGTTGTCGCGGAATGCCTTCATCGAGGGATCCGCCCACAGGGCGCCGCCCGGGCTCGCCTTGAATTCGGCCAGGGTGCGGGTCCAGTCCGGGATGGTCAGAAGCGCCAGGGTGTCCAGGGGCAGGAGTTTCGGGGCGGGCGGCACCGCGGCGGCGGCGGACAATGCGAGGGCCGCGAGCACCGGGAGCACGGAGAGATGGCGATTCATGATGGACTGACCGACGTGCGGGGGTTCGGGTTCAAAAGAGCGGGACACCAAGGCACGCGTGTCCCGCAGAAAAAGCGCCAGGGACAAGGCCTTGGCAAGCCCGTTCCTTGGGTTTCGCGCGCCGGGGACGCGCATCGCGCGTCATGGAGCCGACGGCCCCGTCCATTCCCCTTGGCTCCGATCCGCGGCGGTCACGGTGCGGCCGACCGCAACCGGCTTGGGGGTTCGAGATACCGGAACGCGTTGTTCGGGTTGTCGTTGTCGTAGGCGAATGCGTCCCGGTGGTTCAGGAAGTACTTCACCTGGTCCACGGGGATCGCGAACCCGATTCCCTCGCCGAAGGTGAGCTTCATGTTGGTCACGCCGACGACCTCGCCGCGGAGGTTGAACAGGGGCCCCCCCGAGTTGCCGGGATTGATCTGCGCGGTGGTCTGCAGGTACAGCTCGCCGCCGACTTCCCGGGTCTTGGTGCTGAGAATGCCCTCGGTGACCGTGCGCTCGAGTCCGAGCGGGCTGCCGATCGCGAACACCCGCTCGCCCACCGCCAGGGCGTCGCTGTCGCCCAACAGCACCCGCTTGAACCCGGGCGCACCCTTGTCCTCGACCTTGAGCAATGCCAGATCCGCGAACTTGTTCATCGCGACGATCCGGATGTCCTTGTAGCTGCGTCGTTCGAGTTGGCCGTCCTTCAGGTGATAGACCTCCAGCGAGATTTTGGTCTCGCCCTCGATGACGTGGAAGTTGGTGACGAGGTGGCCGTCCTCCGCGATGAAGAAGCCCGAGCCCAGGCCCGCCGGCGTGCGCACCTGCACGACGCTCTGGCCGAGGAGTTGGACCAGCTCGCGCACCATTTTCTCGGGTGGCGGCGTGGTGGCCGTGGCGTACAACCCGCCCTTGGCCTCCTGGACCACCGGGGTCCGGCCCGACTTGTTCCTCGGTTCCGACGCGGCGTCGCGACCCATGCGGACGATCTCGCCGCGCGGCACCGACACCACCGCGAAGCCGAGATCCACCACCACCAGGTCTTTCTTTTCCGCGAGGATCTTTCCCGTGACCGCGGCGCCGTCCTTCAGTTGGAGGGTCTCCGCCCGCCCGGCGACCGCGGCCGCCAAGGCGGCCAGCAGCACCGGCACGGGGAACGTCGCGCGATCGAACATGGCGGCTCGCCTAGTTGGCCACGTACTCCCGCGGGTCGGCGATCCGTCCCGCCAACGCGCTGGCCGCCACCGTGGCCGGACTCGCGAGGAAGACCTGCGATTCCTTGTGGCCCATGCGGCCCGGGAAATTGCGGTTCGTGGCGCTGATGCATTTCAGCGGCGTGTTCATGCGGCCAAAGGTGTCGACCGGCCCGCCAAGACAGGCCGCGCAACCCGCGTTTTCCGTCATCTGCACCCCCGCCGAGACGAGGACTTCCCAGACCGTCTGGTTGCCCCAGCGCGTGCTCTGCAAATCGTGCACGATCTCCGGCGTCGCCGGCACCCCGAAGGTGTCGATCGCCACCCGGCGCCCCCGGATCACGCGCGCGAATTCCACGAAGTCGCTGGTCTTGCCGCCGGTGCACGACCCGATGTAGGCGCGGTCGAGCTTCACCGCGGCCATGTCCTTGGCCTTCTTGCGTTGGCCCGGATCCGGATGGCACGCGACCGTCGGCTCGAGTTGGTCGAGGTCGACCACCAGTTCGGAGACGAACTTCTGGTCGGCATCCTCCGTCACCGGTTCGTATTTCGACGGCGTTCCGTTGAGGGCCGTGCGGCCCCCGACGAATTCGGCGGTCCGCGCGTCGAAGGGGAACATCGCGTTCTTTCCGCCCGCCTCGATCGCCATGTTGGCGATCGTCATGCGGTCGTCCATCGACAATCCGGCGATCCCGCCGCCGTCGAACTGCATGGCGCGGTAGGTGGCCCCGTCGAACCCGATCTCGCCGATGATGTGGAGGATGATGTCCTTGGCCATGACCCCGGGCTGGAGACGGCCCTCGAGGCGGAAACGCATCGTCTCCGGCACCTTGATGAGCAACTTGCCGGTCCCCATCACGAAACCCGCGTCGGTGTTGCCGATGCCGGTGGCGAATTCGTTGAAGGCACCGGCCATGCAGGTATGCGAGTCGGTCCCGAACAGGATCTCGCCCGGCCGCGTGTGGCCTTTCTGCGGGAGCGCCGCATGGCACACGCCGGCGTAGCGCGAGCCGTATTGCCGCTTCAAGAGACCCTTCGCCGCGTCGAACTTCCAACCGCCGGATCCCTCGTCGATCACGTCGTAGAAATA
>WBXI01000089.1 GCA_008933025.1 Verrucomicrobiota bacterium
AGGGCGACGGGACCATCCTGATGGGTGGGTCGTTCGCCGTGGTGAACGGCGTGGGGCACGTGGGGTTGGTGCGCCTGCTGAGCGACGGAAGCCTGGACCCTTCGTTCGACCTGCAGCTCAACGGGACGGTGCGCACGCTGGCCTATGCGCCGGGCGGCAAACTCTTGGTCGGCGGCGATTTCACGTCGGCGGCCGGGGAACTGCGAAATCGCGTGGCGCGGTTCAACACCGACGGAACCCTCGACGCGAGTTTCGATCCGGCGGCGGGGCCGAACTCGACGGTGCGATCGCTCGCCGTCCAACCGGATGGCAAGGTCGTCATCGGTGGCGGCTTCAGTGACGTCAATGGCTCGGGTCGGTCCTACCTGTGCCGACTGGGGGCGAACGGACTGCCCGACTTCGGGTTTGTGGATGGGTCCTTCAACAATCAGGTCTACGCCGTGGCGCTGCAGCCCGACGGCAAGATGCTGGTCGGCGGTGATTTCACCCAGGTGAACGGGGCATCCTCGAGCGGACTGGTGCGACTGCGGCTCGATGGAACGACGGATCCCAGCTTCGTCGTCGGCACGGGCGCCAACAGCACCGTTTTCGCGCTGGCCCTGCAACCGGACGGGAGCGCGATCGTCGGCGGCAACTTCACCGTGCTGAACGGCCTGAGCCGGGTGCGTCTGGCGCGGGTATTGGGCCAAAGCACGGCGGCGGGCGGGGAGATCGAGTTCGGCGCGGCGACCTACAGTGGGGCGGAGAGCCTGGCCAGCGTGGCGGTCGAAATCCGGCGCCACGGGGCCACGCCGGGCGGCGTGGCCGTGACCTTCACGACGAGCAACGGCACCGCGAATGCGGCCGATTACACGGCGCAGACGACGGTGGTGAATTTCGCCGCGGGAGAGACGACGAAGACGGTGCAGGTGGCGCTGAAGTCGGACCTCGTGCAGGAGGACGACGAAACCGTGAACCTGACCCTGACCAATCCGACGGGGGGTTCCGCGCTGGGAAGCCAGCGGACGGCGGTGCTGTACATCCTGAACGACGACAACACGACGGCGGTGGGTGGAGTCGACAGCAATTACGAAGGCTCGGCGAACGGACCGGTGCGCGCGCTGGCACGGCAAACCGACGGAAAGATGGTGGTCGTGGGCGACTACTCGAGTCTGGCCGGGCAGGGGCGGTTGCGGGTCGGACGGATGAACGCCGACGGCACGATTGACGCAGGCTTCGACCCCGCCGCGTGGGTGAACAACGCGGTGTATGCGGCCGCCGTGCAACCGGACGGCGGCGTGGTGGTTGGCGGGGCGTTTACTTTGGCCGACGGCTTCGGACGCACCCGGGTGGCGCGGTTCAACGCGGACGGAAGCCTGGACCAGACCTTCAATATCGGGACGGGACCGAACAACGATGTGTTTGCCCTGCTGGTGCAAGGCGACGGGACCATCCTGATGGGTGGGTCGTTCGCCGTGGTGAACGGCGTGGGGCACATGGGTCTGGTGCGCCTGCTGAGCGACGGAAGCCTGGATCCGTCGTTCGACCTGCAGATCAACGGGACGGTGCGCGCGCTGGCCTATGCGCCGGACGGCAAGCTCTTGGTCGGCGGTGATTTCACGTCGGCAGGCGGGGAACTGCGAAATCGCGTGGCGCGGTTCAACACCGACGGAACACTCGACCCGGACTTCGACCCGGCATCCGGGCCAAACTCCTCCGTTCGATCGCTCGCCGTCCAACCGGATGGCAAGGTCGTCATCGGCGGCGGCTTCAGCGATGTCAATGGCTCGGGTCGATCCTACCTGTGCCGGTTGGGAGTGAACGGACTTCCGGACTTCGGGTTTGTCGACGGGGCCTTCAACAATCAGGTCTACGCCGTGGGGCTGCAACCGGACGGCAAGATAGTGGCCGGCGGTGATTTCAGCCAAGTCAACGGGGCATCCTCGAGCGGACTGGTGCGACTGAGGCAGGATGGCACGACGGATCCGAGCTTCGTCATCGGTACGGGCGCCAACAACACCGTTTACGCGCTCGCCCTGCAACCGGACGGAAGCGCGATCATCGGCGGCAATTTCACCGTGTTCAACGGCCTGACCCAGATGCGCCTGGCGCGGGTGCTGGGGCGGAGCGCGGCCACGGGCGGGGAGATCGAGTTCAGCGCGGCCACCTACAGCGGGGCGGAGAGTCTGGCCAACGTGGCCGTCGAGATCCGGCGCAATGGGGCAACGCCGAGCGGCGTGGCCGTGACTTTCACGGCGAGCAACGGGACGGCAAACGCGGCCGATTACACGGCGCAGACGACGGTGGTGAATTTCGCCGCCGGGGAAACGAAGAAAACGGTGTTCGTGGCGCTGAAGTCGGACCTGCTGCAAGAGAATGACGAGACGGTGAACCTGGCGTTGACGAACCCTACGGGCGGAGCCGCCCTCGGGAGCCAGCGGACGGCGGTGCTCTACATCCTGAACGACGACAACGCGACGACCGCGGGCGGAGTGGACAGCAATTACGTCGGTTCGTCGGACGGTTCGGTCCGGGCTTTGGCTCGGCAAACCGACGGGAAAATGGTGGTCGCGGGCAACTTTGCCAATCTGGTGGGACAGGGACGGCTGCGGATCGGACGCTTGAACCCCGACGGCACGCCCGATGGGAGCTTCGACCCCTCCGCTTGGTTGAACAACGCGGTGTATGCGGTGGCCTTGCAGTCGGACGGCGCAGTGTTGGTGGGCGGCGCGTTTACCATCGCGGACGGGGTGGGGCGCACCCGGGTCGCGCGATTCAACGCGGACGGCAGCCTCGACCACGCGTTCAGCCCCGGGTTGGGGCCGAACAATGATGTGTACGCGCTGCTGGTCCAGGGCGACGGCTCGATCCTCGTCGGCGGCGCGTTCGGAACGGTCAACGGCCAAGGCCACGTGGGATTGGCGAAGTTGCTGAGCGACGGCAGTCTGGACCCGGCATTCGACTTGCAGATCAACGGGACGGTGCGGGCGCTGGCTTTCGCGCCGGATGGCAAGCTGGTGGTTGGCGGTGATTTCACCTCGGCCGGCGGGGTAAAACGGAATCGGATCGCCCGGTTCAGGACCGACGGCTCCATTGATCCGGCGTTCGACCCATCGGTTGGTCCCAACTCCACGGTGCGCTCGCTGGTCGTGCAATCGGACGGGAAGGTGGTGATCGGCGGGTCGTTCAATGACTTCAACAATGGCGGTCACCCGTACCTATGCCGGTTGGGGACCGACGGTCTACTGGATGCCGGCTTTGCATCGGCGGCGCTCAACAACGTGGTCTACGCGGTGGCGATGCAGGGTGACGGAAAGCTGATGGCGGGGGGTGATTTCACGCAGGCGAGCGCCCAACCGTCGAGCAAACTGGTGAGGCTGCGGGTCGACGGGACGGTGGATCCAGACTTCAATATCGGGACGGGCGGCAATGACACTGTCTTCGCGGTGGCGCCGCAACCGGACGGAAGCGTGGTCATCGGGGGCGACTTCACGGTTTTCAACGGACTGAACCGCATCCGTGTGGCGCGGCTCATTGGATCTGGCGGTGGGCAGGCCTTCCACTTCACCTCCATCGTGCCCTCCGGGGGGCAGATCCTGATGTCTGGCACCGGCTCGGTCGGGCAGCACTACCAACTCCAGTACAGTACCGACCTGAAGGCGTGGACCGACCTTGCGGGAAAGACGGCCTCGGCACCGACGATCGACTTCGCCGACCCGAGCCCGGTGGACCCGCACCGGTGTTACCGGGTGCTGGCGCAGTAGGGGTCGGCCCCGGGGTCAGTCCTTACTTTTGACACTGGATGGAGGCCGGCCGAGGGGCAACGGGGTCGTATCTGTACATTGGACACGCGTCCTGCATGGGCTCCGGTCATGCCGCGTTCCGCTTTGCCTGCAGCGGCGGCCCGGACCACCCTTGCACCCGGGTTCAACCGATGGGTTGCGCACGCAGTCACCCGCCCCGGTTCCACGGCCCAATGTCCAATGTACAGATACGACCCCGTTGCGCGGCATCAGGGTGCGGCGTGCAGTGCCTCGGCGCGGCCGCGGGGTAGTTTGCCCAGATGGTAGATCAGGAAACCGTGCAGGAATTGCCGGACCTCGCGCGCCGCTTCCGCCGTGGTGGCCAACGTCGCGAGGTCCATCCAGTCCACGTCCATCAATTCGGCCAGCAACTCCCGCGCGGCGTCGGAGAGCGGGGCCTCGCCCGGATCCGGCTCGAGCCCCTGGCAGGCGAGGAACTTCAGTTCGAAGGCGAACACTGCCCGCGCGGTCGCCGGGACGGCGTCCAGGTAGCCCAACAATCCGGCAAACAATTCCGCGACCTCGGGAATCGGGGTGTCGACCTCCGTGGCCTGCTCGATCGTCGCCACGGCGTACGCCGCCACTTCCAGCGCGTGGTGCTCGGTGCGCAACCGCCGCCGCATGCCCGTCGCCATGACTTCCCGCAACGTGTGGAGGTCGGAACGACGCGAACGCGCGAAACTGAACTCCGCTTCCTGGAACAGGTCGAGTTTGCCGGCGAACGACGACTTCGGCCGCCGCGCTCCTTTGGCCACCGTCGCCAACCGCCCGTGCTCGGGCGAGAGCCAGTGGACAATCAGGCTGGTCTCGGTCAGCGGCCGCACCCGCAGCACCACGCCGTGTCCGCGCTCATCCATGGCGTTTGCGGGAACCAATCCCGGCTTTCGGGACGCCCTCGATGTCAGACGCCGGGCGAATCCCCGCGATCCAGCGGACCAGCCGGTTCTCTTCCCGCTTCATGGCGCGTCGCGCCCCGGGTTCGAGATCGTCGTGGCCACAGAGATGGAGGATGCCGTGGATGGCATAGCGCACGACTTCCTCGGGCCAGAGCGTTCCGAACTCGTCGGCCTGGCTCACAGCGTCGGCAACCGAAACGAAGAGTTCCCCGTGGAGGCGGGCCGGACCGGACCCATGGTCGAAGGTGATGACGTCGGTCGATCCCTCGTGCCGGAGGAAGTCCCAGTTCACGCGGGCCATTTCGCGGGCGGAGACCAAGTGGATGCAGAGTTCGGCGGTGCGGCCCAGGCGTCCGACGACTTGCCGGACGATGTCCGCGAGCGCGGTGGTGACGATGGAACGGTCGCGTTGGCGATTCCGGACCACGACGACGGGTTTGGCGGGGACAACCGGCACGGACGGCGGCGCGGCGGTGCGGGGGATGCGACGGGTTGGGGCGCGGCGCGCGGGTTTGGATGCGCGGGACGCGCTCATGGTTCCGGTTGCTGGGTTCCGCGATGGCGTTCGTAGGCATGGACGATCCGCTGCACCAACGGATGCCGGACCACGTCCCGCTTCTCGAACTGGACGATGGAAATGCCCTCGACTTGGTGGAGGGCCCGGATCGCCTCGAGCAGTCCGGAACGCTTGTGCTGGGGCAGGTCGACCTGGGTGGGGTCGCCGGTGATCACCGCCTTGGAGCCGAAGCCGAGCCGGGTGAGGAACATCAGCATTTGTTCGGCGGTGGTGTTCTGGGCCTCGTCGAGGACGATGAAGGATTGGTTGAGCGTGCGGCCGCGCATGTAGGCCAACGGCGCGATCTCGATCACGGCGCGTTCCATGTTCCGCTGGATCTCGTCGGCCGCCATCATGTCGTGGAGGGCGTCGTGGAGCGGACGGAGGTAGGGATCGAGCTTTTGGTAGAGGTCGCCCGGCAGGAATCCGAGCGCCTCGCCGGCCTCGACCGCGGGACGGGTGAGGATGATGCGGCCGACCTTGCCCTCCTTGAGGGCGTTCACGGCGGCGGCCATGGCGAGGTACGTCTTCCCGGTACCGGCGGGCCCGACGCCAAAGGTGACGTCGAATTCGCGGATGGCCTCGACGTATTTGCGCTGGCCGAGGGTTTTGGGGAACACCGCGGCCTTCTTGGTGGCGGTCGCGAGCTTCTGGTCGAACAGGCTCTCGAGGGTGCCGTCGCCGTCGTGTTTCACCGCCTGCAGTGCGTGGGCGAAGTCGCGCGGCCGCGCGGCGTGGCCGGCCTTGAGATGCTCGGCAAGGACGGTGAACAGGCGCTTGGCCAGGGCCACGGCCACGGCCGGTCCCTCGAGACGGATCATGCCGTCGCGGACGGTGACCTTGACGCCGAGTTCCGTCTCGACCGCGCGCAGATTGCGATCGTCGCCGCCGAAGGTCTGTTGGGCGACCCGGGCGTTTTCGAAGTGGAGGGTCTCGATGATCATGGCTGGGATTGGTCCTGGGCGGCGAGGGCGGCGCGCAATTTGGCCGCGGTTTCCCGGAGCGCCTCGGGCAACACGCTGGTACCGGCAATCACGGGCATGAAGTTGGAATCCCCGATCCAGCGGGGAACGACGTGGAGATGGAGGTGCTCGACGATGCCGGCACCGGCCACGCGGCCGAGATTGACGCCGATGTTGAATCCATCGGGCCGCATCACCGACCGCAGCGCGCGCTGGCAGCGGCGCAGCCACTGCATGATCTCCAGCATCTCGGCGTCGGTGAGTTGCTCGAGGTCCGGCACCAGGCGGTACGGCACCACCATGATGTGCCCGCCGTTGTACGGGTAGGTGTTGAGCACCGCGTAGCAGGTCTTTCCACGGCCGACGACATGGTTGGCCACGTCGTCGTTCGATTGCCCGATGCTTTCGAACAACGACGCGTTCCCCGGCTGTGCCGGGCCTTTGGGGCCGAGGATATAGTCGATACGCCAAGGGGCGTGCAGGACTTCCATTGCGGTAACGTGGCGCGCGGAAGGCAATGGGGAAAGCGCGTTTGCAGCCTCGCGACCGCGAGGACCGGTTCGCGCCGCGAACCGGTTCGAGGGTGGCACCGGGGTGCCACGGGAGTCGGCGGGAGGATCCCATTGCGGCCGACCGCCGCCGGAAAACCGGTGTCCACCGCGCGGGATCGGCCGCACGCCGTCAGCGGCGGTCTTCGGCGAGATCCACGAAGTTCTTCAGCAACCGCAACCCGTTGGCCTGGCTTTTCTCGGGATGAAACTGGGTCGCGAACACGTTGTCCTTCCACACCGCCGAGGCGAAGCGCCCGCCGTAATCCGTCCATGTGGCGACCACCGTCTCGTCGGCGGGCCTCGGGTAATAGCTGTGGACGAAATAGAAGTAGGAACCATCGGGAATCCCGCGGAACAACGGGCAATCGGGGCGACGGAGCTCGATCTGGTTCCAGCCGATCTGGGGAATCTTGAGGTGCGGCTCTTCCGCGGTGGGCTGGAAGCGCACCACCGGTCCGCGGAGCACGCCGAGACCAAGGGCGCGGCTGTTGAACTCCTCGCTGCGTTCGAACAGGGCCTGGTACCCGACGCAAATGCCCAGGAACGGGCGCCCTTCGGCGATCCACTTGCGGACGGCGTCCGACAATGCCTGCCGTTCCATGGCGTTCATGCAGTCGTCGAAGGCCCCGACGCCGGGCAGGACCAATCCGTGCGCGCCGTCCATCCCTTCCGGCGTCGTGGTGCGATGGACATCGGCACCGGCGGCAAGAAGGGCTTTTTCGACGCTGCGGATATTTCCCGCCCCGTAATCGAGAAGCGCGAGCACGGGACGAGGCTAGCCGGGGTTCCCCCGGCGCTGAAAGCGGAACCTCAATGCATCTCCACCGAGCAACTCCCGATGCCCCCGCGGTAGTAATTGAACTGCACGTCCGGATGATCCGCCAGAAGCGACATGGGCACGGCGGTGTCCACGATGCCCTTCGAGATCATGTAGGCGGTGAGGCGCTGGCCGAAAGGGTTGTCATGGTTGCCCGCATGCCAGATCGAGACCCTCTCGGCCATCCACGTCTCCACCGGGCCCACGGTGATGGCCTTGGTCGGCACCAGCGAGATGTTGCCGCCGCCGCTGGTCCGCGCGTTCTGGGCGACGGTCAACGGATGCAGGTCGACGACCCGCGTCGCCAGCTTGCGGTATTCCGCGGCGGCGGGCGGGGCGTCCCGGTGTTTGCCGCGGCGCGGCAGCGGATCGTTGAACGCCCAGTGTTTCACGTCGCCTTGCCCGCCCTGCATCACGGCGCAGGTCACGCCGGATCCCCAGGTGGCCCGATACGCCGACGTGTCCGCCTTGGGGAAATGGAGGTTCGCGTCGGTCGGTCGCAGCCGTTTCTCGATGCGGTCGAAGCATTGCTGGCGGTCGCAGCGCTCGAAGCTCAGGGGATGGGTGACCGGCATCTCCCGGCCGGTGGCGACGTCGAACCACTCGTCCATGCCCCAGAAGTGCCCGCCGCGCGCGTCCAGACCGAGGCTGTTGACGATGCGGGCCACCAGCGGCAATTGCTCGGTCGGGCCGATCGGCCCGCAGATGCCCACGGGATTGTCCGGTGTCGACCGGCGCCACGCCTCGACGTACTCGAGGGCCTCGGCGAGATAGAAGTCCTGCAGGGAATCGTAGAGAACGACGCGAAAGCCGGGGCGCGAAAGCCGGGCAAGCTCGCGGGGTGTCAGTCGGGCGACGGCTTCGATGAGCTCGGCATCGAGCGTGGTGTAGTCCCACCAGTCGGGCGAGATGGCGGAGAGGCGGCGTGGCATGGGGCAGTTTGCGCCGAGTCCGGGGGCGGGGACAAGGCCCGGGTCGGGGTTGGTGCGGGTTCCTGGATTCCGGCGGCGGATGTCCGGGATCTTGGGAGCTCCCGCGGCTTCCGCATGGCGCCGGCTATGGGTTCGCCGGCCGGCGCAGTGAGAAGCGCCCTTGGTCGAGCGAACTCGAATAGGTCGCTTCCAGCGACCGCTCGGTCAGCGTGCCCGCGGTGTCGATCCGGAAGCCGAACACGCGCTTGGAGCCGGCAAACCGGTACGCGTCGCCCTGCCACCTGCCCGGCAGCGGGGTGCGGAAGGAGCCCGAGTGGTTCCCCCAGACGGCATGGAAACGCGCGGTGTAGTTCGTGCCGTCGGGCGACTTCACGACGGCCCGCAGCGGTCCGCCGTGGGTGTTGTTCGTGTTGCCCCAGGTCCCGATCCAACGGCCGGTCCCGGGGATCGGTGCCGATTCGCTGGCGATTGCCGCCCCGTTCCAGTCGGACTCGAACGAGCGGCAGCCGGCAATCCATGGGAGCGCGAGGAGACAGAGCAGACGGGCCAGACGGCTTGGTTTCATACGCCTTTGAATTCGAAACGGAACGCTCCCGGCGAGTTCGGTATCTCCGCGATCAGCACGCCGGCATCGTCCGCGAACGAGGCGGGGATCGGGCGGCCATCGACGAGAACCGGCGCGGGCCGGCGGGCCCCCCAGACCACCACGCGCCAGGTGCGCACGGCACTCGGGAAATCGCCGGCCTCCGGCTGGAAATCGATGCGCAGGGTCCGGCCGCGGGTGCTCTGCACCAAGGTGCGGGTCATCGCCCCGCCGCGTTCGTGGGCACGGCTCGTGCCGTCGTCCTCGTACCACTCGAGTTCGCCGCGCGGCCCCGGCCAAGCGTGGAGGGTGACGGTGGCGTCGCCTTTTCCGTCGAGGTGCTGGCGGGTGTCGGCCAACGCCAGCAGCGAACCGGCCCGGACGAAGACCGGGATGCGATCCATCGGCGTGCGCGCGAGCACGTGCCGTCCGCCCTCGTGTCGTTCGCCGGTCCAGAAGTCGAACCACAGGTCGTTGGGCAGGTACACCGCGCGCGCGGCGCATCCCTGCCGGGTGACGGGCGCGACCAGCAGGTTGGGGCCGACGAGGAACTGGTCCCCGCAGGCCACGGCCACGGGATCGTTCGGGTAATGCCACAGCAGGGGACGCATCGGCGGCGCGCCGGTCTTGTGGGCCTCGGCCACCAGCGCGTACCAAGTGGGCAGGAACTGGTACCGGAGACCGATCCACGTGCGGCAGATGTCCTCGGTGGCCTCGCCGAACGCCCAGGGTTCCTGGTGCACCGTGCCGAGGTTCGAATGGTTCCGGAAGAAGGGGGTGAACGCCGCGAACTGCATCCACCGCACCAGCAACTCCGGCGTCGCATTGTCCAGAAACCCGCCCACGTCGCCCCCGCAGAATGCCACGCCGCTCAACCCGAGGTTCAACAGCATCTGGATCGAATCCGCCAAGTGCTCCCAGCACGAGGAATTGTCGCCGGTCCACACGATCGCGTGGCGCTGTCCGCCGGCGTAGGTCGCGCGGGTGATCACGAACGGGCGCTCGTCCGGACGGTGCCGCAGCGCGCCTTCGCGCGACGCCCGCGACATCTGCATCCCGTAGAGGTTGTGGACTTCCTCGTGCCGCGCGGGCCCGTGGTCCGTGGCGTGCAACGCGTCCGGCGCCAGCGTCTTGTCCGGGCGCCCGAAGTTCGCGGGCTCGTTCATGTCGTTCCAGACCGCGGCGACGCCCGCGTCCAGAAGCACCTTCTGTTCGTCGCCCCACCAATCGCGCGCCGCGGCATTGAGGAAGTCCGGAAACCGCGCCTCGCCCGGCCACGCCTCGCCGAGGAAATCACCCCCGCCATCGGCATTGCGGACGAAGGCTCCGGCGGCAGTGCCGCGGCGCAGGACGCCGAACTTCGGATCGTTCTTCACGCCCGGATCCACGATGGCCGCCACCTTGAACCCCCGCCGCGCCAACCGCGCGATCATCCCCTTGGCGTCCGGGAAATCCTTTCCGAACGTGAACACCCGGTAGCCGTCCATGTGGTGGATGTCGAGGTAGAGGACATCGCAGGGAATCTTGCGGCGCCGGAAATGCCGCGCGACCGCCTCGAACTCGGTGCCGGTCTCGTAGCTGTACCGGCACTGTTGGTAGCCCAGCGCCCAGCGCGGGGGCATCGGGATCCTTCCGGTCAGTTCGGTGTACCGCCCCACGACGGCCGCCGGCGTGGGGCCGAGGAACAGGTAGAGATCGATCTCGCCGGCGGCCGCCTTGAGCCGGGCCGCGCCGGGTTTGGACTGGCCCAGATCCCATGTCTGTCGACGCGGATTGTCCCAGAAAAGACCGGCCGCCCGGCCCTCGCGCATCGAAAGGACGAACGGGATGGAGATGTAGAGGCTCCGCATCCCGGGGTGGATGGCCGGGGAATGGGCCAGGACGTCGGTATTCCAGAATTCCCGGACCAGACCCCGTTTGTCGATCGGGCCGGTGGTCTCGCCGAGGCCGAAGAGTTTTTCGCCGTCGGCAAGATCGAGGTCGACGCGGGCCTCGTCCCCGGCGAATCCGGTGGCACCGGCACCGGCGGAAAACACCGGCAACCCCACGCGGTCGCGCAGCGTCCACGCGCCGTCGCGGAGCGACCATCGCAACCGACCGGCGGCGGTCGCGATCTCGACATGGGTCTTGCTCGCCCGGACCGTGGCCTCGCACGCGGGCCACTCGTCCCGGTCGACCGCCCACGACGGGGCGGCGGGCAGGGACCGGCCGCGGGAGATGCGGATGCGGAAAAGGTCCGGCGCGAGGACGGACACGACGGCCGTCACGGCGGAGTTCCGGAGGACGCAGTCGCGGTTGCCGACGGCGAGCACCCGCAGATGGCGGCAGGGCACGGTGGGGATGGGCTTCGGTGCCTTCATGCTTGGCCTTGGAAACTAGTCCGGCCCGGGGGAAAGAGCGACGGCGTTCTTGCCGCCGTGCTCCAAGGCGCGTGGCGCGTGGACCACGACGTATCTCCCGCGCGCAGCGCCTTCGGACTGCGGTGGCAAGGCCTTCGGAAGGCCGCGGCACCGCTTTTCAAGCCGGATGCGAGCGGGGCTGGTCGGGTCTGGTCGCAAAGCGGAGTGGGCGTCGCTGACGCTCCTACCCTCCGCACTCCACGGCGCTTCGCGCGGGGAACCACTCGGCGTGTTTCCCGCGCGCGGCGAAGTGGGGCGTGGAGGGTAAGCCCCCCGGAATGCCACCGCACCGATTCGAAACCGGCGTCGGTCGCGTCGGTAGCCTTGAATCCGTTTCCGCGAATCCGCAGGATTTGCGACGGCGCCGTCGGCACCGACATGGCGCCAGCCCCATGATCCGCTGCGCCGTCACCGTCTGCTTGGTTCCCGAAGCCCGCCAGGGTCCGTTCGTATTCCATGGCGACCTTGCCGAGGGTTGTCGTCGCGCCGCCGCCCACGGCTTCGACGGCATCGAGATTTTCCCGGCCGACGCGGACGATCTCGACGGGATGGAAGTTCGATCGTTGTTGCGCGAGCACGGGCTGCGATTGGCCGCGATGGGGACCGGGGCGGGGTGGTTGCGTCGCCGACTGAGCCTGACCGATCCCGATCCGCACGAGCGCATGCGCGCCCGGGATTTCGTCGCGGCGGTCGTCGATTTCGCGGGTGGATTCGGCGCGCCGGCGATCATCGGATCGATGCAGGGCCGGGTGCCCGAAGGACACGACCGCGAGGAAGTGCTCGGGTGGCTCCGCGAGGGTCTCGACCAACTGGGGCCCCGGGCGAATGCGCTCGAAGTCCCGTTGCTTTACGAGCCGCTGAACCGCTACGAGACGAACCTGTTCAACACGGTCGACGAGGCCTTGGCCTTTCTCGGGACGCTGCGCACCCAAAACGTCCGCCTCCTGCTCGACCTGTTCCACATGAACATCGAGGAGAACGACATCGCGGGCGCGATCCGTCGTGCCGGACGCCACGCCGGGCACGTGCACTTCGCCGACACCAACCGCAACGCGATCGGCATGGGACATCTCGATGTCGCGCCGATCGCCGCCGCGCTGGATGCGATCGGTTACGAGGGCTGGGTTTCCGCGGAAGTCCGGCCACGACCCGACGGCGAGACCGCGGCGGCGGCCACGATCACCAGCTTCCGGAAGTGGTTCCGGAGCGAACCTCCCACCCTCCCATGCTGAAACACCAACTCATCCATCCGGACATCAACGCGATCCTGGCGCGCGCGGGACACCATTCCAAGATCCTCATCGCCGATGGCAACTACCCGGCGGCCACCAAGAAGGGGCCGAACGCCCAGATCGTGAGCCTCAACCTCGCGCCGGGCATCGTGACCGTCGCCCAGGTGCTGCGGGCCGTGCTGAGCGCGGTGCCGATCGACGAGGTCTGCACCATGGGGATTCCCGCGGACGACGCTTACGCGAAACTGGGGGAACCCCCGGTGTGGAGCGAATTCCGCCAGATCGCCCGGGACGCGGGCCTGTCGGGGGAATTGCGGCCGATCATGAAATGGGATTTTTACAAGGCCGTGGAGTCGGCCGACCACGTGCTGACCATCCAGACGGCGGACCAGGCATTGTGGGCGAACGTCCTGTTGTCGATGGGATGCCGCACGGCGTAGCGCACGCGGCCAACCCGTCATCGGTGGGCGTTCCGGAACAACGCGGCGATCATGCAGGCGATCCACGGCACCGCCGCCATCGGATTGGCCGGAACCCGGACCCGGCGTTTGTCGATCCACCATGGCGTCAACGCGGCCTGGAGGAGAATCGATCCCACCGTGGCAAGGGCCCATTCCGCGACGACGGTGCCCGGTGAGCGGGCGTGCACGTCCGACGAGCCCACGCGGCCGGATTCCCAGAGGGGAACCGACAGCGCGGCGGTGATGGCCGGCAGTTCCCAGCCGCGGGGTTTCCCGGCGTTGCGCCGGAGTTCTCGGACGAGTGCCCGCGCGCCGGGCACGGCGACCACGCCGAGCGCCGCGGCGGCGACCAGGCTTGGGAGCGGGGGGCGCGGGCCCGGTCCGGCAAGGGCCGCGGCCCATCCCGCCCCCCCGGCGAGCAATCCGATCGCGACGGTGTTTTGCAGCGGCAACCGGATCCGCTCGGAGGCGAGGACCGACAGGGCGAGTAAGACGACGGGCGGAACCCGCGGGGCCGGGATCGCGGGGGAAACGGCTGCGGCGATGTCCCAAGCCACCGCGACGAGCGCGACCGCGATCGAGAGCGTTTGGAAGCCGACGATTCCGGAAGGGCGCCAAACGCCATGGTCCGGCCCGGGACTCAAAACGGAGGGGTGCGGGAGAGGGCGACGACCTCGTCGCGCACGTTGCCGCCCTCAAGACGACGGTTGATCGCCCGCATGGACGCGACCCTGGCAGCGAGCGTGTCCCGGGCATATCGCAGGGTGGCCGCGTCGATGCCGAACATCGGGTTCACATAGCGCCAGAGCGGTCGGAAACGCGGGTGCATGGGAGCCTCGGCCAATTCGCCTTCGAGCTCCGAGATCTGCTCCCGGAGCACCTCGTTGTAGAGGCCGAGCTTGTCGTCGGTGAGTCGCTGCGCATCGGCCCCGGCATTCTCGATCCATTCGAGTTCGATGCGGAGCAAGGCGTGGAGATCGTTGGCCTTGTAGGCCGTGGTGAGCTCCTTCATGGCCGATTCCTTGCGCCCGCGCAGTTCGGGATCGGACTCGAGGTCGGGGTGGAGGAGTTTGGCGAGGCGTTTGTAGAGTTGGCCGATGTCCTTGCGCCGGAGCTCCTCCTTCTCGCGTTCCCGTTCCTCGCGCGCCCGTTGCGTCCGGGTCTTGCGACGTCCTTCGAATTCCGCGTCGGGGCGGTCGACGCCGTCGATCTGCCGCTCGATCTCGGCGGCCAGGCGGGCACGTTCCTCCGGCGACATGCCCGGGTGAAACTTGGAAAGATCGACCTTGATGCCCATGGCGGCGAAATCCTCCTCCATTGCTTCCCGCTCGGCGGCGAAATCCCTGCGATCCTCCGCCGTTTCGGTCGCCTTCCGCACGGCCTCGAGAATGTCGCGGAGGTCGGGTTCCAACTCGACGCCACCCACATCCCGCAGGGTGTCGATGCGGACGAAGATGTGGTGGTACACGCCCAGTTTCTGGGCGGCACGGATGCCCTTCAAGGTGGGGAGGACACTCCAGAGGCGGCGGGCCTGGACCTTGCTTGCCTGGCAGAGTTCCAACTCCAGCGGGTGGAGTTCCTCGGCATAGAAGTCGAGCGTCTCCACCCAGAGTCGGGTTTCGGCGAGGATCTGGCGCCGGAGTTTCTCGATGCGCTTGACGTTGCGGTTGAAGGCGAGCTGCGCCTTGGTGAAGGCGCGTCCGGCCGCGCGTCCGAGCACGATGCTGCCGGGCCCGGGTTCACCCGGGGGCCGGCGGGGCCGACTGCGGTCTGCGGGAACTGCCACGCGCGAAACCTTCCCGGAGGAAGCGGCCGGGTCCAGCGGGATTTTCGGGGTGGTCGCGCGGGTTGCGTTCCGCCGGCGCGGGGGGATACCTTTTGGGGGATGAAATCCGCTTACGAGCTCGCGATGGAACGGTTGCAGCAGGCGGCGCCGACGAAAGTCCTGACCGAGGCGCAGAAGACGGAACTGGCGGATCTGGATTCGCTGTTCAAATCGAGGATCGCGGAACGGGAGATCGCGTTGGGCGACGAAATGGTCTTGGCGGAAGCGGCGGGCGACTACGCGAAGGCGGAACAGGCCCGCGAACGGTTGACCATCGAGCGGGCGCGATTGACCGCGGAGCGCGACGAGCGCAAGGAACGGGTACGCGCGGCCTAGTTGGCCGACGAACGGCATTGGACTTGTCCCGGCACGCCCGACTAGCCTGACCGGACATGATCGGCTCGCTGCTGCTTCCGGAGTTGAAGCAACTGATCCGCGACAAGGATTTCGCCCAACTGCGCGACATCCTGGTGGAATTCCCGGCTCCGGATCTCGCGGAACTCCTCGACGATCTCGAACCCGCGGACACGGTGGTGTTGTTGCGGATCCTTCCGCAGGACGTGGCCGCCGAGGTTTTCGAGCACATCCCGATTTCCGGCCAGGAGGAATTGCTGCAGGCGCTCGGCGACGTCGACGTGGCGAAGATCCTCAACGAACTCGCGGCGGACGACCGCACGGCCCTGCTCGAGGAACTGCCGGCGAAGGCCACCCAGCGGATGCTCGGGCTGCTGTCGCCCGAGAAGCGCAAGGTCGCCTCCGAACTCCTGGGCTACCCGAAGGACTCGGTGGGGCGCCGGATGACGCCGGCCTACGTGGCGATCGAGCGCGGGTGGACGGTGGGGCAGGTGCTGGAGCATCTGAGACGGGTCGGTCGGCTCCAGCAGCGGACCGTGCTGCACCAACTCTACGTGGTGGACAAAGACGGGCGGTTGGTCGACTGGGTGCGGCTGCAAACGTTGGTGGTGGCCGAAGCCGACCAACCGGTCGCCGAATTGTTCGAGGGCACGGACCTTTCGCTGAAAGCGACGGACAACCAGGAATCCGCCGTGGCGGCGTTCCAGAAATACGACGTGACGGTGCTG
>WBXI01000090.1 GCA_008933025.1 Verrucomicrobiota bacterium
GCAAGCCCGACCTGCCCACGGTGCTCGACCCGGCGCGGATCGCCCCCGACGTCTATCGCCGCGCCGTTCTCGTGCACGACGGCCTCGACGGCCTGGCGGAAACGGCCTTCGAGGATCTCGTGCGCGACAAAGTCGCCCTGCGGCCGGCGCAGCGCCGGACCGTGCTCTCGAAACTGTCGCGTCCCGACGTGCAGGGACTGGTCGAACTGGTCGCCGAGGACCTGAAATCGCCCGAGAGCCGCGGGTTCGGCGAGTTCGCGATCCACGGCGCCCTGTTGCCCGGCCAACTCGACCGGCTCCGGGAATTGGTCCCCGCGGTGGCCGGCCAGCAGGCGTATGTCTTCGCGCGGATCCGCAAACTCGCGCCGGGTGCGGACGCCGACGCCCAGCACGATCCCGCCGAACGCGAGGCATGGCTCGGCCGGATCTGGGAGTATGTCCGCACCTTGCCCCCGTCGTTCAACTCGCTGAAGGCCCATGTCCTCCACGCGCGCCTCCGGCACGACCTCGCCCGCGGCATCCACGACCGCGAACGCTTCGTCGAGTACCTCCGGTTGCCGCGGCCCGTGCCGTACATGAACCCGAAGTACCTCGAGCAGGCCGACGTCGCCCGCAACGCCGTCGACCTCAACGCGGTCTACGACGACCTGCGCATCGGCCTGCCGCCGGTCCGCGACGACGAACCCTTGGTGCGGGAATTCGTCCTGCATTTCTCCGTCGGGGACGCGGGCTGGGAACCGTGGGCGGAATGGTTGCGCGATGGCTGGGTGAAACCACTCTTCGCCGAGGCCAAGATCACCGCCGGGGTCGGCGATCCCGAGAAATGGGCTTCGTTGATTTCGCCCGCGGCGTACCAGGCGCTCAAGGACCGGGTCGACGTCGAGTTCGTGCCCACCAACCCGGCGACCACCCCGGTCGACGCCGAGGTCGCCGTCGGCGTGGTCCTGAAACACGCGCCGAAAATCATCGTGCGGATCTACGAGATCAACACGCTGGGCTACTTTCTCTCGCACGGCCGCCCGTTGAACACCGACCTCAATCTGGACGGGTTGGTGGCCAACGCGGAGCAGACCCACGACGGCGAGGCCTCCCCGTTCAAACGGGTGACCCGCTCCTTCGCGTTCCCCGAACTGAAGGGGAAACGCGGCGCGTGGGTGATCGAGTTCATCGGTGGCGGACGCTCGTCGCGGGCCTTGGTCCGGAAGGGGGGATACACCGTGGTGCAGAAAGCGGGTCCGGCCGGCGACGAACTCGCGATCCTCGACGAGAACCGCAGGCCGGCGGTCGACGCCGTGGCGTGGCTCGACGGCCGCAAGCTGGTGCCCGACCCCGGGGACGGCCGCATCCTGGTCCCGTTCACCGGGACGCCGGGACGCCGGTCGATCGTGTTGGCGGATGCCGCGGGAAAAGTCGCGAGCCTCGCGTGGTTCGATCACCACGCGGAGGCGTACCGGTTGGACGCCCGGTTCCACGTCGAGCGCGAGCAGTTGCTGGCGCGGCGCACCGCCACCCTGGCGCTGCGGACGGCCCTTTTGGTCGGCGACGTCGCGGTCGCGCCGGAACTGTTGCTGGAACCGGTCCTGGCCATCACGACGACCACGCTGGACGGGATCGCGACCACGACGGAGACGAAGCTGGCCGGACTCACGGCGGGGCGGGTGGCGACCCACGCTTTCTCCGTGCCCGACCGGTTGGCGCGGGTGACGGCGACCTTGCGGGGCAAGGTGGAGCAATTGGGCAAAGGCGGGGAGAAGTCGGAATTGGTGGCCACGCAATCCTGGGACGTGAACGGCATCGACAGGACCGAGGCGACCCGCGACGGACACCTGAGCCGTTTCGGCGACGCGTACGCGTTCGAATTGCTGGGCAAGAACGGCGAGCCGGTGGCGGACCAACAGGTGGTGTTCGAATTCGAGCGACGCGGCTTCGCGAGGACGGAATCGGTGCCGCTGCGGACCGACGACAAAGGCCGGGTGGCACTGGGCAAACTGGAGGACATCGCGGCGGTGCATGCCGGCGGGTTCGGCCAGCAGCGGCGCGGTTGGCCTCTCGACGAGGCGGCGCGCACCTGGACGACGGTGTTGCACGCGCGCGTCGGCGAGGTCCTGCGGGTGCCCTGGATCGACAACGGCAAGGCCGGATCGGTCTCGCTGCTCGAGACCCGTCGCGGCGAGTTCGTGGCGGATCGTACCGCGGTGGCCAAGCCCGCCGGCGCCTTCCTCGAATTGTCCGGCCTCGCGCCGGGCGACTACTCGCTCAGCCTCCGCGACGACGCCGAACACAACGTCGGCATCCGGGTGACGGACGGCGTGGCCGTCGGCAACTGGCTGTTTTCGACGAACCGCGCGCTGGAAGTGCGCGGCGGGGCGCCGTTGCAGGTGGAGTCCGCCTCGGTGACGACCAACGGCGTGTCGATCCAGCTGCGCAACTGGACCAAGCTCACGCGGGTGCACGTGGCGGCGACGCGGTTCCTGCCCGACGCCGGGCTCTTCGCCGGGCTCGGCGGTTTCGCGCGGTTTGGCCCGGCGTGGTCGGTGCCGGACCATTTGCCGAACCTGTACTCGGCCGGCCGCGGGATCGGCGACGAGTACCGCTACATCCTCGAGCGGCGCTACGCGGCGAAGTTCCCCGGGAACATGCTGCCGCGGCCGCCGCTGTTGCTGAACCCGTGGGAGAAACGGTCGACCGATGCCGGGACGGTGGCGAGCCTCGGCATGGAGGGCGCCCCGCCGACGGGGGGCGCGATGGCCGGCATGCCGATGCCGGCCGACATGATGATGGCGGCGAAGCGCGCCGAGATGGCGCCGGCGGCGGGCACGAGCATCGATTTCCTCGCCGAGGCCGCGCCGGTGGCCTTCAACCTCGTGCCCGACACCAACGGCGTGGTGCGGGTGCCGCCGTCGGGCCTGGGGGACCGCCAGCACGTGCAGGTCTACGCGGAGGATCCGTTCGACGCCGTGTGGGGAACCTTCGCGCTGGGCGAGCGCCCGACGCGCTTCCGCGACCTCCGGCTCGCCCGGAATCTCGATCCCGGACAAGCGTCCACCGAGACCAAGGACGTCGTGGTGTTGGACAAGGGCGGCACCGTGACCCTGCCCGACGTGCAGACGGGCGAGTTGGAGTCGTACGACACGCTGGCGTCGGTGTACTCGCTGTTCCGCACGCTGAATCCCGACGCCGACCTGGCGCGGTTCGAGTGGGTGACGCGTTGGCCTTCGTTGAAGGACGCGGACAAGCGCGCGAAGTACGGCGAGTTCGCCTGCCACGAGCTCAACCTGTTCCTGAGCCGGAAGGACCCGGGGTTTTTCGCGGACGTGGTGCGGCCGTATCTGGGCAACAAGAAGGACCGGACCTTCCTCGACGAATACCTGCTGGAGACCGACCTGCGGCGCTATCTCGAGCCGTGGGCGTACGCGCGGTTGAACGTGGTCGAACGCGCCCTGCTGGCGCGCCGGTTGCCGGGCGAGGCGGCGAACGCGGCGCGACACCTGCGCGAACTCTGGGAACTGTTGCCCGCGAATCCCGACGGGGACGAACGGTTGTTCGAGACGGCCCTGCGGGGCCGAGCGCTGGAGACCGCCTGGGGCCCGGACGGGAAGTCCGACGCGAGCCGGATCCGCGAACTCCGGGAGAACCTCGGGGACATTCCGGCGACGCCGGGCGACGCCGGTGAGGTCACCAACCAACCGCGGCCCAAGGCCGTGTCCGCGCTCACCGGACGCTCCGGGCGCCTGCTGCGATCCGCCAACGGCGCTCTCGACCGCGCGGCGCCGGGACCGAAGTTGGCGGGTCGTCGTGGGCCGGCCGGGGACAAGGCCGGCGCGGCGCGGGCCGCGGGACCGGCCGACGAAAGCATCGTTGCCCCCGGTGATGGCTACTACGCGGACCTCGATGCCGACGGCGCGTCCCAAAGACGCGCGGCGGCAGCGGCCTCCGCCTACTACCGTCTCCTGGGTCCCACCAAGGAATGGGCGGAGAACAATTACCACCATCTGCCGCTCGACGCGCAGGGGCCGGAATTGGTCGCGATCAACGCGTTTTGGCGCGACTACGCGGCGTGGGACGGCAAACCGCCGTTCCTGTCGGTCCACGTCGCCGAAGCCCACCGCAACTTCACCGAGATGCTGCTCGCCCTCGCCGTGCTGGACCTGCCGTTCGAGGCGGCGCCGCGGGTTGCCAAGAGCGAGGGGAACGCCCTCGCGCTGACGGTGGGCGGCCCCACGCTGGTGTTCCGCAAACAATTCCGTGCCGCGGAGCGCCCGGCCAACGAGGCCGGCCCGGCCCTGCTGGTGAGCGAGGGCTTTTTCCGCAACGGCGATCGCTACCGCGAGGAGGGCAACGAGAAGTTCGACAAGTTCGTCACCGAGGAATTCCTGGCCGGGGTCGTCTACGGCGCCCACGTCGTCGTCGGCAATCCCGGGTCGTCGCCGGTGAAGGTGGACCTGCTGACCCAGGTGCCGCGCGGTGCGCTGCCGGTGCTGGGCAGCAAGGCCACCCAGAGCCGCCGCCTGCGGCTCGAGCCCTACGCGACCCAGCAGTTCGACTATCACTTCTATTTCCCGGCGACCGCGGCCGACGACGCGTCGTTCGCCCATTTCCCGAGCGGGGCGACCGTCGCCGGCAAGGCCGCGGGTTCCGCGAAGACGATGGCGTTCCGCGTGGTGCGCCGCCTGTCCAAGGTCGACACCGGTTCGTGGGACTACGTCTCCCAACAGGGCACCGACGACGGCGTGTTCGCGTTTCTCGCGGGGAACAATCTCGCCCGGCTCGATCTCGAGCGCGTGGCGTGGCGCGCCCGGGGAAACGCCGGTTTCTTCCGCCGGTTGGTCGCCTTTCTCGGCGAACACCACGTGTGGAGCGAGCCGATCCACCGCTACGGCGTGCTGCACAACGACCCCGCGGCGATCCGCGAGTGGTTGCGCCACCAGGATGGCTTCCTCTCCCAATGCGGCGATTGGCTGGACACGAGGCTGGTCACGATCGATCCCGTCGAGCGCCGCGCCTACGAGCACCTCGAGTACTCGCCGTTGGTCAACCCGCGCGCCCATCGGATCGGCGCCGAACCCCGGATCGCGAACCCGGTGTTGCGCGCCCAGTACCAGCGGTTGCTCGGCATCCTTGCCCACCGGCCGTCCCTCGACGGCCCGGACCAACTGGCGGTGGTGTACCACCTGTTCCTCCAGGACCGCGTGGAAGAGGCGTTGGCCCGGTTCCATGCGATCCGGGCGGGCGACGTCCAGACGCGGCTCCAGCACGATTACCTGCGGTGCTACGCGGCGTTCTACGAGGAGAAGCCCGCCGAGGCGCGCGCGATCGCGGCGCGGTATGCCAACCATCCCGTGGACCGGTGGCGGGCGTTGTTCGGCGAGGTCGTCGCGCAGTTGGACGAGGCCGAGGGCAAGGCCGTCGCGCGCCCCGGCGACCCAACCGACCGCGAGAAGCGGCAGGCGGAACTGGCGGCATCCGAGCCGACCTTCGACCTGTCGGTGGAGAACCGGACCGTGGCCCTGACCTGGCGCAACCTGCGGGAGGTGACGGTGAACTATTACCTCATGGACCCGGAGTTCCTGTTCAGCAGCAGCCCGTTCGTGACCCGCGATGCGGATCGGTTCGGGATCATCCAGCCGACGCTGTCGGCGGTGCAGCCATTGCCGGCCGGCAAGGACACGCTCGAAATCCCGCTGCCGGCGCGCTTCGCCAAGGCCAACGTGCTGGTCGAGGTCCTCGGTGCCGGCCAACGCAAGGCCCGGGCCTACCATGCGAGCACCTTCAAGCTGACGGTGGCCCAAAACTACGGCCGGCTCGAGGTGCGCGACCGGACGACCGACAGGCCGGTCCCGAAGGCGTACGTGAAAGTCTACGCGCGGTTGGGCGACGGCGGCGTGCGTTTCCTGAAGGACGGCTACACCGACCTCCGCGGGAAATTCGACTATGCCAGCGTCAACAGCGGCGAGGCAGCGGTGCCGTCGCCCGTGCCATTGGGTGCGGGACGGGGCGAGACCGGTGGGATCGATCACCCGACCCTGCGTCCCGACGAGGTGGGGCGGGTCGAAAAGCTGGCCATCCTGGTGCTGAGCGACACCCACGGCGCCGCGGTCCGCGAAGTCGACGCCCCGAGGCGATAGTACTCGTGGCCGCCGGCCCGCGGGGCAGCCTTCGCGGCACGGCGACCACGCCCTTCGGGGTGGGACACCGCGCGTGCGGCCGGGTGGCAACGCGGACGGCAGGGCGCTGCGCGTGCCCGGATCGAGATGCGCCTTGCCAGTCTCCGCGTGCGAAAACCATCCTCGAACCGCGTGAACAGGAACCTGAAGGTCGCCATGGAGGAATTGGTCCGCTGCGTCCGGCGGCCGTCCCGCATCCGCCGGTTGTGGGATCCCAACGCCCGCAAAATGCTGCGCCTGCGACTCGCGGGCGTCGGGGATTCCTTCGTCGAGGAACGGACCGCAAACGGCGTCTTCCGACGGCACTATCCCACCTACGAGGCCTATGTCCTGCACCAACGGTCGAAACTGGAAATGATGCAGTCGGGAAGCGGCTTCGGTCTCGATGGGACCGATCTCGGGCTGTACGACGTCTCCTTTCGCGCCGATCTCCGCGATCGGTTGCAGGCGATCGGAATCGCCGGCCGCGGCGACGGCGTTCTCTGTCTGGCCGCCCGGATTGGAACCGAGGTCAAAGCCTTTCTGGACTGCGGCTGCTTCGCCGTCGGGGTGGATCTCAATCCCGGTCCGGGAAGTTCCCACGTGTTGCAGGGGGATTTCCACTCCCTGGTCTTCGCGGATGCCAGCATCGACGTCGTGTATTGCAACTCGATCGACCACGCCTTCGACCTGCAGGCCCTTTTCCTCGAGGTCCACCGGGTCCTGAAACCCGGCGGCACCTTCGTCGCCGAGGTTCAGTTGGGAAGCCGGGAAACGGACCGCAACAATACCGGCGGCTGGGAGAGCCTTTCCTGGGAGTCCGTCGACCTGGTTCTGGAGCGTTTGGCGGCGGCCGGTTTCCGGTTGGATCGCTCCGTCGATTTCGCGCGGCCTTGGCCGGGTCGCTGTCTGGTTCTGAAGAAGATGGCGTCCGCATCGACGCCGCCCGCGGCTTGATCCCGGCGCGCGACCGGTCAGCCTCCGTCCCGATGCTCCGGTCGATGCGCCACCTTGCCGTCCTGCTGCTCGCCGCCACCGCGGCGACCGGCAGCCTGCACGCGCATCCGTTCCTCCAGAACTCGTGGTGGGTCGTCGCCGAGACCAACCGCCTCGTCATGCGCGTCTCGGCCACGCTCCGCGAGGTCGCGGTCGCCCAGGGACTCGATCCCGCCAAGGCACCGTTCCCGTTGCCGACGATCCAGAACGCCGTCTCGAACCACGCCGCCTACGTGGCCGGCCACGTCGCCATCGTGGCCGATGGTTCGCCCTTGAAGGGCGAGGTGCTCGACCACGAGTTGATCGTCGATTCCGACCCGGCCGCCGAGGTGCCCGATGCGGCCCAATACCTCGACCGGACCCACGCGGTTTTCGATCTCGAGTTTCCATTCCCGCCCGGCCGTCGTCCCCGGGAAATTCGTTTGGGCCAGGCCACGCTGCGCGAACATCGCTACGCCCCCGGCGTGCCGTGGGACGTCACCTACACCCTGACCGTCAAGGATGCGGGACGGCGGGACATCGCCCGCGGCGTCGTGCGCACCGATCTCCCGTTCACGGTCGAACTCGAGGGGGCCACCGACGCGCCCGTCGCGTCGGCGGTCCCGGGGCATGCGGCGCCGCCGCCGCCGGAGGCAAGGGTCGGGACGGCGTCCGCCGAGTTCGCCAGTTTCCTGCGGCACGGACTGCACCACGTGCTCACGGGCTACGACCACCTGCTGTTCCTGTGCGCGCTCGCGCTGGCAGCCGCGCGCTGGCGCGACCTGTTCCGGATCGTCGCGCTGTTCACCCTCGCGCACTCGATCACCGTCACCGTGTCGGCCTTGGGTTGGGTCCGGTTGCCCTCGTGGATCATCGAACCCCTGATCTCCGGCAGCATCGTGTGCGTGGCCCTGGAGAACGTCCTGGCCCCGCAACGCGCCGGCGGCAGGGCCCGCTGGTTCGTGGCGTTCGGTTTCGGATTGGTCCACGGGCTTGGGTTCGCCGGCGGACTCAGGGAATCGTTGGCCGACCAACCCACCGCCCACCTCGCGGTGGTCATCGTCGCCTTCTGTGCCGGGGTCGAACTGGGCCATCTGGCCGTCGGCGGTCCCCTGTTCGGGATTCTGCACGCGGTGCGGCGCGTGGCGCGGGAGGACGCGTTGCCGCGGATCCGGCGCTGGGGATCGCTCGCGGTGGCCGTGGGCGGCGCCTACTTCCTGTGGGCCGCCCTGCGGCAGATCTAGCCGGCAAACGCACGCCCAACGGATCCCCGGCAACATGTCTTCCCCGACTCCCATTCCCGTGCTCGGCCGCGTGGTCTCCATCCACCTGCATCCCGCCGTGGGCGGGGCCCCGATGGTGTCCGTCGCCGAAGTCGAGGCCGTGGCCCTGCGGGGACTCGCCGGCGACCGTCGCTATCACGGCCGCAAGAGTCGATCCACCGGCCTGCCCACCAGGCGTCAGGTGACGTTGGTCGGGCGGGAGATGTTGGCCCGGCACGCCCGGACGCTGGGTATCGACCGCATCCACCCGGGCCACGCCCGGTCGAACCTCGAGACGGAGGGCATCGATCTCGCCGCGTGGGTCGGGAAGCGGCTGAGGGTGGGCGCCGCCCTGTTGGAATTCGTCGAGTGCCGGACGCCGTGCGCGAAGATGGACGCGGTGCGGCCGGGTTTGCGGCTCCTGATGGCGGCGCCGGGACATGGAGTGCTGGCGCGGGTGGTGGAATCCGGCGCCATCCGGGTGGGCGACGCGATCGTGCCCGGGGAACCTCCCGGCGGGGACCGGGCGGCCTGAATCGTGCCGGCCGCACCGGCGCGTCAGGCCGCGGCCGCGGTCCCGCGTTTCGCGAACGCCGCGACCATGCTCTCGAAAATGTACCGGCCGTCCGCGCTGCCGAGGATGTCCTCGCTCGCCCGGTCCGGGTGTGGCATCAGGCCGGCGACGTTGAACCGGTCGTTGGCGATGCCGGCGATGTTGAGCAGGGAACCGTTCGGGTTCGCGGCATCGGTGGTGGCGCCGGTGGCGTCGCAGTACTGCCAGAGGATCTGGCGGTTGGCCTGCAGGCGCTGGAGCGTGGGTTCGTCCGCGAAATAGCAGCCCTCGCCGTGGGCGATCGGGATGCGCAGGACCCGGTCCTCCGGGGTCGCCGAGGTGAACGGCGTCGCGCGGTTCGCGGTCTTCAGGAACACCTGCTCGCAGTGGAATTGCAGGTCGCGGTTGCGGATCAAGGCGCCGGGCAGCAACCCGGCCTCGCAGAGGATCTGGAATCCGTTGCAGATGCCGAGCACGAGCCCCCCGTTGTCGGCGAACTGTTTCACGGCCTGCATCACCGGGCTGAACCGGGCGATCGCGCCGCAGCGCAGGTAATCGCCGTAGCTGAAACCGCCGGGGACGATCACCGCATCCGCGGCACCGAGCGTGGTGTCCTTGTGCCAGACGAGTCCGGACGAGTGGCCCAGGACGCGGACGGCGTGGACGCAATCCTGGTCGCAATTGCTGGCGGGGAACTGGAGGACGGCGAAATGCATGGCGTGGAAACCGGTTGCGGTACGGACTACTCCGCGATCTCGAGCCGGTAATCCTCGATCACCGGGTTGCTCAGGAAACGGTGGCACGCCTCGTCGAGCGCCTTGCGCGCCGCGGCGGCATCCGTGCCGGGGCTGAGGTCGATCTCGATGTACTTGCCCACGTGCACGCCGGCCACCCCTTGGTAGCCCATGTGCTCGAGGGCGTTCTGGACGATTTTCCCCTGCGGATCGAGGACGGCTTTTTTCGGCGTGATGACGATCTTGGCTTTCATCGGTGGGCGGGCGAGAGCCCGGAAATTGCGGGCGGACTGTGGGGAACAGCGCCCGGCACGGAAAGCGGTTTTTTGCGGGCGTTCCATGGCCGGGCGTCCCGTGGCCGCCGCCGCGGGGAGGCGGCCACGGCGGGCGGTCACTGGTATTTCCGCAGGTACTTGAGCGCCACTTCCAGATCCCGCGGCCACGGGGCCTCGATGTCGATGTGGGCGCCCGTCACCGGGTGCTTCACCCGCAGCTTCCAGGCGTGCAGCGCCATCCGCGGCGTCAACGGGCGCTCGGGCTCGTCGCCCTTCGGACGGTAATTCGTCTTGAGTTGGCTCAGATACAGCCGTTGCCCGTCGCCGTACACCGGATCGCCGAGGATCGGCAGGCCCGCGCTCAGCAGGTGGACCCGGATCTGGTGCGTGCGTCCGGTCAACGGATGGCACTCGATCAGGCTCACCCCGCCGAACGTCTCCAGCACGCGGAACCGGGTCAGCGACTTCTTGCCGTCCTTCGACCACCGCATTCGGCCCGGTTGCCGGTCGTCCGCCTTCAACTTGAGGTCCACCTCGAACTCCTTTTCCGCGGGGGTTCCCTTCGACAACGCCACGTAGACCTTCGCCGGCTTCTCGCTCCCGAATTGGTCGGCCAACCCGACCAGCGCGGTCCGGTCCTTCGCGAGCAGGAGCACCCCGCTGGTCTCGAAATCGAGCCGGTGGGCGTTGCTGAGATAGGTCAGCCCGCGCGCGACCGCCCAGGGACGTCCGGTCTCGATCCCCCCGTGGAGGAGTTTCATGAGGTTCGGACGGTCCGGATCGTAGCGATCGGGCGAGGTCAGGAGCCCTGCCGGCTTGTCGATGGCGAGCAGATGCGCGTCCTCGTACACGACGGGGATCTCCCAGAATCCGTTGTGCGCGGGCGCGGACAGCTTGATGGGAGGCAAACCGGCGGGGCGATGGGCGATGGCGGTATCCGAGGACACGCGCTCACCGTACGGGGGCAGCGGCGATTGGTCCACAACACTGGGCCGCGGGTATCGTGAGGCACGGAATCCGGACGTGACTGGCATGGCCGCGCGGAAACCTCCCGCCGCGGTCCCCTGCGCGAAGCACCGTCGGAGCGCGGGGGGTAGGAGCGTCAGCGACGCCCACTCCGCTTTGCGACAGGGGCCATCGTCCAGCGTGGTCGCGTCTGGTTTCACAGCGGTGTCGCGGCCTTCCGAAGGCCTTGCCACCGCAGTCCGAAAGCGCTGCGCGCGGGAGACAGGCCTCGGCGGTTCCCCGCGCGGAGCGCCGTGGGAGTGCGGGGGGTAGGAGCGTCAGCGACGCCCACCCCGCTTTGCGACCAGGCCCAACGTCCACCTTGATCGCGCCCGGTTTCAGAGCGGTGTCGCGGCCTTCCGAAGGCCTTGCCATCGCAGTCCGAAGGCGCTGCGCCCCTTCCCCACACCGCCGGTTGCGGGCCGGACGTGGGTGGGTCAGCCTCACCGCACTTTCATGAACCGTTCCCGGCATTTCCTTTCCCCGCCTTCGCTGGCCCGTTGGCGAGGGCTGTGGGCGGCGTTGATCCCGTGCCTTGCGGCTGCCTCCGCATTGGTCGCGGCCGGGCCCGCCGGTTTCCTCGCCGGCTCGTCGCGCGTCGACATCTCGCCCACCAATGCCGTCCGGCTCATGGGATATGCCGGCCGCGCCAACCTTCCGGGCGCGACCAACGTGGTCCAACCCATCCATGCCCGCGCCCTCGCCCTGACCCGCGACGATCGGACCACGGTGCTGGTCACCCTCGACAATTGCATCCTTCCCGGCGCGTTGAGCGACGAGATCCGGTCGCGGATCGTCCGGAGCCGCGGGCTGGCGCCGGGCAACATCGCCTTCGCCGTCACCCATACCCACAGCGCGCCCTGCCTGACCGGCGCGGCCCCCAACATTTTCGCCGCGGACATCCCGCCGGCGGACCAGGCCGCCATCGACCTCTACACGCGGTTCTTCGTCGGCCGCGTGGAAAGCGCGGTGCTGCAGGCTTTGGACCACCGGGTCCCGGCGCGCATCGCGTGGGGGCAGGGGCGGGTGACGTTCGCCGCGAACCGCCGCACGGCGGGTGGTCCGGTGGACCACGACTTCCCCATCCTGCGCGTGGTGAACGCCGACGGAACCCTGCAGGCGGTCCTCGCGAATTACGCGTGCCATTGCACGACCCTTGGCGACGTCAACGCCGTCCACGGGGATTGGGCCGGGTCCGCCGCCCTCGAACTCGAGTCGAAACATCCGGGAACGGTGGCGTTGATGGCCATCGGCTGCGGGGCGGACGCGAATCCGGCGCCGCGGGGAACGATGCAACTGGCGGACGCGCACGGGCACGAGATCGCGGTGGAAGCCGAGCGTTTGCTGGCGTTGCCGTTGGCGGAAATCACCAACGCGCCGACGGCGAACTCGCGGACGATCGCGCTGCCCTACCGGCCGCACTTCACGCGGGCCGAGCTGGAAGCGCGTTCGAGGATGTCGGGCATCGTGGGACACCACGCGCGCCGTTGGCTGGCGCGGATGGAACGCGACGGGGCGCCGTCGCCGACGCTGCCCTATCCGGTCCAGACCTGGGCATTCGGCGACCAGTTCGCGATGGTCTTCCTCGGGGGCGAGGTGGTGGTGGACTACGCGCTGCGGTTGAAGCGCGAGCTCGACCCGGCGCGGTTGTGGGTCAACGGCTACGCGAACGACGTCCCGTGCTACATCCCGTCGCGCCGCATCCTTTCCGAGGGCGGCTACGAGGCCGAGTCCTCGCTGTGGTACTACGACCGTCCGCAACGCCTCGCGCCCGAGACCGAGGATCTCATCGTCGGGACCGTGAAGGACCTGCTTCCCGCGGCGTACCGCGCGAAGCCCCGCCAGGAAGAACTGCCGCCGCCCCGCGACCCGGCGCGCGCCGTCGAGGCCTTCCACGTGCCCGAGGGCCTCGCCGTCGATCTCGTGGCCGGCGACGGACTCGTCCAGTCGCCGGTGGCGATCGATTTCGGTCCGGACGGCAGGCTGTGGGTGGCGGAGATGTTCGACTATCCGTCGGGGGCGGAAGGGGGCGGTCGGCTGAAGGTGCTGGAAGACACCGACGGCGACGGGCGCTACGACCGGGCGACGGTGGTGGCGCGCGGGTTGCCGTTCCCGACCGGGCTGATGCAATGGCGCGACGGGGTGTTGGTGTGTTCGGCTCCGGACGTGTTGTGGTTCCCCGGGGTCGCGACGGTGCCGCCGCCGGCGGCGCCCGAACCGCGGAAGCTCCTCTCGGGCTTTGCCACCCACAATTACCAAGCCCGGGTGAACGGGCTGCGATGGGGGTTCGATGGCTGGATCCACGGGGCGGGCGGCCTGTTCGGCGGGCGCATCACCTCGACGCGGACGGGCGCGACGGTGGACGCGAACGGGCGCGATTTCCGGTGGCGACCGGACACGGGGGCATTCGAGGCGGAGTCGGGCGTGAGCCAGCAGGGGCGGGTACGGGACGATTTCGGGGAATGGTTCGGCAACGACAACGGGAGCCTGCTCTGGCATTTCCCGCTGGCGGCACGGCATTCGCGGCGGAATCCGGGCGCGCCGGCGGCGCCGACCCGGGTGGGCGTGAACCGGGACGGCGGCCGCGTGTACCCGACGAGCCACACGCTGCAACGGTTCAACGATCCGGGATCCGCCAACCAGTTGACCAGTGCCTGCGGTCCCGAGATTTACCGGGACTCGGCGTTGGGCGCCGCGTACGCCGGCAACGCCTTTGTCTGCGAACCCGTGCACAACCTGGTGCGCCGGGCCGTGCTCGCCCCCGACGGCGCCACCTTCGCCGCCCGGCGCGCGCCGGGCGAGGCGAGCTCGGAGTTCCTCTCGAGCAGCGACAATTGGTTCCGCCCGGTCGAGGTCCGCACCGGCCCCGACGGCGCCCTCTGGATCGTCGACATGTACCGCTTCGTGGTGGAGCACCCGCGCTGGATCCAGCCGGAACGACTCGCCGAACTCGACGTCCGCGCGGGCGCCAACCGGGGACGCATCTACCGCGTGCATCCCGCGTCGGAACGCCGGCCGTCCCCGTGGCGGCTCGACGGGCTCGATGCCATGGGGTTGGCCCGGCGGATGGATGCGTCCAACGGCGTGGTGCGCGACCTCGCGCACCGACTGCTTCTGGAGCGGCGCGACGAGGCCCGGGCCACGGCGGTCCTCGCCGAGATCCGGCGCGTGGCCGGCGAGTCCGGTCCCGCCCAGCGCGCGCAGGCACTGGCGTTGTTGCGCGATCTGGACGTGCCCGACGAGACGGCGGCGGTCGCCGCGTTGGGGGCCAAGGAACCCCGGTTGCGACGGTTCGCCGCCTCGCTCTTCGAGCGTCACGCGGACGGCGCGCCGCCCCCGGCGCGATTGCTCGCCCTCGCCGACGACCCGGATGCCGGCGTCCGGTTCCAACTGGCGTTGACCCTCGGCACCTACCCGCAACCCGAGGCCGCGACGGCGCTCGCGAAAGTCGCCGCCGGCAGCGCCGGCGATCCCTGGATCCGCCACGCCGTGCTGTGCTCGTGCCTCGCGGCTCCGGAGTCGTTCTGGGCCGGTTTGGTCCGCTCGGCCTCGCCCGCGGTCGTCGCGGAATACCGCGACCCCTTCCTCGCGTCGGTCGTCGGCGCCGGCTTGTTGGCCCCGGTCTCGCGGTTGCTGGCCGATGCCGTCCCGGCCCCCGGGGCCGTCTGGGACGACGCGGGCCGTGGCACCGCGCTCGCCCTCATGGCGGCCTTGGAAGGATCGCCCGCCCTCCGCGTGCGGCTCGCCAAGGATCCCGAGGCCTCGCGGCGCCTCGCCCGGTTGAACGACGAGATCGCGCCGCGCGCCGCGGCCTTGGCCACCGACCCGACGCTTCCCCCCGGGCTCCGCGGCGCCGCCGTCCGCCTGCTCGGCGAACGCGCGCGCGGTTCCACCGCCGACCGCGACACCCTCTTGTCCCTGGTCGACGCCGGCTCCAATGCCGAGGTCCGGCGTCTCGCGCTCGGTGCCCTCGGGCGTCTCGACGACGAGGCCGTCGCCCGCGGCCTGCTGTCGGGTTGGCCGCGCCGCGCGCCCGCCGTCCGGGGCAAAACCCTGGCGGTCCTCCAGCAACGCCCGGCCTGGACCCGCCTGCTCCTCGAGGCGGTCGCCCAAGGGAAGGTCGCGCCGACCGAGATCCCACCGGCCGCCCGCGACCAATTGCGACGCCACAAGGATCCATCGATCGCCGCCATCGCCGCCAAGGCCTTCCCGCCGGCGGACGGCAGTCGGGCCGACGTGATCGCCCGGTTCCGGGACGCGACCACCATCGCCGGCGATCCCTCGCGGGGCGGGCCGCAGTTCGAGCGGCTTTGTTCCTCGTGCCACGCATTGCGCGGCATCGGCCATGCGGTGGGGCCCGACCTCACGCCGTTCCGACCCAAGTCCGCCGCCGATTTCCTCGGGGCGATCCTCGATCCCAGCGCGGCCATCGATCCCCGGTTCGTCGCCTACACCGTGGCGCGGACCGACGGCCGGGAGCAGACGGGCATCGTCACGGAGGAGACCGACACCTCGTTCGTGTTGGTCCTGCCGGGCGGCGTCCGCGAATCGGTGGCGCGGACCGACGTGGGCCGGATCGAGGCGGGTGCCCGTTCGCTGATGCCGGAAGGACTCGAGGAAGGGCTCGCGGCGCGGGATCTGGCCGACCTGATCGCCTGGATCAAGCAGGCGCCGGGCGTGTTCGGCAGCGTGGCCCCGGCGGATGCCGCGGTGCGCCGCAAGGCGTTCGTGGCTTCCGGCGGCGCCCGGATCAAGGACCCGAAAGCGACGCTCGACGCGTTGGACTATCCCTCGTGGATGGGAAGCTTCCCGTTCCATCTGTGCCGCCAGACGGACGGCAAATCCAAGGTGGCGTGGACGGTGCGGCCCACGCGTCAGGCGGACGGGGTATGGCGGGCGCGGATGGGGGTGGGGCTGGGCTTCCTGACGCAACCGGCGGGCGAGTTCCTGTTGCGCGTCGATAGCCGCGATGCCGCGAAGTTCGGGGTGGTGCTGGCCGACACGTCGTGGAGC
>WBXI01000091.1 GCA_008933025.1 Verrucomicrobiota bacterium
GTCTGGGACGACGAACCCGACAGCACGGTGGCCGCGGAATACGACGATCTGGACGACGTCATGGTCGCGACGGGGACGGCTTTCCTCGGGCTCACGCTGGGTTGCGCGCGTTGCCACGACCACAAGTTCGATCCGATCTCCCAGGCCGATTACTACTCGATGCTGGGCTTCTTCCGGGGCATCGATCCCTACGGCCAGCACAAGACCGGCGGCGGTGGGCGCGGAGTCGGCAAGATCGAGCGGGCGCTGGCCTTGCCCGCGGAGGTGCGGGCGTGGGAAGCGGCGAAACAGGTCCGCGTGAAAGCGGCGGAGGAACGGTTGTCGCGTGCCGTCGATGCCGCGGGAAAGAAGCGGTGCGAGGAGGATTTGAAACGGGTCCGGACCGAGCCGCCGCCATTCGGGTTTGCCTTGGCGGCGGTCGAGAACGGGCCGGTGGCCAAACCCACGCACGTGCTCGCCCGCGGCGATCCCGGCACTCCCCGGGGCGAGGTGTCCCCGGCATTTCCGGCGGTGCTCGGCGTGCCCGCACCGGGCATTCCCCGGCGCGCGCCCGACGCGCCGTCCACCGGTCGCCGCCGTGTGTTGGCCGATTGGGTCGCCAGTCCGCAAAACCCGCTGACCGCGCGCGTGGTCGCCAACCGGGTTTGGCAACGGCATTTCGGCACCGGGATCGTGCCCACCCCCGATGATTTTGGCCGCACGGGTCTGCCGCCGACGCATCCCGAGTTGCTCGATTATCTGGCGTCCGAACTCGTCGGGCGCGGATGGAGCCTGAAGCAACTCCACCGACTCATCCTCTCCAGCAGGGCTTACCGGATGTCTTCGGACACGCGGAATTCCCGGGCGCAGGAATCGGATCCCGGCAACGTGCTGCTGTGGCGCCAATCGCTGCGTCGGATCGACGCCGAGGCGGTGCGCGACACGTTGCTGGTCCTGTCGGGGGAACTGAACCTTCGGGAAGGCGGGCCGAGCGTGTACCCGACGCTCTCCAGCGAGGTCCACGGGACGCAGGATTCGGCCGGCAAAGGCTGGACCGACAGCGAGCCGGCCGAACAAAGGCGGCGGAGCGTCTACCTCGTGGTGAAACGCGCGCTGAAGGTCCCGTTGCTCGAATGCCTCGATTTCGCCAACAGCACCTCGCCGGTCGGGGTCCGTCCGGTTACGACGACCGCACCGCAGGCCCTGACGCTGCTGAACGACGCGTTCGTGCAGCAACGCGCCGCGGCGTTTGCCGCGCGGTTGTCCCGGGAGGCGGGACCGGATCCCGATGCGCGCATCCGCCGGGCATTCGCGTTGGCCCTGCAGCGCGCGCCGACGCCGCGCGAACAGGCCTCCTCGCGGGCGTTCGTGGACGAGCAACTCGAAAGGGCGCGGTCGGAGAAGGCGGCGGTTCCCGGGGATGTCGCCTGGTCCGGATTCGCCCGTGCCCTGTTGAATCTCAACGAAACGCTGCACGCGGAATAGGTCCCTGCCCATGAATCCCGATCCCTCCCGATTGGTTCCCCGCCGCCGCTTCATCGGGCAGTTGGGCGCCGGCTTCGGCAGCGTGGCGTTGTCGGCCCTGCTGCAGGACGACGGCTTCTTCGGCGGGAAGGCCCTGGCCGCGGACGCGCGGCCGCGCGACCTGTTGGCACCGAAACCACCGCATCGCGCCGTGCGCGCGAAATCGGTGATCTTCCTGTTCATGTTCGGCGGTCCGTCCCAGGTCGACCTGTTCGATTACAAACCCGAACTGCAGAGGCGCGACGGGCAGACGATCGACAACGAGTTCCGGCGGAACACCAAGACCAAGGCCGTGCTGCAGGCCAGTCGCCGGACCTTCCGGCGCCACGGGCAATCGGGTCTGTGGTGTTCCGACGCGTTCCCGAACATCGCGCGCCACATGGACAAACTGGCGGTGGTGAAATCGGTCTACAGCGACTCGTTCGCGCACGGGAGCGCGGTGCTGCAGGTGAACAGCGGGCGGATCCTGCAGGGACACCCGTCCATCGGCGCGTGGCTGAGCTACGGCCTGGGCACGATGAACCGCGACCTGCCGGCCTACGTGGTGATGCTGGACCCGCGGGGCGGGCCGACCACCGGCGCCCCGAACTGGTCGAACGGCTACATGCCGGCGGTGCACCAGGGCACGCTGTTGCGGACCACGGGCGAGCCGATCCTGAATCTCCGCGCGCCGGCCGGGACCAGTCGGGCGATGCAGCGGCGCGAGATCGATTTCATCAACGAACTCAACGCGGGACACCTCGGGGCGCACCCGGGTTACTCGGAGCTGGAGGCGCGGATCGCCGGGTACGAACTGGCGTTCCGACTGCAGGCCACGGCCCCGGAAGCGCTGGACCTGTCGCGGGAAGACCCGCGGACGCTCGAGGCCTATGGGATCCACGAACCCAAACCCGACTGGCACCCGTTCGCCCTCGGTCCGGCGCCTTTTGGCCGCCAATGCCTCACCGCCCGCCGGCTCGTGGAACGCGGCGTCCGGTTCGTGCAGATCTATTCGGGCGGCGGCGGTGCCGGGGGACAGAACACGTGGGACGGACACCACGGGATCGAGGAGAACCTGAAGATCCATTGTCCGGAGGTGGACCGGCCCATCGCGGCGCTGCTGGCGGATCTGGAACAGCGCGGTCTCCTGGACGAAACCCTGGTGGTCTGGGGCGGGGAATTCGGCCGCATGCCGGTTTCCGAAACCTTCAACACCGGCGGGAAACCCGGGGGCCGCGACCACAATCCGAAGGGGTTCACCTATTGGATGGCCGGCGCCGGCGTTAAACCCGGAACCAGTTTCGGCGAGACCGACGAGGTCGGGGAAGCCGCCGTGGTCGATCGCGTCCACCTGCGGGACCTGCACGCGACGATCCTCCACCTGATGGGTCTCGATCACGAGCGCCTCACCTTCTTCCACGGTGGCCTCGAGAACAAACTGACCGGTGTCCTCGGTGCCAACGTCGTCCGCGGCATCGTCGCCTGATCCCGGCGACCCGGTCGGTCGGGGCGAGTGTGGTAGTAGTAAAACACTTTGTTTGCTTTCAACAAGTGGGGCCGGCACGGTCGGGCCCGGATGAATCCGTCTTTGCCCGCCCTCCGTCTCGCCGCCGCGCTGGCCTTGCTGTCCGCGGCGCCGGCGGGCCGCTGCCAGACCACGCTCCCGGCCCCCGGGACGACGGCCTCCGGATCCGACCCCGCCTCCCCGGTCGCCGCCGACCGCTGGGATTTCCACGCGCAGGGCACGTTCGTCGGGCAGGCGGTGCTTCCGTTCCATGCCGATTACGCCGGGCCCGGAAGCCTCCGCTCGCGCGGCGAGGCCAAGGAGACGGTGTCGCTCGACCTGATCGGCGGCGCGCGGCTGTGGCAGGGCGCGGAATTCCGGGTGGACGGCCTGATGTGGCAGGGCTACGGGCTCAGCGACGCGCGGGGAGTCGCGGGATTTCCCAACGGCGAGGCGTTCCGCAAGGGGACCGAGGTGCCGAACGCGACGCTTTCGCGGGTCTTTGTCCGGCAGGTGGTCGGGTTCGGCGGCGGCGAGGAAACGGTCGAGGCCGGGCCGCTGAACTTCGGGGGCCAGCGCGATGCCAACCGGCTGACCCTGACCGCGGGAAAGATGTCGGCGAAGGACGTGTTCGACGCGAACCGTTACGCGAACGATCCCCGCACCCAATTCCTCAACTGGTCGCTGATGGCGAACGGTGCCTGGGATTATCCGGCCGACGCGCTGGGGTTCGCGCCGGGCGTCGCGCTCGAGCTGGACGCGGGCGATTGGTCGGCGCGGTACGGGTTGTTCGGGGTGATGCGTTCGGCGAACGGGGTGGGGGTGGACCAGTCGTTCGGCAAGGCGCGGGCCATGGTCTGGGAACTCGAGCACCGGCATCGGCTCGGCACCCATCCGGGCGCGGTCCGGTTGCTCCTCGACCTCAATCGCGGCCGCATGCGCCGCTACGAGGACACGCTCGCCGACGCGGCGTTGCTGGCCGATCCGTCCCTGCAGAAGGGCTACAACGGCGAACTCGGCTACGGCCTGAATCTCGAGCAGGAAATCGCCGGCGACCTGGGGCTTTTCTCGCGACTCGGGTGGAACGACGGCAACACCGAGCCCTGGATGTTCACCGACGTCGACCGCACGGCGAGTCTTGGACTCTCGCTGAAGGGGACGCGTTGGGGACGCGGGAGCGACACGGTGGGAGTGGCCGGGGTTTGGAACGAGATCTCGGGGGTGCACCGGCGGTTCCTCGCGGCGGGCGGGCAGGGAATCTTGGTCGGCGAGAACCGGCTGAACTACGGCCCGGAAGAGATCCTCGAGACCTACTACCGGTTCCAGGTGGCGGGCGCGTGGCACGCGACCCTCGACTACCAATTCGTCAATCATCCCGCCTACAATCGCGATCGCGGCCCCGCCCACGTCTTCGGCCTGCGCCTGCATTGGGAATACTGAGCCCTTCCGGGAATGGCGCGCGGGTTGCTCCCTGCTACCGTTCTCCGGAATGCGTAACCGACTCCATCGCGCTGCGATCGCGGTCCTGCTGGCGCTGCTCGCCGCGCGGGTCTCGGCTGCCGCTCCCCATGGGCTCGGGCAACGCCCGCCGGTGGGCCCGTTTCTGGACGGGACCTTGCCCTCGTCCGCACCCGCCATCTCGGGGGATTGGTCCGCGGTTCCCGCGTTTCCCAATCTCCCGTTCACCAATGCCCTCGGCTTGGCCGCCGTTCCCGGCTCCACCCGACTCGTCGTGTGGGAACGGGAGGGCCGGGTATGGATGTTCGAGAACGACCCGGCGGTGTCCACCAAGACCCTGGTCCTCGACATCGCGGACCGGTGCCAGGGTTGGGACGATTCGGGCCTGCTGGGTTGGGCGTTCCATCCCGACTTCGTCCACAACCGCCAGGTCTTCGTTTGCTACACGTGGGTCGAACCGGGGACCGTGGTGGGCAATCCGCAACTCCGGCCCCCGACGTTCAAGTCGCTCGCCTACCACGACCGGTTGTCGCGGTTCGTGCTGGATGAAAACGGCGTCGCGGTGCCCGGTTCCGAAACGGTGTTCGTGGACCAGGCCGCCAGCAGCGTCTGGCACAACGGGGGTGGCCTGTTCTTCCATCCCGGCGACGGCTTCCTCTACTGGACCGACGGCGACGATGCGGTGGGCCCGACCCAGGTCATCGACCAGGATCTTTTGTCGGGCGTGTTCCGCATCGATGTCGACCGGCGCGGCGGGGACATCAGCCACCCGATCCCGCGCCAGCCACGGCACGGCACCACGGCGAACTACTACATCCCGAACGACAATCCGTTCGTGGGTCGCGCGGGGGTGCTCGAGGAATTCTTCGCCCTCGGTCTGCGCAGTCCCCACCGGATGACGATCGACCCGCCGACCGGGCGGATCTTCGTCGGCGACGTCGGCAACGCGTCCCGGGAAGAGATCGACGTGATCGAACCGACCGATCCGTTCGGGCTGAACTTCCAGTGGAGCGTGATCGAGGGATTGCACGGGGATCTCCCGTCGCCCCACCTCGGCGCGAACAAGCGTCCGGTCCTGGACTACGGGCACGACGAGGGACAGGCGGTGATCGGGGGCTACGTGTACCGCGGCAAGGAATTCGCCGCGGATCTGGGGGGCCGCTACATATTCGGCGACAATGTCCGGGGAACGATCTGGGCGATGGACGAGACGACGGTGCCGTACGGGAAGATACTCCTGTGCACCCTGCCCAAGGGACCCGGGGTGAATTCGGGAAGCGACTACACCGGGTTGTCGAGCTTCGGCGTCGACGCCCAGGGGGAGTTGTATCTTTGCCAGATGGGCAATCTCGGGGGGCGCATCCACAAGCTCGCCCGGACGGGTCCGCCGCCGCCCTCCCGGGATTTCCCGCCGCTGCTTTCGCAGACGGGGGCGTTCGTGGATCTGGCCTCGCTCGCGCCGTCGCCCGCATTGATCCCTTATGCCGTCAATGCGGCGCTCTGGTCGGACGCCGCGGTCAAGAGCCGGTGGATGGCGATCCCGACCAACGGGACCATCGGGTTCGCGCCGAAGGGCGAGTGGACCTTCCCGCCGGGAACGATCCTGGTAAAACACTTCGAACTGGCAGTCGACGAGACCGACCCGGGGGTGCCGCGCCGGCGGTTGGAGACCCGGTTTCTGGTGCGCGACGCCGCGGGTGTCCATTTCGGGGCCACGTACAAATGGCGGCCCGACAACAGCGACGCGGATCTGCTGGCCAACGGGCTCGACGAGCCGATCGCGATCCGGGGAGCCGACGGCGTCCGGAACCAGACGTGGCATTATCCCAGCCGCACCGAATGCATCGTGTGCCACTCGGTGGCGGCGGGCGGCGTGCTCGGCCTCAAGACCCGCCAGAGCAACCTCGATTTCCGATTCCCCGGCGGGATCACGGACAACCAGTTGCGGGCGTGGAACCACGTCGGCCTGTTCTCGCCGGCGATCGTCGACTCCGACATCGCCGGGTTCGACCGGTTGGCGTCGGTCGCCGATGCCGCGGCCGGCCTGGAACTCCGGGCCCGTTCCTATCTCGACGCCAATTGCGCCCATTGCCATCGCCCCGGCGGCGTTCGCGCCCTGTGGGACGCGCGTTTCGACACGCCCCTGGCGGAGGCGGGGATCATCGGCGGATTCCCGGCCTCGAACCTGGGGATCTCCGGCGCGCGGATCGTCGTTCCGGGCCATCCGGAAAAATCGGTGCTCTCGCGCCGTGCCGGATCGTTGGATTCGCAGTCGAAGATGCCGCCGTTGGCGAAGAACGTGGTCGACGCGGCCGCGGTCGCGGTGCTCGAGGCTTGGATCGCCTCGGTCCCGCCGCCTCCGCCAACGGTCCCGGCGCCGTGGAGCCACGGCGACATCGGTGCGGTCGGCATCGCGGGTGCCGCGACCTATGGCGGGGGCCGGTTGACGGTGACGGCGGGTGGCGACGACATCTGGGGTGCCATCGATGCCTTCCATTTTGTCGGCCAGCCGCATGCCGGGGACTTCGACGTGTCGGTGCAGGTGGCGCGGTTGGATCCCTCGGACCCCTGGGCGAAGGCCGGGATCATGGCGCGGGAGAGCGATTCGGCGGGGGCGCCCAACGCGTTCGCGTTGGTGACGCCGGCTGGGATCGCGGCACTCCAATGGCGTGCCGTGGCCACCGGTGGCACCAGCCAGAAGACGGGTTCCGCCGACAGCGGCCCGCATTGGGTTCGGTTGCGCCGCGGCGGCAATGAATTCACCGGCTATTCCTCGGCCGACGGCATCCTCTGGACGCCCATCGGCACCGCGACCATCCCGATGGCGGCGAACGCGTGGGTGGGACTGGCGACCACGGCGCACGACAACGGCACGACCACGACCGCGGTGTACGATCAATTCGATGCCGGGGCGGGCGTGGCGCCGTTGAACTGGCCGCCGGTGGTCGCCATGGCGTCGCCGCTCCCGGGCGCGCATTCGGTCACCCCGGGTGTCGCCACGGTGGTGGCCACCGCGACGGACGACGATGGCACGGTGGCGAAGGTGGAGTTCTTCGACGGGCAGGCCAAGATCGGCGAGGCGACGTCGGCCCCGTTCCGGATTTCCTGGGCGAGCCCGGTGCCCGGCACCCACGTGCTCGCGGCGCGTGCCACCGACGACCGCGGCGCCACGGCCACGTCGCCGGCCGTCGTGGTCGAGGTCGGCGGATTGCAGTTGGGTTCGGTGGGATTCCAGATCCCGGACGGCCCGCTCCGGTTCCAGTTCCCGGGACAACCCGGTTCGGACTACGTGGTCGAGGCGTCGGGCGACCTGAAGGAATGGAGGCCGGTCTCGACGAACGGCGTCGTGGACGGGTCGGTGGTGTTCGTGGATCTCCAACCCGGCGATTCGCGCCGGTTCTACCGGGTCCGGCTGCGGTAGGGCATGGCCGATTCAGGACCCCGCGGCCTCGAGATGCCGGGCTTGGCGTTCGGGCAGGTTCGGGTGCCCGCCGGCGTCGGGAGCGGGCCTTCGCCGCGGCGTCTGGTCGCGGAGCATGCGTTCCCGGACGAGCGCTTCCGGAAGACCGGGCACCGAGAGCAGGTATTCCCCGAGGAACGCATGCTGGCGCTGGCGGGCGATCCCGGAAGGTTTGCCGCCCTGTTGGTGGAGCCAGTCCGAGAAGGCCATGAATCGGGCGAAGGGCGATGCACCGTCCTCCCACAGCAGCGGCAAGGCGGCGGCAAAATGGCCGCTGTTGCCGAACAAACCCCAGAAGCCGGCGAAGCGCCGCAACCGCGCCAGCGTGGCAAAATCGAGGTCCCGGGTGGACAACACTTCGTAGGGCGGCGCCGGGTTGTAGACCATCGCGAACTCCGCGTCGTGCCGGATGATCGGCGTGCCGCGCAGCCTTTTGAGGATCCCCACCTGGATCTCCTGCGGGCCGAGTCCCAGCAGACGGTCGAAGCCCGCCGCGAACGTCCCCAGGGTCTCGCCCGGCAGGCCGGCGATGAGGTCGGCGTGGACGTGGACCCCCGTCGAGGCCCGGAGCCACCGAAGGTTGTCCTCGAGTCGCCCGTGGTCCTGGCGCCGGCTCACCAGGCGCTCGACCGCGAGATCGAAGGTCTGGATGCCGACCTCGAACTGGAGCGCGCCCGGCGGGAACCGCGCGATGAGTTCGCGGAGTTCCGCGGGCAGTCGGTCCGGAACCATCTCGAAATGCACGAACAACCCCGGCGTCCAGCGCTCGAGGAAAAACCCGAGGATCCGGCGCGCGACCATCAGGTTCAGGTTGAAGGTGCGGTCGACGAACTTGAATTGCCGCACCCCGCGGTCGAGCAGCGACTGCATCGACGACAGGAAGGCGTCCAGGGGGAACTGGCGCACCGGGACCTCGAGCGACGACAGGCAGAACTCGCAGGTGAACGGGCAACCGCGCGAGGCCTCGACGTACACCACGCGGTGGGCGCAATCGCGTTCGTCGTACAGGTCGTAGGGCAGCGCCACTTTCGCCGGGTCGGGAAGGGGGGCGTGGATGATCTTCGCGGCCGGCGGGTTTCCCGAGAGCAGCCCGCGGCAGAGGTCGCCGAAGGCCAGGTCGGCCTCGCCCGTGACCACGTGGTCGGCGAGGCGCACGATTTCCTGGCCCTCCCATTCGTGGCTCACCTCGGGTCCGCCGAGGACGATCACCAGACCGGGACGCAGCCGGCGGAGGATCGCGACGAGTTCGGTGGCGGGGGCGACGTTCCAAAGGTAGATGCCGAGGCCGAGGATCGAGGGGTTCTCGGCGAGGATGGCCTCGGCGACGTCGACGGGGCGTTGGTTGATGTCGAATTCGCGGATGGCGGCGCGGGAACGCAACTCGCCGAGGTTCGCGAGGAGGTACCGCAGTCCGAAGGCAGCGTGGACGTAGCGGGCGTTGAGCGTGCTGAGGAGAATCTCGGGCATTCCTGGGACCGTGGTCGGCGCCGGGATTGTCGGGCATCCGGGCGGGCGTGGAAGGCGCAAGTTGGCGGCGGGCGCCTCGGGGGCCGGCGACGGGATGCACCCCGGCGGAACCGGGCCGGGAGCAACCGCTCGACGCCGCTCGGGGCGGGCGCGTAGTCTCGGCGGCGGATGATCACGCGCTACACGCGGCCGCAAATGCGGGGAATTTGGACCGACGAGAATCGGTTGGTGACCTGGCTTCGCATCGAGATGCTCGCCCTTGGCGAATTGGTGAAGCTCGGCGTCGTGCCGGCGAAAGATTTCGCGAAAATCAAGGCGGGCGCCGCCCGGTGCGAGGCCGCCCCGGATCGGTTGGTCGAGCGGGCCAAGGAACTCGAGAAGACGCTGAACCACGACGTCATCGGGTTCACCACGGCGGTGTCCGAGCAGATCGACGACCCGGCCAGCCGCTGGTTCCATTTCGGTCTGACCAGCAGCGACATCGTGGACACGGCGTTCGCGGTGCAGTTGGTCCAGAGCGCCGACCTCCTGATCGCCGACGTCCGCGAGGCGCGCAAGGTGATCGCCCGGCGCGCGAAGGAGCACCAGTTCACGCCGTGCATCGGGCGCAGCCACGGCATCCACGCGGAGCCGACCACCTTCGGGCTCAAGCTCGCGTTGATGTACGACGAATTCGGCCGGATGGAGTCCCGGTTGGAGCGCGCCCGGGAGACGGTCGCGGTCGGCAAGCTCAGCGGCGCGGTCGGGACCAGCGCGCATCTGTCGCCCAAGGTCGAGGCCTTCGTGTGCCGCAAGCTCGGCCTGCGTCCGGCGCCGATTTCCACCCAGGTGGTGCAACGCGACCTCCATGCCGATTTCATGAACACGCTCGCCTTGGCGGGCGCCAGCATCGAGCGGTGGGCGGTGGAGTTCCGGCACCTGCAGCGCACCGAGGTCCTCGAGGCCGAGGAACCGTTCACCAAGGGCCAGAAGGGCAGCAGCGCGATGCCCCACAAGCGGAACCCGATCACCTGGGAACGGCTCACCGGCCTGTCGCGCGTCCTGCGCGGCCATGCCGTCGCCGCCCTCGAGAACGTCGCCCTCTGGCACGAGCGCGACATCAGCCACAGTTCGGTCGAGCGCATCATCTTCCCCGATTCCTGCACGCTGCTCGACTACATGCTCGGGCTGGTGGTGCGCATGATGGACGGGCTCGCGGTCTATCCCGAGAACATGCGCCGCAATCTCGGCCTCAGCCTCGGCATGTGGAACTCGCAGACGGTCCTGCTCGCGCTCATCCGCAAGGGACTGACCCGCGAGGCCGCCTACGAGATCGTCCAGCGCAATGCCATGGCCACCTGGGCCACCCGCCACGCCGGCCGCATGGACGCGGATTTCGTGCTGCAACTGCAGTCCGATCCCGAGATCTCGCGCCACTTCCGCAAGGGCGAGCTCGAGAAGCTTTGCTCGATCGACTTCCATCTCAAGGAGGTCAAGGCCCGCTTCAAGGCGGTCGGGCTCTGAACCACCCGCGGTCGACGGCACTGGCAACGCGATGAACCTGCTCGGGACCCAACTCTACGGCGAGGTCCCGCGCGAATTCTTCGGGCTGCTCGCCGGGCCGAACGCCCCGTTGTACGCCGACGTCCTCGACCGGCTCGCCCCGGCCTTCGAGGAAGCCGGCCATCTGGCCCGGGCCGAGGCGGCCGAGATCGTGGTCGCGCTGCTCCGCGAGCGGCCCGGGTTCGAGGTCGGCGCCGAGTTTCCCGACGCGGCCGCGGAAGCCTCGACGGTCCAGGGCCAGGCGTCGCTCGTGCTGCGGCGGTTGGTCGACACCCGCTGGCTGCTCGAACCGGTGCGCTCGGATTGGCAACGGTTGGTGACGCTCAACCCCGCGGCGGAGCTGATGCTCGCGTCGTTGCGCCAGATCGCGCGCGGCGACCGCGGCCAGTTCACCGACAGCCTCCAGATCGCCTGCTCCCAGTTGCTGAACCCGGACGCGTTCGGCGAACAGGCCTTCGCGGATCTCGAGGCCTGCCTGTCGAACGTCCGCCAGGGACTCCGCGAACTGCGGCAGATGGAAGGGGGCATCGAGCGCCATACCCGCCGGCTGCTCGCCTCGGACACGCTCCGGGAAAACCTCGCCGTCCTCTACGACGACTTCAGCGAGACCATCGGGCACGCGTGCTACCGCGAGTTGGTCCGCGCCCGGTTGCCCAGCCGCATCCTCCACGCCCGCCGCCGGCTCGACGCGATCGCCGTCGACGAACGGGTCCTCGACCAGATGCAGCGGGAACGCCTGAGGCGGATCCCCCAGGTGGACGCCCCGACGGCGTCGGCCGAGATCCGGCTGCGGGTCGACGAACTGGGCCGGCTTCTCGAGTCGGTCGTGCCGCAGGCCGACGCCCTGGACCGGCGCGCGGCCGATTTCGCGCGGCGCGCCTTCGCGCGGCTGCGTTATCTCCAGGAGACGAGTTCCAGCCAGCGCGAGTGCGTCCAGGAGGTCTTCCGCCGGGTGGAGTCCGCGGCCGATGGCGGCCGGCTCCACGAGATCCCGGAGGATCTCGGCCTGCCCTCGCCCCTGGTGCCCGATGCCGGGTTGCTCTCCCCCGACTCGCTGTACCGGCCGCGGTTGCGCCGGATCGCGGGCGAACTCGAACCGGTGGGCGACGACGTCACCGAGCAGGAGATCGACGCGGCGATGGCGGAGTTGGGCGCGAACCTGCGCGACACGCTGAACGTGATCCGGGCCAACCGCTTCGTGGAACGCCTGGAAGGCGCACCCGGAACGCGCGTCGGGTTGGCCGATCTCCCCATCCGCAACGACGACGACGTGGCGGACATCATTGCCTGCCTGCTGCACGCGGGGGCGCGGGACGCCTCGTACCGGGTGGAGGCGGAGCGGGACGCGGCGGATACCGCGTCGCCCGGCACGGTCGTGAAGGCCGGGTACGCCATCGAGAAATTCGAATTGGAAAAGAAATGAATCCGATCCCGGGCCATGGAATGGGCGAGGGCGACCGCGAGTCGTTGCAGGAGGCGTTCCAACGCCTGCTCGCGGCGGGCGCGATCCTGCGCGAGGACCACCGCGAGCTGTACGACTGGGCGCGGTTGCACCGGGACGCGGTGGACGGTTTGGCCGCGCTGGCGGGCATGAAGCTGGTTTGGGAACACGAGCACCGGCTGGTCCTGGCCCTGCCCCAGCAACCGCGGTTGCTGCGCCGCATGCGGCAGGACGAAACGCTGGTGACGCTGGCGTTGTGGTACGATTTCGACCGGATGGTGAAGGACGACGGCCTGACGCCGGAGGACGTGTCGCTGACCGTCGCGACGTTCAGCGAGCAGTTCGAGTCGAAGTTCCGCAGCCTGCAGTTGCCCGCGGCCACCCGGTTGCTGGAAATCCTCCGCATGCTCGAGCGCAAGAGCGTGGTGCGCCTGGCCGATACCGCCGGCCCGTTCACCGACATCAAGATCCGCGTCCTGCCCACCATCCGGTATCTCGTGCCGTTCGCCGACCTCGCGGAATGGGTCCGGACCCGCGACCGCCACCTCGCGTCGCAGGGCGTCACCGACGACGCCGACACCGAGGGCGCCGCGTGAGCGGTTTCCCCCCCGTGTCCCGACCCCGCGCGCGCCAAACCGTTTCCTGACCCGTTTTCCCGCCATGTCCCGAGCCATCCGACTGACCCGTCTGCACGCGATCAACTGGTACGGTTACCGCGACTCGTTCGACGTCTCCGGCAACCTGCTGGTGGCCGGCGTGACGGGTTCCGGCAAGTCCGTGCTGATGGACCTCGTGCAGTTGGTGCTGATCGGGCACCAGCAGAAGGTCCGGTACAACCAGTCCGCGACGGGCGACCGCTCGACCCGCGACCTGAAGGGCTATTGCCTCGGGGACACCAAGCAGGACATGGACGGCGTGCCGCAGTACATGCGGCAGGGGGGCGTGACCTACGTGGCGATGGAGTTCACGTGGCCGGGCACGCGGTCGCCGCGGGTGGAGACCTGGGGCCTGCGCATCGAGTTCGAAAGCGTTGCCCAGAACACGCCCAAGATCACCCCGTTCCTGATCCCGGCCTCGGCCAAGCGCGACGATTTCCTCGATGCGGCGCGCGTGCCCCTCGACTTCGTGGCGTTCCGCCAATGGGTGGAATCGCACGTGGGCCGCGACGCCCACACCGGGCGGTTTTTCACCGGCGTCGACGAGTACCGGCGCGAGATGGCGTTGCCGTCCCACCTGAACTTCGACCGCGGCACCCTCGACTACCTGCTGCCCGCGGCCATGTCGTTCACGTTCATGGATTCGTTCAACGACTTTTGCCGGCGCTACATCCTGCCGGCGGAAGCAGTGGACATCCAGGGGGTGAAGGACAGCTACCTCGCGTTCCGGGACGCCCAGCGGATGCTGGTGGAATTGCGCGACCAAGGGGAACGGTTGGAACGCATCCATGGCCGCGAGACGGCGCGCGCGGACGCGGAGCGCGACCGTCTGGCGGGGCGTTACCTCGAGGCGGAACTCAAGGCGGAGGCGGCGGCCGAGGCCGTCGAGGCCGGGCGCGGGGAATTGCGGTCGATCGAGAAGGAGTTGGAGGCGGAGACGGCCCGCATCGACCAACTCGACGGGGTCCTCGGCGAGGGCAACGAGCGGGTGCGCTCCATCGAGGCGACCTTCAACGCGACGGACGACGGGAAGTTCTACCGGAAGCTGCAGCAGGAGAACGCGGAGTTGGTGGCGCGGATCCGGCGGTTGCGCGACATCGGGGAGTCGGTGGACGAGGCGCGGCGCCTGCGGGCCAGGAACGCGCGGCGGTTCGCGGAGATGCTGGGCAAGTTGCCGGTCGACGCCCCGTTGGCGCCGTGGGCGGCGGTGTTGCGCGCGGCGGAGGCGCTCGAGACCGCGGCACCGGCGGAACTCCGCGACCGCACCCGTGCCTTGGCGGCGGCCTGCGCGGACGCGCGGCAGGCCGGGCAGGCGGCGGTGCGGCCGGCGGAGGAGGAGAACCGGAAGCTCGAGCGCGAGGAAAACCAGTTGCGTTCGGCATTGATGGCATTGCGCTCCGGTGCATTGACCGAGAACACCGTGTTGCTCTCGGCCCTGAACGCGCGGTTGCCCCGGCGCGGTCCCGAGGTGCCGGCCCAGGCGATGTGGCAGTTGTGCGAGGTCACCGACGAGGCGTGGCGTCCCGCGCTGGAAGTGACCTTCGGCCGGAAATTCGCCGTGGTCGTGGACGAGCGCGACTACGACCTCGCCGAGCGCATCTACCACGAGTTGAAGGAAGAGGCCCGGGGCGAGTCCCTGGTGAACCCGAGACAGGCGGCCGACATGGGCCGCGAACCCCGCGCGGGATCGCTCGCGCTCAAGCTCGAGACCCGGCATCCGGTGGCCCGCGCGCTCGTCGACCATCTGTTCGGCGACGTGATCTGCGTCGACACCCTGCCGGAGTTGCGGCGCCACGAGCGCGCCATCCTGCCCGACGGATTCCAGTCGCGCCGGCCGTTCGTCGACCGTCCCCGGCACTACGACAACCTGCCGTGCATCGGCAGGAAGGGGCTCGAGCGCCGCCGGGCCTGGCTCCAGGAGCAGGCCGACGCCCTCAAGGCGCGGCAACGCCAGTTGGAGCCGCTGCTGGCCCAGTGGCGCGAGACGGCGGAGTTCCACGACCAGGCCCAGTTGCAGCGCGAGAGCCTGCACGACGATCTCGCGGAAGCGGCCGGATTGGCCGAGGCGGAACGCAGGCTGGCGGCGAATCTCACCGACCTGCAGAACATCCGCACCGAGGACTTCGAGGCCCGCGAACGCGAGTTGCGGGAGATCCGCGACCGTTTGTCGGCGGCGGGCAAGGAACGCGACGGGTTGCTGCGGAGCGGGCGCCGCGGGCGTTTGCTGGCGGTGGGCGAGGATCTGGAGCGGCTCGGGCGGATTGCCGCGGCCGCCCTCGACGTCCTCCGCGCCGTGCGCGACGGCGAGGACGTCTCGCCGCATCTGGGCCGCGTCGCCGGGTTGCGCGCCCAGTTCACCGCGGAGTTTCCGGTCAAGTCGGTGGCCGCCGAGAAGGTCCAGGACGCGTGGCGCGTCGCCGAGACCAACGCGCGGGTCGCCCGGGCGGAACTCGTCGCCGAACGCCGCGCCCTCGCCCTGGCGCACGACCCGAAATACTCCGATCTCGATCCGGAATCGCCGGACAACGCGCCGTACGAGGCGCGCCGGGCACGGATCGCGGGCGCCCACATCCCGGAATACGAGGCCAAGGCCGCCGACGAGGAACGGAACTGGCAGCAGTTGTTCCGCGAACAGGTGCTCGAGAAACTCCGGGAGCGCCTGCTGATGGTGGAGAACCTCATGGCGTTGCTCCGCACGGCGCTCGACAAGCCGATCGGCAACA
>WBXI01000092.1 GCA_008933025.1 Verrucomicrobiota bacterium
ATCGATCAACGCTTCGCCGACCTCCGCGCCCGCGGGAAAAAGGGCCTCGTCGTCTACATCGGCGCGGGAGACCCCGACCTCGACGCCACCCACCGCCTGGCCCTCGAGTTCGACCGCGCCGGCGTCGACATCCTCGAACTCGGCGTGCCGTTCAGCGATCCGCTGGCCGACGGCATGGTCAACCAACTCGCCGCCCAGCGGGGACTCGCTTCGGGCACCACGCCCCCGCTCCTGCTCAGGACGATCGCCGCCATCCGGAGGGAATCCTCGATCCCCATCGTCCTCTACATCTACTTCAACCTCCTCCACCGCGTCGGCCTCGGGACCTTCATCCGGTCCGCCGCCGACGCCGGCGTCGACGGCCTCCTGGTACTCGACCTGCCGCCCGAGGAAGCCGACGAATACGAACGGCTGATGCTCGCCGCCGGCCTCTGCCCCATCTGGTTGGTCGCCCCCACCACCCCCGACGACCGCATCGAACGCATTGCCCGGCGTGCCAAGGGGTTCATCTATTACGTGAGCCGCGAGGGCGTCACCGGGATGCAGTCCACCGTGAGCACCAGCATCGGCGACATGACCGCCCGGATCCGCGCCCACAGCAACCTCCCCATTGCCGTCGGCTTCGGCATCTCGAATCCCGAACAGGCCCGGCAGGTCGCCGGCCACGCCGAGGCCATCGTCGTCGGCAGCGCCGTCGTCCACCGCATCGGCGAACTCGGCCGCTCGCCCGAAATGGTCCCGGCCGTCGGTGCGTTCGTCCGTTCGCTCGCCGAGGCCGTCCGCTCCGTCTGACGCGTCCCCCCAACCGCCGCATTCCCCGCAACCCCGTCCCATGAAGAAAAAAGCCCCCGCGAAATCCCCCGCGAAACCCGCGCCCCGCAAGAAGGCGGCCGCCGCGGCGCGAAAACCCGCCGTCCGGAACGACCGCTATGTCATCATCATGGCCGGTGGCCGCGGCGAACGGTTCTGGCCCGTCAGCCGCGAGAAGACGCCGAAGCAGCTGATCCGGCTCCTCGGCGACCGCTCGTTCCTCCAGCAGGCCGTCGACCGCGTGCTGCCGTTGGTTCCCCCGCAAAACGTCCTCGTCATCACCAACGCCGCCCAAGTCGCCGAGGTGCGCCGCCAATTGCCCCGCCTGCCGAAGGCCAACATCGTGGCCGAACCCGTCGGCCGCGACACCTGCGCCGCCGTCACGCTCGGCGCCGCCATCGTCGGCGCCCGCTCCGCCACCGCCGTCATGGCCGTGCTCCCCGCGGACCATGTCATCCCCGACGAAGCCAAATTCCAACGGGTGCTCGCCGACACCTTCGACATCGCGTCGCGCGGGCAGGTGATCGTCACCATCGGGATCCAGCCGACGGAACCCGCGACGGGCTACGGCTACATCCAGGTGGGTCCGCCGCTGCCGCCCCCGGCCGGCGCGGCCAAGGCGCCGAGGACCGCGTTCTACAAGGCGGAACGTTTCGTGGAGAAACCGGATCTCGAGCGCGCCACCGCCTACGTGGACGGCGGCCACCACCGCTGGAACGCCGGCATGTTCGTGTGGTCGTTCGTCACCGTCACCAACGCCCTCCAGCAGCACCAACCCGAGATGCACGACGCCTGCCGGCGTTGGTTCGCCGCCGCCGCCAAAAGCCCCGCCGCGCTCGACCGCATCCTCGCCCGCGAATACCCCGGCATCCGCAAGGTCAGCATCGACTTCGCGCTGATGGAGAAGGCCCAGAACGTGGTCGTCGCCGACGGGAGCTTCGCGTGGGACGACCTCGGGGCCTGGCCGGCCCTCGCCCGGCATCTCGCGGCGGATCCGGAAGGCAACGCCGCGGTCGGCGATTTCGTCCACGTCGACGCCGCCCGCAACATCGTCTTCGACGCCCGCACCAAGGGCCGCACCCCGATCACCCTCGTCGGGGTGAAGGATTGCATCGTGGTGTTGTCCGACGACGCCACGCTGGTCGCCGCGAAGGCCGAGTCGCAGAAGATCAAGGATCTGGTCCGCAAACTCGCCGCCGACAAGGCGCACCGGCATCTGGTCTGAGGACCCGGCGGCGCGAGGCGCCACGGGGGACACGGCGTCCACCGACGCCTTCGCCCGCCGTCGCCGTGGTTCCGAAGCGGCGGCCCGGCCCGGCGGGCGGGGATCGTGCCCCTTGACCCGGGCCTCCGATCTGCTGCCCAATGGCCGGGTCACCACCACATCGCCTTTGCCATGAACCGCCGCGAATTCCTCGCTTCGTCCGCCGCCGCCGGCGCGGGCGCCCTCGTCTTGTCCGGTTGCGCCACCGGAAACACCGATCCCCTCGTCGGCACGGCCGGCGCCCGCGCCTCGGGCGCGCCCTCCGTGTACGAGATGCGCGTCTACCATTTCAACGACGGCAAGGGCGAGGCCCTGCTGAACCGCTTCCGCCACCACACGCTCCGCCTGTTCAAGAAGCATGGCATCGAGAGCGTCGGCTACTGGTTGCCCGTGGACGCGAAGGACCAACGGCTGCACTTCCTGCTCCGTTACCCGAGCCGCGAGGCCCGCGAGGCGTCGTGGAAGGCGTTCATGGCGGATCCCGAATGGCAGGCTGCCTACAAGGCTTCCGAAGCCAACGGCGCCCTCGTGAAGAAGGCCGAGACCCCGTTCCTCGTGCGCACCGACTACTCGCCGGTCCACACCTCCGGCAACGTGTCCAAGGGCGGCGTGTTCGAACTCCGCACCTACACCACGCCTCCCGGACGGCTCGCCAACCTCGATGCCCGCTTCCGCGACCACACCCTCGCCCTGTTCGCCAGGCACGGGATGCACAACTGGCTCTACTTCCACAAAATGCCGGACCAACCCGAGGCCGACGTCACCCTCGTCTACTTCCTCACCCACGCGTCCCAGGACGCCGCCAAGGCGAGCTTCGCCAAGTTCGGCGCGGATCCGGAATGGAAGAAGGCCCGCGAGGAGAGCGAGAAGAACGCCGGCGGATCGCTCACCGTCGCCGGCGGCGTGAAGTCCGTGTTCCTCCGGCCCACCGAATTTTCCCCGACCCGCTGATCGCCCGCGGCATCCCCTCCACGGCCGCGCCTCCCGGCGCGGCCCTTTTTCTTCCATGCTCCTCGTTCCCACCCACGTCGCTCCCAGCGCCATCCAGGGCATCGGCCTTTTCAGCACCGGCTTCGTCGCCGCCGGCACGCCGGTCTGGAAGTTCCAGGAGGGATTCGACCTCGCCATTTCCCCCGCCACCGTCGCCTCGCTCCCCGAGGTGGCCGCGGCCCACGTCTGGCGCTACGCCTACCGCGACGACGCCACCGGCCACTGGATCCTCGGCGGCGACCACACCCGGTTCATGAACCACGACCCGCGCCCCAACACCGGCGCGTTGCCCGGCGCCATCGGTCCCGTCGTCACCGTCGCCTTGCGCGACATCGCCGCCGGCGAGGAAATCACCTGCGACTACCATGCCTTCGACGGCACCGCGCCCGAAAAGGTCGGGCCATCGCCCCGCGCCGGCAGCCTCGACAAAACCGATTCGGCCCAACTTCCGGATTGCCAGCACGGCGCGCGTCCCTAGAGGTTTCCCTTCCGATGTCGTTCGCGTCCCCAAAGTGAAGCCCACAGACCTTCGCGGAATCCTCCGCTACATCCCGCGGTTCCGGGAAAAGACGTTCATCATCGCCGTCGACGGCGCCGTCGTCACCGACGACAACTTCCCGAACCTGCTGCTCGACACCGCGGTGTTGCGCTCCCTGAACATCCGCATCGTGCTGGTGCACGGCGCCGCCCGGCAGATCGCGTCGCTCGCCGCCGAACGCGGCGTGGCCGCGTCGAATCTCGACGGCACCGGCATCACCGACGCCGCGACGCTGCAACTCTCGCTCACCGCCGCCAACCGTCTCACCCACGAGATCCTCGAGGGACTTTCCGCCAACGACCTCCGCGCCGCCTCCACCAACGCCGTCATCGCGCATCCGCTCGGCATCGTCGGCGGGGTGGACCACCAGTGGACCGGCAAGGTGGAACGCGTGGACACCGAGATGCTCCAGGGCTTGCTGGCCCAGGGCATCATTCCCGTGGTCCCGCCGCTGGGCTTCGACGGCGACGGCAAGACGTACCGGGTGAACTCCGACGCGGTCGCGGTCGCCCTGGCCGAGCAACTGAAGGCCGCCAAACTCCTCTTCCTCACCAGCAGCGACGGCCTCTCGCACCAGGGCGTCCTCCTCCGCCAGATGCCCGCCGTGGAGCTCCGGAACCTCCTCGTGCATGCCGCCGCGGAACTGAATCCCGAGACGCTTTCCAAGGCGCGCCACGCCGTCGCAGCGTGCGAGGCCGGCGTGCCCCGCGTCCACGTCATCAACGGCACGGTCGACGAGGGCCTCCTGGCCGAGGTGTTCAGCAACGAGGGCGTCGGCACCCTCGTCTACGCCAACGAGTACACCCAGATCCGGCGCGCGCTGAAGAAGGACATCCGGACGCTGCTCACCCTCACCAAGAACTCCGTCGCGTCCGCCGAACTGGTCAAGCGCACCCGCACCGCCATCGAGAAACAGATCGGCGACTACTACCTGTTCGAGATCGACAAGAACCCGGTGGGTTGCGTGGCGCTGCACGTGTACCCGGAGTTCGGCAAGGGCGAGCTGGCGTTCCTCTTCGTCAGCCCCTCCCACGAGAACCAGGGCATCGGCCGCAAGTTGGTGCAGTTCGTCGAGACCCGTGCCCGCGAACTCGGCCTCGCCGAGATCCTGACGCTCTCGACCCAGGCGTTCACCTGGTTCCAGAACAAGGCCGGCTTCGCCGAGGGCACCCCCGAGGACCTGCCGCCCGCCCGTCGCGACCGCTACGAATCCAGCGGCCGGAACTCGAAGATCCTCGTCAAGAAACTGCGCTGATCCGCGGCGCCGGGTTGCCTCAGGCCTCCGCCTTGAGCGTTCCCTGGTCCACCCGCCAGCGGTTCAGCGCCGCCCCGAGTTCCCGCGGCCAGTTCTCCTCGGTGCAGGTCATGAACACCTGCCCCCCGCCCCGGTGCGTCTGCTCCAGCAGCGGGATCAACCCCGCCCGGCGCCGCGCGTCCAACTCGCCCATCACGTCGTCGATCAACAGCACCGGCATCACGCCGTGCACCGACGCCAGGTGCCCCGCCTGCGCCATCTTCAGCGCGATCGACAGCGTCCGCTTCTGCCCCTCGCTCCCGACCTGCGCCGCCGGCCGCTCGTCGAGCCGCAGCACCATCTCGTCCCGGTGCGGCCCCAGCAGCGTCGTGCGCATCGCCCGTTCCCGCGCCCGCGCCTTCGACAGTTCCACCGCGAAATCGCCCCGCACGCTCGGCGCGTAGTCCAGCGTGAGTTCCTCGGCGCCCGCGCCGCCGATCCGCGCGTGGGCTTCGCGCGCCAACCGGGACACCACCGGCAGCAACGCCCGGCGCGCCTCCATGAGCCGCGTGCCCAACGCCACCAATTCCACCGTGAACCCCTCGAGGACCAGTTCGTCGGGACGCGCCTGTTTCAGCAGCGCGTTCCGCGAACGCAGCACCCGGGTGTAATCCAGCAACGTCCCCAGGTAGCCGGGCCGCGTCTGCGCCAGCAACAGGTCCAGGAACCGCCGCCGGCCGCGCGCCACCCCCTTCACCAACTGCAGGTCTTCCGTGCAGAACACCACCGCCCGCAGCGTCCCGAGGTACTCCGACAGCTTCCGCACCGGCCGCCCGTCGAGGGAAAGCTTCCGCTCCTTCGGCGACCAGTACGCCTTGATCTCCCGCGTGCCCTGCCCCACGACCGTCGCCCCCACGAAATACCCGGACGCGCCGTGCCGGATCATCTGCGCCCCGCCCACCCCGCGGAACGAACGCAGCGTCGCCAACAGGTAGATCGACTCGAGCACGTTGGTCTTGCCCTGCGCGTTGTCGCCGAGCAGCACGTGGAACCCGGGCGGGAACGACACGTCCATCCGCGCGTAATTGCGGAAGTCACGCAGTCGAAGTTGTCCCAGATGCACCCGCCGAGGCTGGCAGTTCCCCCGTCCGTTGTCAGGCTGCCCGTCTCGGGGCCGCCGGTTCGACGGCTTGGATGCCGCGGTCCCCGCCCGATCCCCCGCCGCACGACGGCGACCGCGGGGCCGGCCGCCGCCCCGTCACGTCGGATACACCCACGGGCCACGATACGGCCGGCTCAGCATCGCGTCGGCCTCCGGATCGCCCACGATCCGCTCCTTTTCGCCGTCCCAGGCGACGCTGCGTCCCGTCCGCCACGAGATCATCCCCAGCAACGGCAACACCGACGAGCGGTGCGCGATCTCGATCCCGGCCACCGCCGGCTTCCCGTCCTCGATGGCCGCGAGGAAATCGGCCCACAACAGTTTCAGGTTGTGGCCGTCGGGTTGCTGCAATTGCGAATCCTCGTGCACCACCGCCGCCTTGGAATCGCTCGGGTGGAACGTCCATCCGTCCTGCCAACCGATGTGCAGCGTGCCCTTGGTGCCGTAGAAATAGGCGCCGATCCGGTGTTTCTCCGCGTTGTTCTCCGCGAACTTCCGGTGCTCCCACACGCAGCTGAACGACTCGAAATCGTACACCGCCACCTGGTGGTCCGGCGCGTCCGTCGTCTGCCCGGTCGCATCGTTCACCGCCGGGCCGGCGATCGGGCGCCCCCCCGTCGAGAACACCCGACGCGGGTACTTCTCGCCGCTCCACAACAGCACCTGGTCCAGCCAATGCACGCCCCAGTCCCCCAGCGTCCCGTTGCCGTAATCGAGGAAGTTCCGCCATCCGCCCGGGTGCAACCGCGGATTGAACGGCCGCAGCGGCGCCGGTCCGCACCACAGGTTCCAGTCCATGCCGTCCGGCGCCGCGGCGTTCGGCGTCGGACGTTCCCTGCCGCCCCCGCCATGCGCGAAAATGCGGACCATCCCCACGTCGCCCACCGCGCCCGATTTCAGGAACTTCATCCCGCTCACGTGATGCGGCCCGATCCGCCGGTGCAGGCCCACCTGCACCACCCGCCCGCCGTCCCGCGCCGCGCGCAGCATCGCCCGGCTTTCGTTCACCGTGTGTCCGGTGGGCTTTTCCACGAACACATGCGCCCCCGCCCGCGCGGCGGCGATGGTCTGCAACGCATGCCAATGGTCCGGGGTGGCAATGATGACGATCTCCGGCTTCTCCTTCTCCAGCAGTTCCCGGTAGTCGTTGTACGTCTTGGGCCGGTCCCCGTTCAGGTCGTTCACCTGCTCCGCCGCCACCTCGCGGGTCGCCGTGTCCACGTCGCACAACCCCACCACCTGCACCCGCTTGCTCGCGATCGCCTCGCGCAGGATGTTCTTTCCCCACCATCCGCAACCGATCAACACGGTGCGGAACCGCCGCGTGGGATCCGCGGCGCGGAGGAAGGGCGCGGCGGCAAACGCCGTGCCGGCCATCGCGGCCTGCCGCAGGAACCGGCGCCGGCCGGGTAGGATCGGATCGTTCATGGTGTCGGGTCGCTTTCGGGGTTTTCCAAACGCTCAGGATTTCCGGAGATCGAGGCAGACAACGTCGCCGCGGGAATTACGGCAGAGAACCCGGCCGTTCGCCAGCACGGGAACCGTCCACGTCTTCCCGCCGATCACCTGGGCGCGGGACGTCGGCACGAATCCGGCCGGCGTCGCGGGCGCCACCGACAACTCGCCCGTGCCGCCCAGCGCCAGCAACCGGCCGTCCGCGATCGTCACCGCGCCCGAACCGAATCCCGGCACCGACCACTTCTCGGCGCCGGTCGCGAACTCGATGCATTTCAGCGACGCCTTTTCCGTGGTGTCGCCGTCCACGCCGTACAGGTGGCCGTCGAACAGCACCGCGGCATTCAGTTGGGTCCGCAGCGTCTTGGATTTCCAGAGTTGCACCGGTTCGGTGCCGTCGCCCACCCGGTACAAGGCGGCGCCCTTCCCGTAGCCCGACGACACGAACAGACGGTCGCCCGAGAGGATGGGATCGGATGCATTGACCCCGTACTGGGTCAGCCAGCGCACGCTCCACGCCGGTTTGCCGTCGGCAAGGTTGACCGCGACGTAGGCGTTGCCCGCACTCATCACACCCAGCGTGGCGGCCCCCGCCGTCACCGGCACCGGCGTCGAGTAACCCGCGGCCTTCGGCGCGCTGTTCCAGACCACCGCGCCGGTCTCGCGATTCAACGCAAGCCCGGCCTCGCCCACGTTCAGCACCACGAGTCGTCCGTGCACCAAAGGGGCGCCCCCGAAACCCCAGTCGGGGACGCGCGCCCCGGTCTCCTTCTGCACGTTCTTCGACCAGACGACCGCGCCGGTCGCCGCGTCGAGGCAGAACATGTCGCCCCAACGGCTGAGCGCGAAGACGCGCCCGTTCGCGATCGTCGGCGTGCCGGTGGTCCCGCCCTCGAAAAACTTGTCGCCCAGTTCGGACGGATACCGATGTTTCCAAAGGGTCTTTCCCGTCGCCACATCGAGGCACGTCACCATGTCGTGCTCGTCCCCGTGCCCCAGCGTCACCGCGCGCCCCGCGGCCACCACGAACGACGAGAACCCCAACCCGACCTCGGCTTTCCACGCCACTTTCGGACCCGCGTCCGGCCATCGATCCGTCCAGCCCGTCTCCTTGGAAATGCCGTCGTGATCCGGGCCACGCCACTGGGGCCAATCGCCGGCCCGCAGCAGCGACACGGCGGCAAGCGAAACGGCAATGGCAACGAGGCGAAATCGTCGGTGCATGCGCCCACTGACGCAGAGCGGGCGCGATCTAGTCGAGCGAATCCGCCGGGCCGCGGAAAAGGGAACGCGGCGGACCGACGGGCCGCCACTTCCTTCGCGGGACGGGGCAAGGATCCTTGGCGTCGGCCGAGGCACCCACGCCCCGCGCCCCGCCATCGGCCACTCTTGCCCGCGACATCCCGCCGGGGAATTGGCGGCCGCCACGCTAGCCCAGTGCCCACCCCGGATCGGCCTCGAGATCCGGCGCGTCCGAAACCGCGCCCCGCCCGAGTTTCCGCGCCGCCAACAACCCCACCATCGCGGCGTTGTCGGTGCACAGCGCGCGCGGCGCCAACCGCAACCGCAGCCGTGCCTCGCCGCACGCGGCTTCCAATCCGCGCCGCAGGGCCAGGTTGCAGGTCACGCCCCCCGATGCCGTGACGCAGCGCACCCCCATCCGCCGGGCCGCCCGCACCGTCTTCGCCACCAGCGTGTCCACGATCGCGGCCCGCACCGACGCGCACACGTCGCGCAATGCCACCGGGTCGTCCGCCAAGCCCGGCCGCTTTTCCAAAAAGTACCGCACCGAGGTCTTCAGACCGCTGAAGCTGAAGTCGTCGCTCGGATCGTTGCGCAACGGCCTCGGGAAATCGAAGGCGTCCGCCCGCCCTTCCTCCGCCAACCGATCGAGGATCGGCCCCCCGGGATAGGGCAACCCCAGCAGCTTGGACACCTTGTCGAAACATTCCCCCGCCGCGTCGTCGATCGTGCCGCCCAACACCCGGTGCCGCAGTTCGGCGGGCACGTGGACCAACAACGTGTGGCCGCCGCTCACGATGAGCGACACGTTGGGCTCGAATGCATCCCACTCCGCCCGCGGCGGCTCCCCCGCGACCCACGGCGAATAGAGATGCGCCTCGTGGTGGTGGATCCCGAGCATCGGGCATCCCCGGGCAGAGGCGAACGCCCGGGCCGCCGTGTACCCGGCCATCAACGCCGCCGGCAACCCCGGACCCCGCGTCGCCGCCACCGCCTCGATCGCCGCGGCGTTCACCCCGGCCGACTCCATCGCCCGTCGCGCGACCGGCGCCAGGTTGCGCAGGTGCTCGCGCGTCGCCAGTTCCGGCACCACGCCCCCGTAGGCGGCGTGCAGACGGACCTGCGAGGCCACGATGTTGGACAACACCACGCCGTCGCGGACCACCGCGACGCTCGTTTCGTCGCACGAGGTCTCGAACGCGAGCAGAAGCATCGATCGCAAGCCGTCTAGTTGAGCGGTTTGGCGGCGGGCGATTGCCCCGGCTTCGCCTTGGCGTCGCGGCTCGACGTGCGCTTGCTGAACAGGCTGACGCCCTTGAGCAGGTCGGTCGCGCGCTCCATCTGGGGATCGCGCCTGTTGACGACCAGATCCCGCAGGGCGTCGCGACGGCCGGGTTCGAAGGCCCGCAGCGCGTCCTCGAGATTAGCGCGCCCCCCGGGGATCCGGCGGAGCTGGATCGCCACCTCGTCGTCCTCCGTCACCGGCACGAGGATGTCGGGCACGATGCCCTTCTCGTGGATCACCTTGTGGCTCGGCGTGTAGTACTTCGCCGTCGTCAGTCGCAATGCCGAGCCGTCCTGCAACGGCAGGATGCTCTGGACCGATCCCTTGCCGAAGGTCTGTTCGCCCACGATCACGGCGCGTTTCAGGTCCTGCAGGCAACCCGACACGATTTCCGCCGCGCTCGCGCTGCCACCGTTCACCAGGATCGTCAGCGGCATGCGGCGGATCCGGCCGCGGCCCGAGGCGCGCCGCGCCGTGTTGTTCGAACTGTTCCGCCCCTCGGTGGACACGATGGGTTGGCCGCGCTCGAGGAATTTCTCGCAGACGGCAACGGCTTGGTCGAGGAGCCCGCCCGGATTCCCGCGCAGGTCGAGCACCAGCGATTCCGCGCCCCGCGACTCCAGCGCCTTCAGCGCTTCCTCGAGTTCATCGGCCGTCTTCTCGGCGAATTGCGTGAGCCGTACGTACCCCACCTTGTCCTCGCCCACCGGGAATTCCCGGCGATTGTCGATGTCCTTGGCCGTGTAGATCCGGATGTCGCTCCGCGTGAGCGTGATTTCCTTGGACTCGCCCGAGGTCCCCCGCTGCAGGGTGAGCACCACCTTCGAGCCCGGTTCGCCCCGCAGTTTGGTGACCGCGTCGTTCTGGTTGAAACGATCGGTCGACTTGCCGTCGATCCGGATCAATTTGTCCCCCGGAAGGATTCCCGCCTCGAAAGCGGGGGTGTCTTCCATGGGGGCGATGACCACCAGCACGCCGTCGCGCGCCTGCACCTGCAGGCCCACGCCGCCGTAGGTCCCCTCCGTGTCCTGTTTGAGGTCCTCGTATTTCGAGACGTCCATGAACTCGCTGTGGGGATCGAGCGTGGACAGCATTCCCTTGAGGGCGCCCTGGACGAGGTCCTTGTAGGTCAGTTTCTCGCCGTCCACGTAATCGCGGCGCACGCGCTCCAGCACGCGCGAGAACAATTCGAGCTGGGGATAGGCGTCGTCCTTGTCGCCCTCCTTGGCATCCGCTGCCGACAGCCGGAATACCTGGGCGCCGGCAAAAAGGTGGAAGGCGAGCGCGGCGACGAGAGCGGTATAGGCGAAGCGACGTTTCATGGTGGCCAACCGACCGACCCGTGGAAGCTACGGGTGCTCCCGGGGTTCGGCAAGGAATCCGGGCCACCGTTCGCGCGCACCGGCATCCCGACACCGCCGCCCCCCACCAAGCCTCGCCCCGCCACGACCCCCGCGCGAAGCGCCGTCGGAGTGCGGCGGGAAGGAGCGCAGCGACGCCACGCCGCTTTGCGACGAGGTCCGACCAACCCCCACGGTTGGACCCGGTTTCACAGCGGTGTCGCGGCCTTCCGAAGACCTTGCCACCGCAGTCCGAAAGCGCTGCGCGCAAGACATGCCACGGCCCCCGCGCGAAGCGCCGTCGGAGTGCGGCGGGAAGGAGCGCAGCGACGCCACGCCGCTTTCCGACAAGGCCGACTGCCCCGCGTCCCCCGATTTCATCCGATCCAAAAACTTCGCGAAGGCGGACGGGCATGACGGGCGGCCGCGATCCCGTTCCGAGGTGCCACGCGCCGACGCCCGGGGGTCAAGGCCCCTGTCGCTCGGACACGACCGTGAATGCCCGGACCCGACGGCGCCCTTCCGCGAATTGCTCCGGCGCCAGTTCCAACGTGGTCTCGAGCGCCGCCTCCGAAGCGCCCGGAACCCGCTGTGCGGTGGCGACGCTCAGCCACCGGTAGGCCTCCACGGGATCCTTCGGCACGCCCTGCCCTGCCCGATACAAACGCCCGAGCTCGAGTTGCGCCTCGCCATCGCCCTGTTTCGCCGCGCGGAGATACCACTTGGCAGCCTCGACGGGATCCACCGGCGTCCCCTCTCCCTCGCGATACATCGCACCTGCCATGCGTTGCGCGCCCGGAAGCCCCTGTTTTGCCGCCACCAGATACCAACGGAGCGCCGCGGCCTTGTCCTGCGTCACGCCCACGCCGCGCCCGAACATCGACGCAAGATTGAACTGTGCCTCGGAGAATCCGCCTTCCGCCGACTTCCGAAACCATTCCGCGGCCTCGCGATGGTCGATCGGCACCCCCTTGCCCTGTTCGAGAACCATGCCGACCCAGAACTGGGCCCGGAAATTCCCCCGTGCCGCGGCCTTCTTCAGCCACTCGAACGCCTCGAGGTCGTCGCGCGGCACGCCGCGGCCCGTTCCGTACGCCATCCCCCGACCCAACTGCGCGGTGTCGTCGCCCTTCGCCGCCGCCTTGCGATACCACTCGACCGCCTTCACCTCGTCGCGGGGCACGCCGGTTCCGTTCGCCAGCAAGTCGCCCAGCGCCGCCTGTGCCCGCGGGTATCCTTTGGCCGCGGCCTCGCGAAAAAGCCGTGTCGCCTCGGTGCGATTGGTGGCGACGCCTTGGCCGGCCTCGAGACGCAGGGCGAGTTCGCACTGCGCCTTGGGATCCCCGGTCTTGGCCTTGGCCTCCAACTCCGCGATCGGAACCGGGTTCGACTCGGCGGCGAGCAAGCCCCCGGCAAGGACCAAGCCGGAAACCCAACGCAAAGGACCGCGGAAGAAACCATTCGACGCCATGCGCTATGGATCGCGGTATCCGACCGATAACGCAAGGCCGGGTGGCGCGCCCGCGCGTGCATGCCGACGCCCTGGCGATCGACGCTGCTTGGGGGTGTCCATCCGACGGACCAAGGCGGACCACGAAGAACAGCGCCACCGATCCCCATCCGTCTTTCATCCGGCGCCCAAAACCTCGGCGAAGGCCGGTGGGCGCGGCACCCACCGGGAACACGGTCGAGACGCACTTGGTCGGCGCCACCGAAGATCGGACCAAGAAACCAGTTGCGACGGACGCCTTTCCTTCTTCATTCTGTGGCGGTCGCGGAGAGGTGGCTGAGTGGTTTAAGGCGCACGCCTGGAAAGCGTGAGTAGCTAAACACTACCGGGGGTTCGAATCCCCCCCTCTCCGCCATTTTCATTTTTCCCCACAAAAGCGAAGTTTTCAGAAGGTTTTGACGCCCGGAGAGGTAAGCAAACGGTAAGCAGAGCCCACCGATTCCGCATAGTTGCTCAAGACTGCGCGCGGCTACTCGTTCCGCTTCCTCGCCGACCGGAACGCCTCGGCCGCGTAGACGATGGCCTCGGGATCTTTCGGCCACCCTGGCATGCGGTAGCCGCGGAGGAACTCGACGCCGGTCAACGCGAAGTCGGCGGCGGGCCCGCGGTAGAGGGTGATCGGATTCACCGTCCACCCCCGACGCTCGACGCCACCTTGCACCCACGGCGCGCGCGGGTGGTGATCTTGGCGTTCCGCTCTGCGACCATCCTGGCAATCACCGCGGGTGCGTGTTCACTGATTGCGCTGCGGATCCACTCGTCGCGCGCCTCCCGTCCGTGCTCTTTCTCCATGAGGTCCAGCATGGCGCGGAGTTCCGGGTTGGGCTTGAAGGTGAAATGTCCGGCCGGCTTGGTGGTGTTCTTCGTGGTCTTCATGTGTGCCCACACTACTCCCTAAAGTCGCGCCCAGTGTCAACACGCAAAGTGTTGTCGGACAGTGTGTTACGTCTGACAGTCAGACAATCAGAACGTCGGACACGGGTACGAAAAAGGGGCGCCGATGGATGAAATCGGCGCCCCCGCACCGCGGGCTCGACGTTCCGCGATGCACCCCCCGGGGTTACCCGCCCCGGAAAATCGAAGGCCGACCGGGAACCGAAGTCCCCGCCGGCTTGAGTCAGCCCGCCAAATGCTGCGCGGGCCGTAGGAAAATCACTCGGCTCCGAAGAGCTTCGCGAGCTCGCGCGCGGCGTCCACGGCGGGCGCGATGGCGTGCGTTGCGGCCTCGATGCGCGCTTCCAGCACGCCGAGGGCCTGGGCAGTCGCCTGAGTCGCTGGCGACGCCTCCACGGGCACGCCGACGGCTTTGCTGCGCGCCTCGTCGTTGGTCCAACCGTCGAGGATCGCCTTGCGGACAACCTCGGCGGCACGGGCGCCGGCCGACTTGATCCACGGCGCGGCGTTGCGGGTGTTGGTGGTCTTCGCCTCGCGGACGCCGGCCTTGGCCCGGGCAAACCCCTCGGGCGTGGGCGTGTCGAGCAGGACGCCGAAGAACTCGGCGCGTGTGTCGTGGTCCGCGGGATTCCGCGCGGTCTTCGTGCCGAGGTCGCGGTGGTTCTGGAACGAGTACTTGGAACGGAAAACTTCCAAGTCGTCGGTCAGCCGCTTGTCGAGGGTGAGGAACTCGGCCGCGGCGGTGGCCTCGGCCTGGGTGAGTTTGAACTTGGCGAGGAGCAGCGGCAGGGAAGCGGATCGCTTCCAGCCGGAGGCGCGGAGCGTGTCGACGATGGTGTCAGTGGTGGCCATGCAAAAGGGTGGGCTTGTGTTTGAGGATGAACGCGGACGCCTCGGGCGAGCCCGGGACGAGTGCCGCGAATTCGGAACGGATCGATGCGGGAACCCGGCCGGCCTTCACAAGCCGGCGGGAAGTGGTGGCGATGCTCTCGATCTTCCAGCGGCGCACGGCTTCCTTGAACCATGCTTGCCAGACTTCCGAGCGCGCGCCTTTCGGCCGGACCGACTTGGGGTCGATCCGGTTGTCGGCGAGGTACTGCGCGAACTTGTATTTCACGGCTTGAGGAGCGCCGCGACCCGTGCGGGGAGGAAAAGGGCCTCGCCCCCGACCGTGAGAAAGTCGGGAGGCAAGGCACCGGATCGAACCCGCCGCCAACATTGCATCCGGGAAATCCCGAGTGCCTGGGCAACGTCCGGCACGCCGACCAAAAGGCCGGACATGTCCAACCCGTCCAGCGAAGGGCGCGGAAGCACGGCGTCGGCTTTGGGTCTGGGCGCGCGTTTCATGGCTTAGGAGGTCACGACACGGACGGCGCCGTTCTGGCCCTTGCCGACGACGTAGTGCAGCCACGCCCCGATGCGGAGTTGCCCGTTGTCGGGCGAGTACCAGAGCCGGACCGTGACGGGGATTCCGAGACCCGGGATCTCGGCCTCGACCTGTTCGATGACATTGCCGGGAACGGCCTGGGCGCCCACGCGGCGCGCGGCGAAGACCACGGCCGACTTGTGG
>WBXI01000093.1 GCA_008933025.1 Verrucomicrobiota bacterium
CCACCATCGACTCGAAGGCGCGCAACAGCGGGGCGAAGCGCGCCTCGTCCCGCTCGAAAGCCGCGAGCACTTCCACGACGGCCTCCACGGTGGCGACGCAATGCCGGGCCGGTTCGCGACGGATGCGGTAGTTCCCCGGCCGTCGCGGCATGAAGCCGATGCGGGGGAGGGCCCGCAGGGCGGGATTGAGCGCGATCATCTTGCGCGCCTGCGGCCACGTCCCGTCGATCACCAGCAACGTCTCCGGAGGGTGCTCCAACGCGTCGGGGGCGACCGCGCCCTTGCCGGGGAACAGAAGGGCGGTGCCGGGCCTCGCCACGAGTTCGCCGACCCGCGCGTGCCCGGCGAAAGCGATGCCCTCGTGCAGCTCGCTCCCGGCGAGACCGAGGTGGGCGATCCGGGCCGTGCCGATCGCGACCCTCGACTCGCGGGGGTGCTGCAGGAACACGACGCGCGTCCTCGACGCGAGCGGCGTCAACCCCGCGCACCAGCAGGCGGACACGGGCCGGTGGCAGCGCCGGCAGGTGGGGCGGGGGTTGGGAACGGACATGGGGCAAGGGGCCGAAAGCACGACGGCCCGCGCCATCGGGGGCGGAAAGGAACCACGGCGGGCGAATGGGATCAAGGGATGCGTGCTTGGAGCCGTGCCCGGCTCCGTGGTACATCGTGGATCGAATGCCCCGTGCCCTTGCGTTCGTCTGACGGGGACGCACGGTCCCGGGGACCGCCTCCGCCATGAACCTGTCCCAGATCCTGCTCGGCAAGGGCCTGCTCAACGCCGAGCAGGTCGCCGAGGCCACCGCGCTCCAGCGCGCCGAGGGCCTGCGCCTCGACCGCGCCATCGTCCAGCGCGGCTACCTCACCGAGCGCCAGTTGCTCGAGGTCATGGCCGAGCAACTCGACCTCCCGTTCGTCGATCTCGAGACCGCCACCATCGACGCCGACGTTCTCCGCGCCCTCCCCTCGAAGATCGTCTACCGCAAACGCCTGGTTCCCATTTCCCGCACCGACGGCGTCCTCAACGTCGCCACCAGCGACGCCTTCGACCTCTACGCCTTCGACGACCTCCGCCTCACCACCGGGCTGGACATCCAGCCCGTGCTGTCCCCGCGGGAAGGCATCGAGAAGATCATCAAGTCCCACTACGGCCTCGGCGGCGACACGCTGGACGAAATGGTGGGGGCCGACGACGCCGGGGCCTCCGCGGCCTCGGCCGAGGGCAGCGAGGACCTGCTGGAAGCGGCCCAGGAAGCCAGCGTCATCAAGCTGGTCAACGAGATCATCATCGAGGCCGTCAACGAACGCGCCTCCGACATCCACATCGAGCCGTACGAGTACCAGATGTCGATCCGGTACCGCATCGACGGCGTGCTGCAGGAGGCTTCCGTGCCGCCGCAGATGCACCGCTTCCAGGCCGCGATCATCAGCCGCATCAAGATCCTGGCGAACCTGAACATCGCCGAACGACGCATCCCGCAGGACGGCCGCATCAAGTTCCAGGTCGGCGGCAAACAGGTCGACGTCCGCGTCAGCGTGATCCCGATGATCTTCGGCGAGGGCGTGGTGATGCGTCTGCTCGACAAGTCCAACGTGCTCTTCACGCTCCCCCAACTCGGCATGGACGAGGCCACGTTCGCGGTGTTCGAGGGCCTGATCGAGCGTCCGCACGGCATCTTCCTCGTCACCGGCCCCACGGGTTCCGGCAAGACCACCACGCTCTACGCCGCCCTCAATGCCATCGTCGGGCCCGGCATCAAGGTCCTCACCGTCGAGGATCCCGTGGAATACAATCTCCAGGGCGTGAACCAGATCCCGGTCAACCACCAGGTCGGGATGACCTTCGAGAAGGGTCTCCGGGCGATCCTCCGCCACGATCCCGACGTCGTGATGATCGGCGAAATCCGCGACCTCGAGACCGCGCGGGCCGCCACCCAGGCGGCGATGACCGGCCATCTCGTGCTGTCCACGCTGCACACCAACGACGCCGCGTCGGCCGCGATGCGCATGATCGAGATGGGCCTCGAACCCTTCCTCGTCGCCAGCACCATGATCGGCGCCATGGCCCAGCGCCTCGTGCGGCGCGTGTGCCCGAAGTGCCGGGAACTCTACGTGCCGGCGCCCGCGGACGTGCCGCGCGACCTCGTCCTTCCGCCCGGCCACATGCTGGCACGGGGCACCGGTTGCCCCCATTGCCGCAACACCGGCTACCGCGGGCGCACCGGCCTCTACGAACTCATGGTCATGACCGAGGCCATCTCCGAAAAGATCATGGCCCGGGCCCCTTCCCCGCAGATCGTCGCCGTCGCCCGCGAATCCGGCCTGCGCCTGCTGCGCGAGGACGGCTGGATCAAGGTGATCGCCGGCGCGACCACCCCCGACGAAGTGGTGCTTTGCACCGCGCTCTGAGGACACGCGCATGGCCGATTTCGACTACACCGCGATGACCGAGTCGGGCGCCCGCGTGTCGGGACGCATCGAGGCGGAGACCGAGGCCGGCGTGCTGCGGGTACTCGAGGAAAAGAAGTTGTTCCCCGTCAGCGTCGTCGCCAAGGGCGGCGCCGCGGCAACCCCGGGCGCTCCCCGGAAACGCCGGGTGCGCAACGCCGATCTCGGCACCCTCTACGGCCAACTCGCCGACCTCATCGGCAGCGGCGTGCCCCTGCTCCGGGCCCTGGATTGCCTGGTGCGATCGACCCCGTCCCCCGGATTGAAGGAATTGCTCCGCGAGATCCGCGGGCTCGTGGCCGAGGGCAAATCGCTGACCGAAACGCTGAAGTTGTATCCCGAGGTGTTCCCGCCCCTGCACGCCGCCATGGTGCAGGCCGGCGAACGCGCCGCGTTCCTCGAGGAGGTGCTCCGCAGCCTCGCGGGCTTCATCGAGCGCTTCGAGGAACTCCGCGGCAAGGTCATGGGCGCCCTCATCTATCCCGCGCTCCTCGCCGGCCTCGGCTCGGTCGTCATGTTCCTCGCCCTGATGTTCTTCGTCCCGAAGTTCGAACCACTCCTGGCCAACGCCAAAAAGCCGTTGCCCTCGGAAATCATGTTCGCCGCCAGCCATTTCGTCCGCGGCTATTGGTACCTCGCCCTCGCCGGGATCGGTGCCGTCGGGTTCTGGCTCTGGACCGCCCTCCGCAATCCCGCCACCCGCAAACGCCTCGAACGCTGGCAACTCAAGATCCCCGTCGTCGGCTCCGCCCTCCGCCTCCTCGCCATCACCCGCTTCTGCCGCATCCTCGGCACCATGCTCGCCAACGGCGTCCCCCTCCTCCACGCCCTCCGCATCAGCCGCGATGCCACCGGATCCCACATCCTCTCCGACCGCATCGCCGCCGCCACCGAGGCCGTCCGCGAGGGCCGCCGCCTTTCCGAACCGCTCAGCGAGGACGGGTTCATCCCCGACCAGATCCTCGCCATGATCGCCGTCGCCGAGGAGTCCAACAACCTCGACAAGGTCCTCGTCCAGATCGCCGACACCGTCGAACGCCGCACCAACCGGCAGGTCGACCAGGCCGTGCGCCTGATCGAACCTGTCATCCTCTGCGCCGTCGCCGCCGGCATCGGCTTCCTCGCCCTCGGCCTGCTCCTCCCCATCTTCACGATGGCCAGCGCCCTCGGTTCGAAATAGTCCGCCCGTGGGTTTCCGCCGGCCGCCGCCGACGGCGGCACCCGATCGCCGCCAAAATTTAAATGACTTGTCCGGCAGCGGGTTGCGTCCGATGGACGCCGCTGCCGCAAGAAAGGCGCTCGTGGCACGGGGTTGCCACGAAAAAGCCAAGGTGCGTCGCGCGGTACATTTGCGCGGCGAATCGCCTTGGGTGTTGCCGCGCGGCCGCGGATTGATCTAGCGTCCACAGTCTCAGTCACAACCGTTTATGATCGTCGAAATCCAAAAACTCCGGGCTCGGCACGGCCGGAAAGCCGCCGGCTTCACCCTGATCGAGATCCTGCTCGTCATCGTGATCATCCTGATGCTGGCCGCCGCGCTCGTGGCGTACATGATCCCGCAGCAAAAGGCCGCGGAACGGAACACCACCCGGTTGATGCTGCAGCAGGTCGGCAGTGCCCTCGACACCTACCGGCTCAACCTCGGCCACTACCCCAACGAGCAGGAGGGCGGCCTCGACGCGCTGCTCAAGAAACCGACGTTCGAGAACGAGCGCCTCGGCGAAAAATGGCAGGGTCCGTACCTCAAGCCCGGCACCCAGCTCGACGACCCCTGGGGCAACAAACTCCGCTACGAACTCGCCGAGCGCACCACCGACGCCGACAAGACCGGCGCCCTCCCCTACAAGCTCTTCTCCGTCGGCCCCGACGGCCAACCGGACACCGACGACGACGTGAAACTCGCCACCGACACCAACGACGCCAACGCGACGGGCAACTCGCCGAAATAATCGCCGGATCCGTTCCGGACGCCGCCCGCAAGATCATGACGCCCCGCCCCCACAACCAGGATTCCCGCACGCCGCGCGGGGGCTTCACGCTCGTGGAGCTCCTGCTCGTCATGTCGATCATCCTGCTGATGGCCGGCGCGGTGATCGTCGGGTTCGACGCCATGACCAAGGGCTCGCGGCTCGACGAGGGCGCCACCCAGCTCGAGGCCTTGTTCCGGTTCGCCCGCGCGGAAGCCGCCAGCACCGGCCGCCCCGTCCGGGTCGTCCTCTCGGGTGCACCCGAGCCCGCCGCCCCGATGTCCACCGGAGTCGTCGCCACGGCCTCCGGCCCGGTCCTGCCGCAGGCCGCCGAAACCAACGAGCCCGAGGGCGTCAGCCTTCATTGGGAGCGCGATCCGCTGGGTGCGCCCGGGCAATTCGAGCCGGTGGTTTCCGCCGCTCCCTTGGTCGGTCAGATCAACGACCTGATCCGCGTCCTGCCCGCCGACGCGGCCACCAATGCCCCCGCTTCTTCCCAGGCCGCCCCGGATGTTTCCCTCGGGTCCGCCGCGACCCAGGAATCGGGTCCCGCCCCCGTGATGTTCTATCCGGATGGATCCAGCGACGACGCGGAGATCCTTCTGGTGGCACGCGACGACGAGGATCCGAGACGCATGATCGTCCGCCTCTCGGGAATGACCGGCACGCTGCAACGCCGGATGGTCGCGCCGGGCGACGAACCGCCGGCGCCCGTCGAGCCACCGGTATCCGCCGCGGTGGATCCGGTCTCGGGACCCCCGGGCCAATGACCCGGCACGCGACAGTCCACTGGTGGATGCGCCGGCACGGCCGGGCCCGCCGGCAGGCTGCCGTGCTCCTCGAGGTCCTGCTCGCGCTCGGCCTTTTCGTCGCCGTCGCCGCCGTCACCACCACCGCGCTCAACGCCTCGCTCGAGAGCCTCGGCCGCCAGCAACTCGCGACCCAGGCCCTGAACCACGCCGCCAGCGTGCTCGCCGAAATGCAGATCGGCGCCCGGCCCCTCGCGTCGATGTCCCGGCGCCCGCTGGACCCGCCGTTCCAGGATTGGTCGTGCGAGGTCGAGTTGACGCCCGCCGAGGCATCCGACGGCACGTCCACCGGACTCGTCCGTGCCGAGGTGGTCGTCCGGCACCAAACCCAACCGATCGTCCGCCGCCTCGCCGAAGTCCTCCGTCTCGACTCCGGCCGTGGCACCAACGCGGTCGCCGGCCGCGCCACCGCGTCATGAAACCGCGCCGCGACCGCTCCCTGCCGTCGAATCGCGTCGCGTTCCCGACGCAACGGGGTTTCACGTTGGTCGAGGTCGTCCTCGCCCTCACCATCGCCACCGGCCTGCTCATCACGGCCTTGCTCTTCTACCGGCAGGCCACCGAAATCCGCGGCCAGATCCTCCGCGAATCGGAGATCAACACCGCCATCCGCCTCGTCCTCGAACGGCTTGCCGCCGATCTCCGCGAGGCAATGGCCGTGCCCGGCGAGGGCGGCGGCTTCAGCGGCGGACCGGATTCCCTCTCGCTGGTCCGGGGAGTTCCTTCCGACCCGGCATCCACCAACATGGGATTGGTCCGCGTGTCGTTCTTTGCCGTGAAGTCCACGGAAGGCACCAACACCGCGGTCGTCGGCGTCGACCGGCGCGAGCAACCGCTGCGCGGGACCGTCGCCGGACCCCGGACGAACGACGTCCCTGCCGACGCCGTCGCCGTCGCTCCGGCGGGCACCAATGCCGTCCCCGCGCCCGCCGTCCGTTCGCAACCCATCCTGAGCGAGGACATCCGCCACCTGCGGTTCCGCTACTGGACCGGCGCCGCCTGGACCTCCACCTGGGACCAAGGGGCCCCGCCCACCGGCGTCGAAATCGTGCTCGGCCCCGACCCCGTCGAACCCACCCTGTCCACGCCCGTCGAATTCGCCGACGCCGCCCCCGACCCCGCCGCTTCCGGCGATGGACAGGACGCGTCCGGCATCGTGCTTTTTCGCTGCGTGGTGTTCCTCCCCACCGGGATCGCGTCCAAACACCCGGCCGACGAGGCCATGGACGATCCATCCCCCCCCTGAACCCCGAATGACAACGGGCCACCCATACCGCCCCGACGGGCGCGCCGGACGCGGGGGATTCGTCCTCCTCGCGGTGTTGGTGTTCGTCCTGTTGCTGTCGATGGTGACGCTGAGCCTCATGTACCGGTCGGGCGCCGAGGAGACCGCGGTCGGTGCCGGTCTTGGCTCCGAGCAGGCGTGGTCGGCCGCGATGAGCGGCGTGCGCGAGGCCCTGCGCGTCGCCGCCGCTGCCCCGGTCGGTTCGACGGATTGGGAGGACAACCCGTCGCTGTTCCGCGACCGACCCGTGGCCGACGACGGGGCCGACCGCTGGTTCTTCACCGTCTATTCGCCGTCCACGAGCGACGATACCTTCGAAGTGCGGCACGGCCTGTCCGACGAGGCGGCGTGCGTGAACGTCAATCACCCCGGCGGTTGCGATCTCGAGCGCATCCCCCGCATGACCCCCGCGATGGCGGGCGCCCTCCGGCAATTCGTAGGCCTTCCCCGGCCGGCCTCCGGAAAGGTCCCGAAGACCGATGCCCCCGTCGCGCCGGAACCGCCGGCGGATGGCGCCGCGCCCGAGCCAATAGCCGACGGCGCGCCGGGCGAAACCGATCCGTCCGCGGTCGTGTCGCGCCACGGCCCGCTCGCGTCGCTGGACGAACTCGCGGGCATCCCGGGTTTCCCGTGGTCCCTCCTGCGGGGCGAGGACGCGAACCGCAACGGCCGACTCGATGCCAACGAGGACGACGGCGACGAGACGTTCCCGCCCGACAACAAGGACGGGCGACTCGACCACGGCATGGCGCAATACCTCACCGTCGGCTCGTACGATCCCGACCGGGCGGCCTCCGGCCGACGGCGCACCGATCTCAACGATCCCGAGGATCCACTGCCCGCGGAACTTCCGGCGGCCTTCGCGGAATACGTCGCCGCCGTGCGCGCCGCCCACATGAAACTCCCGCACCCCGCCGACACCCTCGAGGCCACCGTCCACGCCAAGGACGCCAACGGGGTGGAAACGGAGATCCCGTCGGGGGTGACCAAGGAGAACCTGCCCTTGGTGCTCGACCTGTGCACGACGGACAGCACCGGGCGGCACGAAGGCCGCATCAACATCAACACGGCGGGCGCGCTCGTGCTCGCGACCTTGCCCGGCGTGGACCTTTCGCTGGCGGAAACGATCGTGTCGTCGCGCGCGGGCATTTCCCCGGAACGGCGGGCGACCCCCGCATGGATTTACCAGGAGGGACTGTTGGACGCGGCGCAATTCAAGGCCGTCGCCCCCTTCCTCACCGCCCGCAGCGCCCAGTTCCGCTTCCAGGTCCTCGGCTACGGCATCCCCTCCGGCCGGTTCCGGATGGTGTCGGTGTCGATCGACGTCGCCGGGCCGGAACCGCGCATCGTGGAACTGCGCGACATCACGCGCCTCGGCCTCCCGTTCAAGCCGGGAGGCGACGCGAAAAAGACCGACGGCGAGGCTGCGTTTGCGCGCCCAACCGGCAATGATGCCCGAGGATTTTCAAATGGCTGACCGCACGCGCCAACTCAAGGAATTGGCCTCGCGCCTGCCGTTCGCCCGCGAACGCCGCCCGCGAACGCCGCCCCAGGCCACCGCACTCGAGATCGACGGCACGACCCTCCGCGCCGCCATGGCGGGCACGGGCGGCAAAATCGCCCGCGTCGCCGCCATCCCGCTGGAGTTCCCCGCCGATGCCGACCGATCCGACGCCACCGTCGTCGGCAAGGCCGTGGGCCGCGCGCTGGAAGCGCTCAAATGGAAGCCCGGCGCCGTCGTCATGGGCGTTGCCCGCGCGCGGGTCGTCCTCCGCGACTTCGTCCTTCCCTCTGGCGTCGGGGCCGGGGAACTCGCGTCGCTCGTCCATTTCCAAGCATCGAAGGAACTGCCGTTCCGGACCGAGGAGGCGGTCGTGGATTTCCAGATCTGCCGCGAGTTGCCCGCGCCTGTCCCGGCGCCGACGCCGTCCGGCGACGACGCGGCGCCCGGCCCCGTCCCGGAAGCGTTGCCGTCGAGGCTCGACGTGCTCGTCGCCGCGGTGAAGGCCGACGAAGTGGCGTTTCACACGCGCCTCGCCGAGGCCGCCGGTTTCCGGCTCGCCGCACTCGGACTGCTCCCCGCCGGCAACGCCCGTTCGGTCGCCGCGCTGCATCCCGACGACGGCACTTCCGCCTGCGCGCTGGTCACCCTGCGTCCCGACGACGTCGGCATCGAGGTCGTGGCGGGTGGCGCCCTGCTCTTCAGCCGCGGCACCACGCTCAAACCCCCGGCGGAGTCCGCCCCGCCCACCGCCGCCGCCGTCATCGAGGTCGTCCGCAGCATCCATGGCTACGCGGGCGACGCCACCCATCCGCCGCTCGGGCTCGTCCTGGTCGCCGGCGCCACCGGCAACGAACCGGAACTCGCCGAGGCCCTCGCGTCCCGCCTCGGCCTCCCCTGCCAGGTCGCCGATCCGGCCACCGCGCTGCAGTTGCCGGCCGACGCCTCCGGAGCCGCCCTCGGCGCGCTCGGGGCCATCGGCCTCGCCATCGCGGCCGTCGACCCCTCCGGCCTGCCCATCGATTTCCTCGCGCCGAAACGACCGCCCGTGCCGCGCAACCTGCGCCGCATCCGCATCGTCGTCGGGATCGCCGCCACGGTCGGTGTCGCCCTCGCCGTCCTCGCCCTCCGCACCACCCTCGTCCAACGCCGTGCCGCCGTCCTCGCCGCCACCCTGGCCGAACTCGCCGACGCCGAGAAGAAGGCCCCCACGTACCGCAAACTCATCCAGCAAACCGCCGTCGTGGACGGATGGATCAAAGGCGGACGCGACTGGCTCGAACACGTCGCCTACCTCGCCTCGGTGGTGCCCCCCAGCGAGGAGATCTACGTCAAGTCGGTCTCGATCGGCGGCAACGGCGGCATCCGCCTCGACGTCCAGGCCCGCAGCGGCGAGACGCTCGCGCGCCTCGAGAAACAACTCCGCGCCGCCGGTTACGACGTCAAACCCCTCGCCATCACCCCGGGCGCCGACCGCTTCGGCTACGAGTTCCGTTCCACGGTCGAACTCGCCGTCCCCGAAAAACTCCGCGTCGACCTCCACCAGGTGAAACCCCCGCCGCGCCCGATCGACGACGTGTCGGCCGATCCCGCCGCCTACCGGAGGGCCAGGGGATGAACGCCCGCGAAAAACTCCTCGCCGGGATCGTCGGCGGTGTCGTCGGGCTCGCCCTCCTCGCCTTCGGGGTCCGGGCAATCGTCATCGCGCCCCTCCGCGACCTCGACAAACGCATCGGCGTCGCCCGGGAGAAGATCGGCAAGATCCAGACCCAACGCCGCGCGTATTTCGCCGCCGAGGAACGCCTCGGGGAGGTCGTGCGACGCACCTTCGCCGACACCGTCGACGAGGCCGGCGCGCGCTCCGGCGAGATGCTCACCCGCCAGATCCTCGCCGCCGGCCTGCGCGAGACCGGCTTCACCCGCACGCCCGTCAGCCGGAACACCGTCAGGGGCGCCAAGGAAATCGGCTGGAACGTCCAGGGCGACGGCCCCCTCACCAACATCGTCAACCTGCTCTACCTCCTCGACCGCACCCCCTGGGTTCACCGCACCGAAAACCTCTCCATCGCCGCCGGCGAGGTCCCCGGCACCGTCCGCGCCCGCTTCAGCTACCTCACCCTCGTGGTCGATCCCGCCCCCGAGGTCCAACGCACCAACCTCGTCGCCACCGCCACGCTCGAGGACCCCGCGCGGCACCTCCTCAACAGCATCGTCTCCCGCGACATCTTCCGTCCCTACATGCGGCGGCCCGCGACGCCGCCGCAACCCGGCCAGCCCGCCGCGCCGTTCTCGAGACCCGGCGTCCCGCCCGGCCCCGAGAATTTCCGGGTCGTTTCCCTCTCCGAATGGGACGGACAACCGGAGATCCACGTCCGCGATCTCGCCGGCCAGAAGACCCTGAGGTTCCGGCCGGGCGACGAACTGGCGGGCGGCGTCATCGCCCTCGTCGACTACCGGCCGTTGCCGCGGCCGGACAATGCCCTTCTCCAGTCCTACAGCCGCGTGATCCTCAGGATCGGCACCGATTACTGGGCCATCGAACGTGGCCGCACCCTCGCGGACAAACGCAAACTCGCGGCCGCCGAACTCCCTCCCGGCCTCGCCGCCAAGCCCTGACCCCGACTTTCACCCCGCTCCTTTCCCGTACCCATGAAAACGCTTCGACTGGCCCTCGTTGGTGCCTCCCTCGCCGCCGCCACCGCCGCCGTTGTCCACGCCCGCCAGGCCGCGTCCCCCACCAACGCCGCCCGGACCGAGATCGTCGTCGGCGGCACCGCCGCCCGGACCAATGCCGCGCCCACCCGCGGCATCCGCTTCCAATTCGACGGCATTCCCTATTCCGACGTCGTCGAACGGTTCGCCCAGATGGCCGGCAAGGCACTCCTCGCCAGCACCAATCTCACCGGCACCCTCACCTACGACGACCCCAACGCCTACTCCTACAACGAGGCCCTCGACACCCTCAACCAGATGCTCGCCACCAAGGGCGTCACGCTCGTCGAGGATGGCAACAATCTCCGCGTCGTCCCCTTCAAGGAACTCCCCGCCGCGCCCCTCCGCATCCTCCGCGGCACCGACAACACCGGCGACGCGCGCCCCGGCGAGGTCGTCACCGTGGTCCTCGACGTCGCCAACCTCGACGCCAAGGAGGTCGCCGACTCCGTCGTCCCCATGTTGTCCACCGGCGGGTCCGTCCTCCCCCTCGCCCGCGGCCGCGGACTCGTCATCACCGACCGCCTCGCCAACATCCAGCGGGTCCGGACCCTTCTCGCCACCATCGGCACCGCCCAGTCCGCGGACCGCCAGATGAAGACCTACACGTTGGTGCACGCCTCCGGTGCCATCGTGGCCGACCTGCTCAACCGCACCTTCGGCATCGCCACCGCCCCGAAACGCACCCAGATCAATCCCAGTTCCAAGGCCCTCGAGGTCCTCCCGCCCGATCCCAACGACTACATCACCGCCGTCTACGACGACGCCTCCCGCACCCTCCTCCTCTTCGGGCCCCCCGACCGCCTCGCCCTCGCCGAGGAACTCGTCAACAAGTTCGAGGACAAGGACGGCGCCGGCGGCGACGTCCGCATCTATTACCCGCAGTCGATGAAGGCCGAGGATCTGGCCAATCTCATCCGCCAGGCCATCCCCGGCGTCGCCGGCCCCAACGAGACCGCCGCCACCGCCGCCACCAAGGCACGCGTCATCCCCGATGCCGCCCAGAACCGCATCATCGTCGCCGCCCCCATCCCCGGCCAACTCGAGCAGATCGACCAACTCGTCTCCCGCATCGACAAGGGCATCCAGGGCACCGCTCCCCGCCCCGGCGACGGCGCCGTCGTCCCCAACCGCTCGCAGTCGATCCAACTCACCCGCATCTTCCGCCCCCGCGCCACCGACGCCACCAACGTCGCGTCGATCGTCCGCCAGGCCCTCACCCGCCGCGGCAAGGACGGCCAGGCCGCCACCACCGCCAGCGTCAGCTTCGACGCCGGCAGCCAGAGCGTCGTCGTCACCGGCACCCCCGGCGACCTCCAGACCGCGACCGACATCGTTTCCCAACTGGAGACCGGCACCAGCCAGCCCACCGCGCTCCAGACCAAGTTCATCGAGGTCGGCTCGCCCGACGAGGCCCGGCGTCTCCAACCCCTCGTCGAGCAACTCTACCGCAACCAGACTTCCGACGGCACCGCCGGCACCGTCGCCCACGCCAAGATCCTCGCGGATGCGGAATCCGGACGCCTCATCGTCACCGCCAGCAAGGACCACATCGCCCGCATCGAGGAACTCGTCCGCCAACTCCGCGCCGACCAAACCCAGGTCAAATCCCGCCGCCTCAAGGTCGTCACCCTCCGCAACACCCGGGCCGACACCGCGCTGCCGGGCATCCAGAGCCTCCTCAACGAACGGCTCTCGGACCGCCGCTTTTCCGCCGTCCCGAAACCGTCCGTCGTCGCCGACGCCCCCAACAACCGCCTCCTGGTCACCGCCACCGACGAACAGATCAAGGAGCTCGAGGAGGTCGTCGCCGTCGTCGACATCGCCCCCGCCGCCACCGGCCGCGAACTCGCCGTCATCCCCCTCCAGGCCAAGTCCGCCGCCGAGATGATCCCCCTCGTCACCCAACTCGCCGGCCAACTCGGCAAGCCCGGCCAGTCCGCGCCCTCCATCCTCCCCGATCCCACCGGCAAACAACTCATCGTCCTCGCCGACGCCGGCGACCTCGAGCGCATCCGCTCGCTCGTGAAACAGTTCGACGTGTCCGCGGCCACCGCCGCCCCCCGCCAATTCCGCGGCGTCGACCTGTTCTCCCGCACCGCCGCCGAGTTCGTCCCGCTGGTCACCCAGCTCTACCAGGAACAACTCCGCGGCCAACCCGACCCCGCCGGCGGCCCCGCCACCCTCATCGCCGAGACCAAGGCCAACCGCATCATGGTCAGCGGCTCCGACCGGGAAATCGCCCGCGTCGAGTCCATCGTCCGCCAACTCGATCCCGCCGGGAAATCCGGCGCCCGCGAGGAAACCCGCGTCATCCGCCTCCGCACCGCGTCCGCCGCCGACCTCGTCGGACTCCTCGAGAAAAGCCTCAACGCCCAGTCCCAGCAGGTCCGGGTCCTCGTCGACGCCCGCAGCAACAGCCTCGTCGTCACCGGCGACCACGCCGCCGTCGATGCCGCCGCGAAACTCGTCCAGCAACTCGACACCCGCGCCGATGCCGGCCCCCGCGAACTCCGCATCCTCGAGTTGAAATCGGGCGACGCCAGCGCCCTCGCCCCGATGGTCAACACTCTCTTCGCCGAACTCCTCAGGGACCAGCGGGGCGCCGACTACGTCTCCCCCACCCGCATCGTTCCCGATCTCGCGGCCAACCGCCTCATCGTCACCGGCGCCCGCGAGGAGATCGAGCAGGTCGCCGGCATCGTCCAACGCCTCGACAACGCGCCCCAACAGGCCCCCGGCGCCCGCGTCTTCAAGCTCAACACCGCCGATGCCGCCGTCCTCGCCCCCATCGTCTCCCAGGCCATGGTGCGTTACGACGCCCGCGGCCAGGCCATCAAGCGCGTCACCGTCACCCCCGACGACAAATCCAATTCCCTCATCGTCTCCGGCACCCGCAGCGATCTCCAGGACGCCGAGTCGGTCATCGAGAAGCTGGACGGCGACACCGGCGGCGGCACCGCCGCGCGCGAACGCGTCCTCCGCATCTTCGACGTGAAGGGCGACGCCGAGACGCTCGCCGCCCTCGTCCAGAAGGTCTTCGCCGCCCAGAATCCCGGCCGCAACACCAACGGCCTCCTCAGCATCACCCCCGAGCCCGCCTCGCACCGCCTGCTCGTCCTCGCCCCGCCCGCCGTCCTCGCCCAGGTCGAGGCCGCCATCGCCTCCCTCGACGCCAGCCCCGACCAGGTCGCCCGCGAGCTCCATCCGGTCGAGTTGAAGAATTCCACCGCCACCGAACTCCTCCCGAAGGTCACCCAGATCTACGCCGAGCAATCGCAGGGCCGCACCCAGAAGCCCGCCACGCTCTACCCCGACGCCGCCGGCAACCGCATCCTCGTCCAGGGGACCGCCGACCAGGCCGCCACCGTCCGGCAGATCGTCGAAACGCTCTCCAGCCAGCCGCAGCCCGCGCGCGAAACCCTCGCCATCGACCTCGGCCGGTTGTCCGAGGTCCAGCGCGTCATGCCGCTCGTCCAGCAACTCTACAGGGACCGCGTCGCCTCCAACCCGCAGCTCGGCGCCGCCGACGCCCAGTTGGTCAGCGACAACAAGACCGGCCGCCTTTTCGTCACCGCCCGCCCCGACCAACTCAAGGTCCTCGAGTCGCTCGTCTCCCAGCTCCGCGTCGCCGCCGACGCCTCCCAGGCGCCCCGCGAGACCCGCACGTTCGACGTCGGTTCCGCCGCCGACGTCGCGCGGCTCCTCCCCATCGTCCAGCAGCTCTACACCGACCGCTGGAAGGACCGCACCGACACCGATCCGGCCGACGCCCAGATCGTCGCCGACGCCAAGGGCGGCCGTCTCATCGTCTCCGGGAAGGCCGATCACCTGAAACAGATCGAGGCCATCATCTCCCAACTCGGCGCCGGCAAACCCCGCGCCCAGACCCGCGAGACCCGCATCATCGATCTCAGCACCGCCACCGCCGTCGAACTCGCCACCACCGTCCGCACGCTCTACACCGAGGAGGCCAAGTCCCGCCTCGGCCCCGAGACCGCCGACACCCTCATCACGCCCGACACCGGCGGCAACCGGCTCATCCTCGTCGGCGACACCAACGAACTCGCCGTCGTCGAGGGCATCGTCCGCAAACTCGACCGCACCAGTGCCCAGAGTTCGTCCGCCCGCGTCTTCAAGATCAAGTCGGCGGACCCCGACAAGGTCGCCGAGATCCTCGGCACGTCCCTGGTGCGCTACGACGCCTTCGGCCGCGCCCAGAAACGCGCCACCGTCTCCGTCGACGCCAAGACCCGCACGCTCATCGTCACCGGCGACCCCAAGGAATTGCAGGGCGTCTCCCTCATCATCGAGCAGCTCGACCAGTCGCTCGGCGACCAACCCGAGCGCCACATGAAGGTGATCACCCTCCGCCAGGGCCGCGCCACCACCCTCGTGCCCCGCGTCCGCCAACTCTACGCCGACCGCATCAAGAGCCAGCCCGACCTCGGCACGTCCGAGGTCCTCATGATCGAGGAACCCGAGAGCAACCAGATGATCCTCGCCGGCAACGACGCCCAGTTGAAG
>WBXI01000094.1 GCA_008933025.1 Verrucomicrobiota bacterium
CGAGAAGATTTGCGAGCGATTGCGGCGGTTTGCTCATTAGTAACTAGAACGCTAGTTACATATGGACAAAAAAGAAGAGCAAACTCGTCTCTCTTCACATTTTCGTCATGCACCCTGTCTGGTGCGCGACCGCCGCGCAAGGTCAGCAGTCAGCAGGGGTCAGTCCTCACTATTGACACAGCCGCTTCGGCCCCGTGTTGGCGGGGCCGTCGTTGCAGCCATGGTTCCGGCGCCAACCGAGCGTCAAAAGCGCGGACTGCCCCCCCTCGGGGCCGGCAACCGCAGGGGGTTTCCGATTGCTTTGCTTTCCTGCGATGTATCAGGTCCGGCCATGGCGTTTCCGATCTCATTTCGAGCGCTGGCGATATGTCCGTGAGAATCAATCGTCGTGAAAACGCAGGGGCCACATCGGTCCAAGTCCGTCTCGCCGCGGCCACGGCCCCGGCGATGCACCCCACCGCGAGCTGGCTCTCCCGGGCCATGATGGTCCGCCCCGTGGCGTGCATCTTCTTGGCATGGACCCTCCATGCGAGTGCGTTGCCCGTGCCATCCATCCACATTGCCCTGCCACCCGAGCCGGGAACGGGGGCCGAGGATGCCGGCCGGATCCTTGCCCGGCAAATCACCGATCGATGCGAGGCTGCCTTCACGAACGCCGCCGCCGCGAATCTGCAGATCGGGCTCTCGGTCGATCCGGCAATCGGAGTCGAGGGATACCGCATCGGCGATTCCCCGGGAGGCGGGATCCGCATCGCGGGTGGGGACAAGCGGGGACTGATCTACGGCGTGGGCAAATTCCTGCGAACCTCCCGATACGACGGGGGAGGTTTCACACCCGGGTCGTGGCGGGGCAGCGCCAGACCGGCCTCACCGGTGCGGGGAATTTATTTCGCCACGCACTTCGGCAACTACTACGAGGAGGCGCCGATCGAGGCGGTCCGGGGATATCTGGACGAACTGGCATTGTGGGGCGTCAACCACCTGCAAGTCACCTTTCCACGCTGGCACTTCCAGGGATTCGATGATCCCGCAGCCGCAAAGGCGCTTGGGCGCCTCCGGGAACTCATGCACGGGGCCAAGTTGGCCGGGCTCAAGGTGTCGCTGATCGCGGGCAACGACGGTTTCAAGTCCACTCCCCGCGAGTTTCTTCGCGTGCCCGTTCCGGACCCCTTGCACCGCCGCGGGGATTTCGGGGTGAACCTCTGCCCCAGCCATCCCGGGGCGCACGCGTTGCTCCTGAAGGACTGGGGCCGATTGATGGACGAATTCGCCGGCATCGGGCTCGATGCCGTCGAATTCTGGCCCTACGACGAAGGCGGTTGCGGCTGCACGAATTGCTGGCCCTGGGGGGCACGCGGGTTTCCGACCCTTGGCCGCGATCTTTCGCGGATCGCGCGCGACCGATACCCCGGGATCCAGGTGGTCCTTTCGACGTGGACTTTCGATACCCCGCCCGTGGGCGAATGGGACGGGCTCTCGCGGTTTCTCGCGACGGACACAAGTTGGGCCAATTACATCCTGGCGGACGCGCACGAGGACTTCCCGCGTTATCCGATCGACCGGGGTGTTCCCGGCGGACTTCCCCTGCTGAACTTTCCGGAGATCAGCATGTGGGGACAGCACCCTTGGGGTGGCTACGGCGCGAACCCCCTGCCGGAACGCCTGCAAGGGCTCTGGAACCAGACGCAGCGGAAGCTCTCCGGGGGTTTCCCCTACTCCGAGGGAATCTACGAGGACCTGAACAAGGCCATCTGCAGCCAGCTGTACTGGGATGGAAACCGCTCCACCACGGAAACGGTCCGGGAATACGTGGCCTATGAATTCTCGCCCGACATCGTGGAACCGGTCGCCAGGGCGATCACGCTGCTCGAGGCGAACCACCAGCGGAACAAGATCGGGCCCCAGGCCAGGGAGGCCTTCCGGTTGCTGGACGAGTCCGCCAACAAAATGACGCCCCGGGCCCGGAAGGCGTGGCGATGGCGAATCCTGTATCTCCGGGCGCTGATCGACCGGGAGTTGCTGGATACCCAAGGCCAGCTGCGGGGGGAAACGCTGAAGAAAGCGTTCGAGGAACTCACTTCCATATACCACGCGGAGCGCGCGCACTCCATGCCCATTCACCCGCCGGTCATTCCGGGGCCGCAGAACGGCAAACCCTAGAAGTCGGAGAGCGTCAGTCCTGAATGGCGCAACCGCTTCCGACCCTGTTGGCAAGCGCTTGCCACGGGGCGGGACGGGGCCGTTGGTACCGATGCGGTCCCACCACCAACGAGTGTCAAAAGTAAGGACTGACCCCCTCGGGCTCTCAAGGGAATCCGAGAACAGCACGCGAGCAGCGAATTCGCTCAGTCCCATGGCCGGCGCCGATTGAACCGGTTCCGGCAGGTCCAAGGAACTGGTTTGTACCCGGATCGTCCACAGGGTCGATCGGGTCCCGTGGAAATCCCGCGGCGCAATCGGGCATTCGACAGGGGGTCTTCGCCGTGGTAATGCGGGAGGGCTTCCGATTCTCTCCAACCATGAATCCACGCCTGCTTTCCCTGACGCTGGCCCTCCTTGTTCCGTCGCTCCGTGCGGCCGTCTTTTCCGTCACGAGCAACGCGGATCAGGGTGCCGGTTCGCTCCGACAGGCCCTCCTCGATGCCAATGCCAATCCAGGGCCCGATGTCATCGAATTCCACATCTCGGCGGTGAAATTCTACACCATCACGATCCCCACTGATCTTCCCGAGATCACCGAGGCCGTCCTGCTTGATGGTTCCACCCAGACGGGCTACGCCGGCCTCCCCCTCGTCACTATCCGCGCCAGCAACCGGGCGTCCGATTCTCCCACCCGGCTCCTCCGGATCAACGCCTCCGACTGCACCCTCCGCGGTCTGGCCTTTAATGCCATCTATTCGAATGACAACGGCGTCCTCATCGAACCCGGCAATGCCATCGAAATCGGCGGCGGCCATGGCAACCGGATCGTCGGCTGCCACATCGGCGTGCCCGCCAATGGCGTCGTGACGGCACTCGTCAACCCCGTCCAGGTCCACGGCTCGGGTGTCCTGATCTCGAACTCGTTCGACAATGTCATCGGCGGTGTCCTACCCAACGACCGCAATGTCATCGGCGGTTGTGGCGGCGACGGCATCCTGATCACCGGCTCCGCCAGTACCGGCAACCGGGTGATGGGAAATACCCTCGGCTTCGACCGGGCGGGATTGATCCGTGTCGCGGGCGGCGAAGGGGGCGTCGGGATCGTGGATGCCCCCGGCAATACGGTTGGGGGCACGGCAGTGGAACAGCGCAACCTCATTGTCCCGAGCTTTTCTCGCCCCGGTCTCCGGATCACGGGTGCCGGTTCCTCCAACAACGCCGTGCTCGGGAACTGGGTGGGCCTGAAATCCGACGGGACCGCGACCAAGGAAACCCTCCCCTCCGGAATCCAGATCGCGACCAACACCTCGTTCAATGTCATTGGCGGCACGGCGGGCGGCGCCGGCAATGTCATCGGCGGCCTCGCCAACGGGGTCATCATCCTGAGTTCGTCGAATTCCGTTTTCGGCAATCTGGTGGGGCTGGGTCCCGATGGGTCCACGATCCAGGCCAATGGCAACTCGGGAATCGGGGTCGCGGGCGACGGCAACCGCGTCGGGGGACCCGAACCAGGCCAGCGCAACATCGCTTCCGGAAACCACGGCGGAGGAATCTCGATCAGCGGGCGACGCAATGTCATCCAGGGAAACTGGGTCGGCCTCGACATCACCGGCCGGCTCCCGCGGCCGAACGGCGGGGGGTTCATCAACGGGGGAATCCAGCTCGGTCCCCCGGCCACCGACAACTGGATCGGTGGCGCGGGGCCCCGGCGCGGCAATGTCATCTGCGCCAACCTGGCCGCGGGCATTGCGCTCGTCGGTGCCTCGGTCAGCAACAACGTGATCCAGGGCAACCTCATCGGCCTCGACACCACCGGGACCCATGTCCTCGGCAATCAAGGCAACGGGATTTCCCTCCTCGGTGCCCGGTATAATTCCATCGGGGGACCCGAGGAGCCCCTGCCGACGGCCCGCCGGGGTGCGCGTCTGTCCGACGGGGCTGCCGATCCATTGGGACTGGCCCACGGGAATTGGATTTCCGGCAACACGGGGTATGCCATCGAATTGGCCGGCTCCTTCGGGAGCACGATTGGCGACCCGGCCAATGACAACCAGATCGACCATCTCAACGCCGGCGTCTACGCGCCACCGGGCACCGATGGCGAGACTTATAACTTCCTCGTTCCGTCGTCCCCGGCGGAACTCCCGACAGCGCAGAACGCGAAGGGCGGGGTGCGGATATCCCTTGGCGATCGGAACTCCTTCGGGGTCCGGGCGCCCAATTTCATCAGCTCCGGGCCGGTCCCACCGTTTGTCGTGACCGGGGGCACCGGAAATCGGATCTACGTGCCGGAGTTCATCACCACGTCCGCGTTGGCCGTCGATCTCAATTTTGACGGGCCCACCGAGAACCACGACCCCACGTTGTTTCCCCCGGGTCCGAACCATTACCAGAACAAGCCGGTCATCACCTCGGCCGTGAATACGGACGGTGTGGTCACGGGCACCCTGGAGTTCACGGGCACGGCGGACGTCGAGTATGAGATGGAGGTGTTTCTGGTCCTGAAGGACGACAACGGGAACGATCTGCGCGGCCCTGACGGGCACGTGCGCGTGACCGGCACCGGCACCACTCAGACGGTGCAGTTCAACTTGCTCGCACCCGACAAGGACCGGATCTATTGGGTCGGTGCCCTTGCCCATCATTCGAACGGGGATACGTCCGAATCCAACCCGAAGTATCCCGTGGAGGACCAGGTGGTGACCACGCGGATTGGCATCTCGCCCAAGACGGGCTTGCTGACCAACATCCAGTTGTTGGAAGGCGCGCAGTTCGATCTGATTCTGGAACGGTCCGGCGACGTTTCCGGGATCTCGACGGTGGACGTGTGGCTCAATTTCGACACACTCGACGGATCGGCCAATGAAGACGACGTCCGGACGTCACCGAGCCGCGTCGTTTTCGGGCCTGGCAAGACGGAGGCCACCTACACGATCTATGCGTTCGACGATGGGATTCACGAGATTACGGAACGGTTCTCGTTCCGCCTGGCGAACGCCGGGAACGCGGTGCTGAGCCGGACGGACCCGATTGAAGTCCTCATCTTGAATCGCTATGACGGGATTCCGCTCCCCGTCCTCGATCCTGTGCCGCCGAACGGGCGCGGGTTGCATCTTCCGGCGGTCACCGGCTATCTCGAGACCGCGCACGATCCCGAGGGTCCATGGGTCTTTTTGGGCGGTGGACTGGGGGAAATCGCGTTGCCTCTGATTCCCGGCGAGGACCATCGCTTTTTCCGCATCATCGAGTCCGGACCGGTGGTGCCGGAGGCGGTGCCCTATGACTACGGCGATGCCCCCGCAAGCTATGGGACGATCGGGATCGATGCGGCAGCGCATCAACTCATGCCCGGAGTCCATCTTGGCACCCGGATCGACGCTGAGTCGACGGGCCAACCGACGTCCAACGCGGACGGTGACGACAAGGACGTCGCTGGGAATGACGACGATGGCGTGGTGTTTACGACCCCGTTGGTTCCCGGCAGCCAGGCATTCATCGAGGTCACCGCCTCCACGGACGGATTCCTCGATGCCTGGATCGACTACAATCAGGACGGTGCCTTCCGCGGTTACGAGGTCGAGTCCGCCCCGAATGAAAGCATCGTCGGCGCGATCCCGTTCCATCCAGGAGGTTCGTATCCCCTGAAGGCCGGCAAGAACACGGTCGGGTTCAACGTGCCGGAGTCGGCCAGGACGGGGCCGACGTTCGCGAGGTTTCGGTTCACGACGAAAGGATTCCCGACCCCGATGTTTGCGGCGCCGGACGGTGAAGTGGAGGATTACGCAGTGACCATTGCGTCCAGGCCGTGACGGCCTTTACCAAGGCAGGCTGAACGTTTTCACGATGCTATAGCCTTTGATCGCCTCGATGACGCCTTCCTTGATTCCCAGACCACTGTCCTCGATCCCGCCGAACGGGCTGCTCTCCACCCGGAATCCCGGCACCTCGTTCATGTTCACCGTTCCACAACGCAGGGTCCGGATCGCCCAGAACGCGCTGTCCAGATTCGTGGTCACGACCCCGGAGCTGAGTCCGTAGGCGGTCGAGTCCGCCAGTTCGAGCGCGTCGTCGAGGTCGCGCACCACCAGCACCGGCGCCAACAGCCCAAAACTTTCCGCCACCACCATCCGGCAATTCCGTGGCACGTCCACGATCACCGTGGGCTCGAACAACGCCCCGCGCCGATTCCCGCCCGCGATCACCCGCGCCCCCGCCGCCACCGCTTCGAGGCCAATGGCCGAAGCGATCGACAAGGGCCTTGGAATCCACGGTGGCGAGTTGCTTGGCCTGGTCGCGGAGCTTGGAGAGTCCTTGGACGAGTTGGGTCTTGGCGAAGGCACTTTCCCGGCATTCTGTGGCCGTGCGGCCCAAGAGTTCCCGGCGGACGTTTTCGAACTGACGTTCCATCGCCGTGTCGTTGGCGAGGTTCATCTGCTTGAACTGGTCGATGAGGCGGACCAGCCGGTTGAGGGTCTTTTGGTGAACCCCGGTTTCCGAGGAGCCGATGCTGTGAAGCATCTCCTCGCACAGGGTGGCGGTTTGCTCGCGCAATGATGCCTCGCATTCCGCCACCAAGGTTTCGGTATCGCGGCGGATCCTGGTGGCGACTTCGTTGGCCGCCTGATTCCTGGCCTCGGTCCCCTGGACCGAAGTCCGCAGGGTCTCCGCAGGGTCATGGCTCGATCGCGGCGGGGACCTTGCCCGGATGGCGATGGCACTCGGCAAGCAACGCCTTCGCCACGGCCCGGATGCAGCGCTTTTCCAAAATGAGGGACGGATGCGTGGCCGCGCAGATGCGGATGTTGGAAGCTTCCGGCATCTCGGAACTACCCGCCGGTATTATGATCAGGTCGAGCGGCGTATAGAACGATGTGAATTGCACCCCGCACAGGCGTTCGGCATCGCGCTCCAGATCGCGGAGGAAGTCGCTGCCACGACGCATCTGCCGACCACCGGCCCCGCAATTCAGGTTCGCCATGACCGTGCCGTGGTGCGGCGAGGCAATCGTCACGAATCGATCCACGCGCTCCATGCCGCCGAGTCGCTGCAGGTAGTACCGACCGACGAGCCCGCCCATACTGAACCCGACCAGGTCAAACCGGCGCCCCGCCAGCGTGCGCTCCGTGTAGACGGCCAGTTGCGACGCCAATCGGTCCAGACCAACCCGTCCGTCCGCGGGCGCGAGGTTGGGCGCGTAAACCTCCCAACCCTCCCGGCGAAGGGCATGCGCCATGCGGGTCATGTCGCGGGAATCCGAATGGATGCCGTGGACCAGGATCACGGGATTGCGCCCCGGAACGGGTCGCGCCGGGATCCCATGGGAATCGTCGAGGGTCGCCAGCAGGGAACTGAGCAAGGCGACGAGTTTCACGGCCCGGACCATGGCGCGCGACGGCCCGGGCGCGCGAGCCCGAACCCCCGCCGGCCCCATGGGCAAAGGCCGGTGGTCCGGTGCGCGGGACGTCAGCGCCGTCCATCCGGTTTGGACGGATCGTAGCGGGGATTGGGCGTCGAGGCCCGCGCGCCCACGTCCCGCTGCCATGCGTGCAGTTTGCCGCGCAAGGCGCGGACCCGCCCGGGCTGCGCGGAAGCCTGATCGCGGCGCTCGCCGGGATCGTCCTTCAGGTTGAACAACTCCACCCGGGCATCCTCGGACCATTCGATGAGCTTCCAGTCGCCGTCGACGACCGCCGCGCCGGGTGCGCCTCCTTGGTTGCCGTAATGCGGGTAATGCCAAAACAGGGCGTGCCCTGCCCCGCGTTTGCCCGTCCGCAGCGCGTGCAGGAAGCTTTTCCCATCCCGATCCTGCGCCGGCATCGGGGCGAGGCCGACGGCCTCGAGCAACGTGGGATAGAAGTCCGGGCTGGAAACCGGCGTGTCGTTGACGGACCCGGCGGGCACCACGCCGGGCCAGCGCACGACCAACGGTTCGCGGATGCCGCCCTCGTACAGCCAGCCCTTGCCCGCGCGCAACGGTTGGTTGGAAGTCGGCGAACCCTCGCTGGTGGAGAGGCCGCCGTTGTCGCTGGTGAAGACGACGATCGTGTTGGTGGCCAGGCCGAGCGCGTCGAGCGCCCCGAGCACCTTGCCGACCGCGGCATCCATGGCCTCGACCATGCCGGCGTAGACGGCGTGGTCCTGGGTGAGCCGCACCTTGCGCGGGGCTTCCTCGCCGAAACGATCGGTCGCGCCGAGCCCCGCCCGCTTGGCTTCGTATTTGAGCCGCAAATCCTCGCGCGCCATCAGCGGCGTGTGGACCGAGTAGAACGGAAAATACACGAAGAACGGTTTCCCGCGGTGCGCCTCCATGAACCGTACCGCCTCGCCGGCGAGCCGATCGGGCAAGTGCTCGCCCTCCGGACCATCGGTCAGCCGCGGATTGCCATAGGGAGAAAAGTACTTCTTCCCGCCGTAAGGACCGCCGCGGTCGATGCCTCCCATGTTCACGTCGAACCCTTGGTTCTCCGGCCAGTATCCCTCCGGGCCAAGATGCCATTTCCCGGCAAAGAAGGTCGCGTAACCGCCGCCCTTGAGCGCCTCGGCCAGCGTCGTCTCCCCGAGCGCGAGCCGATCGGTATAAGGCGCGGGCAGATGCCGGGTATTGCGCGTCCACTGCGCCGGTTGGGGCGCCCCGATGTAATCCGTGATGCCCGTCCGCTGCGGCCATTTGCCGGTCAACAGGCTCGCGCGGGTCGGAGAACATACCGGACACGCGGCATAGGCGCGGGCGAACCGCATGCCGTCGCGGGCCATGCGGTCGAGATGGGGCGTCTCGTAGAACGTGCTGCCATAACAACCGAGGTCGCGCTGTCCCAAATCGTCGGCGAGGAAGAACACGATGTTCGGCCGGACTGGAAGCGCGGCGGCGGCAACGGGCCACGGGAAGCAGAGCAACAGCGGCCAGAACCAAGGGAAGCGTTTCATGGGGCAATGCAGGGGGCGTCGGGGATCGTGCCAGAAACCAGGGTGCGCCGCGACCTCACGGCTTCCGGACGCGAAGTTGGTAAAACCGCGCGGGGGCCTCCGGCTCCACGACGTTCGTGAAGCCATGGGCCGTCCACGGCAGATCCTGCGCGTCGGGCAGCGGAGCCAACCCCAGGCAAGCCCACACCACCATGCGCTCGATCTTGATGCTCATTGCGAAACCAACCCCGGGATGCAACCGGGTTTCATCCCCCCGCCACCGGCCCGCGGTGACCCCGCGACGGTATCCGGTCCCGACTCGCGGGGGAAAGCTCCCATCCTGCCCCGATGCATCGGCGGGCACATCCCGCCGTGGTTTCCCACCGGGGCATCCTCAGTTCCGCGTCCGGTAAAACCGCGTGACCCGGGCCGGATCGACGCCGACCGGGTACGGGCTGGTGGCGCCCTGGACATCGCCCCATTGGCCGGAAAGATCGTCCGCCTGTTGCAGGACCCCGGCCGGCCAGGTGAGTTCGGGCACGCCATGGCTGGTCCGGTACGCCAACCGGCTCACCAGCGACTTGATCTGGTAGATCACCCCGGCCTTGTTGCTGTTCTCGGTGCTTCCCGTCGCCGTCAAGTCGGCCAGGAACAACGAATCGTCCGTGGACATCAACCCGTCCAAGTGGCCGATACCCGGTTCCTTGTTGCCGACGAACTGGAAATACGTTTTGGAACGCAGATCCGCGAAGACCAGCGGGTTTTCCTCGTTGAGAAGTCCACCCAGCGCCCATTTGCCGTGGAAACCGACGAAGATCCCGTTGTCGAGCCCCGGCGGAAACCCGGGGGGTGCGAAGGCGATGTCGTTGGGTCCCTCGCTTTCCGAGTCCAAGAGGCCATCGGGGACGGGCTGGAACGCCATCAGCGGCTGGACCCCGCCGCCGCCGACCAAGACCCCCGTGTCATAGGCCGTGTAATTGGTGGGGAAGCCGAAGTCGGGCACGGTGCCGTCGTCGATCTGCGCCGCGGGAACGACGTTCAATTCGTCGGCGCTCAGCGGTTCGTTGACGTCCACCAGGCCGTCGATGCCGTTGTCCTCCAGATAGAGGTCGCCGGTGACCGGGTGGAAGGCGAAGCCAGCCGCGTTGCGCAGTCCTTTGGCAACGCGCGTCAACGCGGAGGCCACCACGCTGGTGCCGTTGTCGGTGATCGTCAGCTTGTAGATCGACTCGCCCTGAAGCGTTCCCGTGGCACCCGTGATCGTCGAACTGGAAAGGGTCGCGGTGCGCGTCGTCTTGGCGAAATTCTGGTCCGATCCCAACTGGAAGAACAGGTCGCAACTCTCGGGGTGGCCCGGGGTCGGCCGGAGATTGAGGGCGGAGTGGGGATGCATCCAACTGCCGCTGGGATAGTTGATGCTGATCTTGCCGACCAGGGTCAGGGCGGAAGCCGGGGTCGCGCCGGCGCGGAGAATGGTGATGGGCCGGCCGACGCCTTGGCCGGTCACGAAGAACAGGTTGCCATAGTGCCGCAGCGAGGTCTGGCCGCCGGTCAACCCGGTGTATAGGACCGTCCCGGCTCCATCGGCCACGCCGTTCCCGTCGGCGTCCACCAGTCGCAGGAGTCTTCCCACGCTGCCGCTCCAGAAGCTCGTGCCGTCGCTGATGGCGACGAGGATCGATCCGTCCGAAAGCTTCACCATGCCCAGGGGAAAGCTGATGCCGCTGGCGAAAACCGTGATCCGGAAGTCGCCCGCATTCACCCCGGGACCCTGGATGGCAAAGGGCGGTGGCACGGCATGCGCCGATTGGGGCCCGGGGAGCAGTCCAAGGAAAACACCGCACGCCAGCGCGCCAGCGCACCGCGACGGCAACGATCGGAAGGTCGGATTCATGGCTGTCCCAAGCTCCGTCAAACGCGTGCCAAGGTCAAAACTACTTCACCGGCTCCTTCGTCAGATTCCCGAAGACCGTCTTGAGCAGGTCCGTCGTGCGGGCTGCCGGGTTCTCCCGGATCAATTTTTCCTGGTCGGCGATTTTCAGGAAGAGTCCGTCGAGCGTCTTGTGGGTGACGTAGCCGTCGAGGTCCGGCATCTCCTTGCCCAGCAAACCGGCACCCACGCCGGCAAACCCACCGAGTCCACCGCTGGCTTTCTCGGCCATGCGCTTGTAGGCGGCCGTCACCCCGGCCTTGTCGGTGGCCGCGCTCACGATCGGGAGGAACTTGGAGTAAAGATTGGTCTCGCTGGTGCGCCGGAAGTACTGCGTGGCCGCGTTGTTCGTCCCGGTCAGGATGGACCGGGCATCGGCGATCGACATCTGCTTCACCGAATCGCCCAAAACCGCCGCGGCCTGGGGAACCGCCTGCTCGGCCGCGCGGTTCATGGTCGCCACGAACTCTTCGGCGAGTTGGTCCTGTCGCAGCATGCGGAGGGTCTTCTCCACTTTCTGGAGGTTGTCCGGCATCGGGATCCTGACCTTGAGATCCGCCAGGAACCCGTCGGGTTTGCCAAGGTTGGAGACGGCCTGTTGCACGCCCTTCGACAACGCTTCCTTCAGGCCACCCACCATCTGGTCCTGGCTGAGTCCCGCCAGCGACGCGGCCGCCGTCGTCGTGCCGGCCGGGGCGGGTTTGGGTTTGAAGAGGTCGAAGATGTCGGCGCGGGCGCCGGCCGAGGCCAGCAGCCCGACGATCAGCAGGGTGAAGGGAGTGGTTTTCATGGCTCGGTACGAATTCACGTTAGCACGGGGCCCGCGGCCGCACGAAGATTTTGGTCCGGAGCGGCACGGACCGGGCGCATGGGTGCCTCCGCTCGGGGTCGTCGCCGTCGATGGACCCCGGAGCACGGGGCCGAAGCCCGGCCCCGACGCCGGTCCACGGGAGTCTGGGTGTCTCGGACCCCGTGGTCCGTTCCCCCGAAAACCCGTGGCAGCGGAAGGGTCGGCTGGGCGGGGACCGCATGGCAGCGGGATGGGCAACGAACGGGGTTGTCCGCGGGGCCCGGCAGGAACGGTGGAACCGAGCCCCAACCAAGGGCGACCCCAACCAAGGCGGGTGCGCCCCGGACGCATCCGAATGCCACATGTGAGTGGCATTGCCTTCCATCGACCCATAGACTCTTCGCGCCATCCATGAAGCCGTGCGTGCATTCCAGGAATCCGACCGCAGCCCGCGCCCCGCGACGGGCGACCGGGCCGCTCGGTGATCGTCTTCCGGCCCCGGTTCCCGGGTCCGCCAATCGTGCCATGCCGTCCACCCCGGTCCCGGTGTCCACCCTGTTTCCATGGATGGCCATCGTCGTCGCGTTGGTCCTGGGACCCGCGACGGGTCTGGCGGCTTCCGCGGCCGGCGCCATCGACTTCAACCGCGATGTCCGGCGCGTCTTGTCCGAAAACTGTTTCAGTTGCCACGGGCCCGATGCCAAGGCCCGCGCCGGCGGTGGCAAGCCGGTGCGTCTGGATCTCGCCGAGAGTGCCCTCGCGGAGCGCAAGGGCCACCGCGCGTTGGTGCCGGGCAAGCCGGACGAGAGCGAAGTGATCCGCCGGATCGCCTCGGACGACCCCGATTTCAAGATGCCGCCGCCGGACTCGGGCAAGAAACTGGCGCCCGAACAAGTGGCCGTGCTCCGGCGCTGGATCGAGCAGGGCGCCGCCTATTCGCGGCACTGGTCGTCGGTCAAGCCGGTGCGCCACGAACTCCCCGCCGTCCGCGCCAAGGAATGGCCCCGCAACGGCGTCGACGCCTTCGTCCTGGCCCGCCTGGAGAAGGAAGGACTCGCGCCCAATCCGGAGGCGGATCGCCCGGCATTGATCCGCCGCGCGGCGCTGGACCTGACGGGACTTCCACCGACGCTGGAGGAGATCGACGAATTCCAGAAGGACACGGCCGGCGGGGCTTTCGAGCGCGCGGTGGGCCGACTCCTGCGCAAGCCGTCGTACGGCGAGCATTGGGCGCGGCTTTGGCTCGACCAGGCCCGCTATGCGGACTCCAGCGGTTATGCCGACGACCCGGCGCGCACGATCTGGGCGTACCGCGACTACGTCATCCGGGCCCTGAACGCGAACAAGCCCTTCGACCAGTTCACCGTCGAGCAGATCGCCGGCGATCTGCTGCCGGATCCCACCGACGAACAACTCGTGGCGACGGCGTTCCATCGGAACACGATGACGAACAACGAGGGCGGCACGAACGACGAGGAGTACCGCAACGTCGCCGTGGTGGACCGCGTCAACACGACGATGGCGGTGTGGATGGGCACGACGATGGCCTGCGCCCAGTGCCACAACCACAAGTACGATCCCATCAGCCAGGAGGACTACTTCCGGCTGTTCGCCATCCTCAACAACACCGCGGACGCGGACCGGGGCGACGAGAGTCCGGTGTTGCCCCTGTTCACCCCGGAACAGAAGAAGCAGAAGCTGGCCTGGCAGTCGGAAATCGCCCGGCTCGAGAAGACGCTCCGGACCCCGACGCCCGAGCTGGAGAAGGAACAGGCGCGCTGGGAAAAGGACCTGCAGGCGGACGTCGCGTGGCAGCGGTTGGTTCCGTCCGCGGTGGCCTCCGCCGCCGGGGCGGCGATCAAACGCACCGACGACGGATCGGTGTGGGTGGAGCGCGGCGGCAAGACCGACGTGTACACGTTGAAGTTCCCCGTCGCCGCGTCGGATCTCGGCACGGGATTCCGCATCGAGGCCTTCCCCGACGAGAGACCCCCGGGTCGCGGCGTGGGCCATGCCAACGGCAACTTCGTGGTGACCGGCGTCACCGTGGGCATCGCCCCGCCGGAAGGCGTTGCCACCGGCGGACGGTTCCTGCGCGTGGAGATTCCCGGCGACCAGAAGATCCTGTCGCTCGCCGAAGTCCAGGTCTGGCACGGCACGAACAACGTCGCCTTGTCGGGCGAGGCCAGGCAGAGCAGCACGGCCTCGGAAGGCGCCGCGGGCCGCGCGATCGACGGGAACACCGACGGCCGTTTCAACGAGGCGCGGTCCACGACCCACACCGAGGCTTCCACGAACCCCTGGTGGGAAGTCGACCTGCGCTCGACCCAATCGGTGGACCGGATCGTGATCTGGAACCGGACCGACGGATCGCAGGAACGCCTGGCCGGGTTCAAGGTGTCGCTGCTGGACAGCCAGCGGGAGCCGGTGTGGCAACGGCAAGTGGCCGCGGTGCCGAACCCGAGCGTCGAACTGGTTCCCGACGGCACCCGTCCCATCGCCCTCGCGACGGCCTACGCGAGTTATTCCCACCCGGATTTCGCCGCCTCGAACGTCGTCGGGAATGCCGATCCCAAGAGCCGCGGCTGGTCCATCGCCCCGCGCTTCGGCGAGGCGCATTCCCTGGTGGTGGTTCCCCAGGCCCCCGTGGTCGTCCCCGCGGGAGCGCAATGGGTGATCGCGATCGAGCAGTCGTCGAAACACGACGACGCCACGCTGGCGCAATTCCGGGTGTCGAAGACGACGGACCCGCGGGTGTCCGAGATTGCCCGCACGCCGGCCCCGGTCCTGGCGGCGCTGCGGTCCGATCCGGCGCAGCGAACCGACCAACAGCGCGAGGCGATCCGGCAGCATTACGTCACCGTGGCGCCGCGCCTGCGTGCCGAGCGCGCGCAACTGGCGGACTCGCGGAAGAATCTGGAGGACATCAAGCCGTTCTCCACCGTGCCGGTGCAGCGCGAATTGGGAGGGACCGAACGACGCCTGACCCACATCCAGCGCCGCGGGAACTTCATGGATCTGGGCGCCGTGGTGACCAACGGGTTGCCCGCCGCGTTCCATGCCCCGCCGGAAGGCGCGCCGATCAACCGGATGACCCTCGCGCGGTGGCTGGTGGACACCAACAACCCGCTCACCGCCCGGGTCGTGGCCAACCGCCTTTGGGAATCGGTGTTCGGCACCGGCTTGGTGCGGACCAGCGAGGAGTTCGGTGCCCAGGGCGATTTGCCGTCGCACCCGGAACTGCTGGACTGGCTGGCGGTGGAGCTGATGGACCATCATTGGGACGTGCAGCACCTGCTGCGCCTCATGGTGACGTCCGCCGCGTACCGCCAATCGTCCCGGGTTTCCCCGGAACTCGCGGCCCAGGATCCGGACAACCGACTGCTCGCCCGCGGCCCGCGCTTCCGGTTGTCGGCCGAGATGATCCGCGACCAGGCGATGTTCGTGAGCGGCCTGTTGAGCCCGAAG
>WBXI01000095.1 GCA_008933025.1 Verrucomicrobiota bacterium
CCACTCCTTGGCGCCGGTCTTGGGATCGAGCTTCGTCAACACCCGCTTGCCCCCGTCCAACACGTACAGGCGGCCGTTCATCGCCAGCGGCGTCGCCCAGTCCGTCGGGTTTTCCGCAAAACGCCATGCGAAACCCGTCGCCGTCACATCCCCCTTGGCGCCGTCGCGCAAGGCCACCACCGGTTGGCCTTTCGGGCCTCCCGCGAAAATCAGCCCCGGCAGGGTCACCGGCGAGGTCACGATCCGGTACCAATCGTCGCGTTTCTCATACAGGCGGGCCCGCCAGTTCTCGGCGCCATCGGACAGCCGATGCCCCGTCACGTGGTCGCCGCCCACCACCACCAATTCGTCGCCGTTCGCGCCGTGGTAGGGCACCGGGGTCGAGTACGCCTCCGAGCTTTCCATCGTCGAATCGGTCTTGCGGACGTGACGCCAGATCGTGGCACCCGTCCTCGGGTCGAGACACAGGACATACGATTCGCGCTCCTGCTTCCCGTCGAAGCCGAGGTAATCCGCCGGCATTGGATTGCGCTGCAGGACCTGGACGTAGAGGCGATCCCCATGCAGCACCGGCGAACTCCCGTAGATCCACATCAAGGCGAAACGGCCATAATCCTTCCCGAGGTTCCGCTTCCAGAGTTCGCGGCCGTCGAGATCGAACGCGGCGAGATCGCCCGTCCCGAAGAGGGAAAACACCGCCTTGCCATCCGTGGTCGGCGAGGACGCCGCCATGTTGTTGCGGCCGCGTTCCTTGTCACCGACCCCCACCGTCCGGCGCCACCGCTCCTTGCCGTCGCGGCGATCCAAGGCGACCAACACCAGGTTTCCCGACGCGTCCGGCGCGTTCAGGAACACATGGTCTTCCCAAACCACCGGGGTCGCGCCGCCACGGCCCGGCAATGCCACCGACCACACGATGTCGTCGCGCGTCGGCGCGGCGGGCAAAGGACCCGACTCGGTGGACCCATCGAAATGCGGCCCGCGCCAGTTCGGCCAGTTGCCGCCGAACGCCGTGCCCATGACGGCCGCCAAAAGAGCGGCCCGAATCGCCAATGCTTTCATGTGGGAAGAACTTGGATTCCGGAAGTGCAACGACCCTAGACTCGCGGCGCGCGCACCCATTCAAAGGGCTTTCACGCCTTGCCGCCAAAACTCACGTGGTCGTCGAGGTCGAGCAGGTCGAACCAACCCGCGATGTCGTTCCGGTTCGGACCTGCCTTGCGGTGGAGTTCCGTGAAGAACGCGCGGCTGTCGGCATCCACCGGCACCCGGGTCTCCTGCCACGCGGACCAAGCCTCGATTTCCCAGGGCGAGCGGCGGTGCTTCGCGTGGGCCTTGATCCACGCCAAGATCTCGCCGTCCCCAGCGCCGAGTTCCACATGGGCCTTCAACGCCTTGGCATCGATGCCCACGAACTCGAAGAACCGCTTGTCCAAGGGACAGTCGTAGTTGTACTCGCCGGCACGATCCGCGATCGAAGCGCGGCATTTGTCGAGGAGACGGGGAAGGATCACGTAGCCTCCCAGACGCACGCGGGGACTCCGCGGGGGATGCTGGGCCAGATCGGGTGCGTTCCAGTTCATGAGATGTCGACCCGGAGTGTTGTCCGCCCAAGCGTCGCGGGCAACCCCCCGCATGCCGGAAGCCGACGGCGCTTCGCGCGGGGTGGGCAGTGCCAGGGGCAATCCCTAATCGGCCGCGAGATGCCGCACCAACACCTCGGCGAGATTCCCGCCGGCGAGTTGCGTGTTGCGCTGCAGGCGCATCAGGCCGCGCACCAAACCGGGGGACCGCGCGATCCGCCAGGCCAACTTCCCGAAATGCAATCGGTCGTCCCGGGTCATCAAACTCCCGAAGTCTAATGGCAGATCCTCGCTCGCGATGTCGGAGACGACGCGGATGGTCGCCGACGGGATGCCGCGTTGCCGGCAGGCTTCCCGGATCACGCCGCTCTCCATCTCCACCGCGTCCGCGCCCGTGCGCGCCCGCAACAGGGTTTTGTCCGCGGCGGTGGTCGCGATGACCTCCGAACAATGGAACCGGGCCAACCGGGCGCCCTGCACCGCTGGATATCCGGGATCGGCCGCGACCAAGACCTCGCCCAGGGCCAGCGACGGATCGAGCGCGCCCGCGAAGCCCGCCGTCACGAGGCGACGCGGTTGCTTGCCGTCGAGCCCCACCGCGGCCCATCGGGCGGCGTTGCGGGGCCCCATGCCGCAGGCCCAGACCTCGGTGGACCCGCATTGCCACCGTGCCATGGCTCGGGGAAGGCCGGGAGGATCCGCACGCACGGGACGTTGGCCCACGCACTGTTCCCATCGGGCGAGGAAAGGACGGGCCTCGTCCGGCAACGCGAAGACGAGCATCCAATCCCGCGCGGCCTCCTTCGGGAGATTCGGGGGCGTCAGTTCCATCCGAGATTTTCGGGCGCTTCGGCGAGCAGCCGGTGTTCCCAGTTCTTGCTCAACCGAAGGATGTGGCGCCACAAGTCGGCGGACGGAACGTCGAACACCAACGCGGCGGTCGCGGGGTGGACGATCCACGCCTCGCGCTCCATTTCCTTGTCGAGCTGCAGGGGGGACCATCCCGCGTAACCCGCGAAAACCCGGAGGCGCCGGGACGGCACCCACGATTTCCCGATCTCGAGCAATTCGTCGATGTCGTGGCCCACCGACACCCGGTCGATGACATTGGCGGACTCCATCGCGGGATCGCCATGGAGGTAACTGAGCGCGGCCGGTTGCACGGGGCCGCCGCCGTACAGGATCTCGCCCATCAACCGTGGCGGCAACTCGCGGTCGAAAACATCCTCGAGGCGGTTCTCGCTCGGCCGGTTGAGAACCAGCCCCATGGCCCCCTTGGCGTTGTGCTCGCACACGAGCACGACGGTCCGGTGAAAAAACGAACCGCCCAGACGCCCCCCATCGAGGAGCAACTTTCCCTTCAGCGACTTTGTCTTTTTCGCCGGCATGTTCTCGGACGCCATCCTGCAACGAACGGCGGCGTTCTTCAACCCAAGGCTGACGGAGCGCTTCTTCATCGGTTCTTAAGCCGGCCCATGCCACTGTCTTCCCTCGCTTCCATGCGCCTGCTCATCGTCGAGGACGAACCGGACCTTCTCGCCAGCCTCGCGCGCTCCACGCGCGACGAGGGATATGCGGTCGATACTGCCGCCGACGGCGAGGAGGGCCTCTACAAGGCGCTCCAATCCGACTACGACGCCATCGTCCTCGACGTCATGCTGCCGGGCATCGACGGCTGGGAAATCCTTCGCCGCCTCCGCATTCAACGCCGCACCCCCGTCCTCATGCTCACCGCCCGGGACACGCCGCGGGACCGTGTCCGGGGCCTCGATGGGGGCGCCGACGATTACGTGGCCAAACCCTTCGATCTCGACGAACTGCACGCCCGCCTCCGCGCCCTGATCCGGCGGGCGTCCGGCCATCCCTCGGGCCGCGTCGAGATCGGGTCGGTCGTGCTGGAAACCGCGGCGCGGACGGTCGCGCGCGACGGCCAGTTGGTCGCGCTCACCGCGCGGGAGTACGCCCTGTTCGAATACCTCGCGTTGCATCGCGGCCAACTCGTCACCCGCACGGCCCTCTACGAGCATCTCTTCGACGAGGACGACGCAACCCTGTCCAACCTCCTCGACGTGCACGTGTCGAACCTGCGCCGGAAACTCGGCGCCGAGATCATCGCCACCCGGCGCGGCCACGGTTACTGCATCGAGGACCCCGGGACCACGCCATGAACATCCACTCCCTGCGCTGGCGACTGCAGCTTTGGCACGGCCTTCTCCTCGTGCTGGTACTCGCGGGATTCGGCGTCACCGCCTACGAACTGCAGCGCGCCGAAAGCCTCCGCCGCATCGACCAGCAATTGGACCGCCGGGTCAACGAGGTCCTCGCCACCCTTCGCGAGGGCCAACCCCGACCGAGGCCCGACGACGATGATCCGGGCCCCGAAGGGCCCCGTGATCCGCCGCCCGACCGACGGCCCATGCCACCGGCCGGATTCCGGCTGTCCCAGCGGTTCGCCATGCGATTCGGCACCAACTCGCAGACCGGCGCCTACTACGCCCTCTGGGCCCGCGATGGCCGACGCATCGGCGGGTCCGACAACGTGCCCGGGGAATTGGATCGACCGACCGAGGCACGGCCCGGCGCCTCCGCCATCCGCCGCACCCGCGGCATGCTGCGCGAGACCGTCATCGTCACGCCGCCGGGCGAAGCCATCGTGGTGGGGCAATCGATGGCGACGGACCTCGAGGAGTTGGGACGCTTCGGCGGATGGCTGGGGATTGCGGGCGCGGGCGTCCTGACGCTGAGTCTTGCCGGTGGCTGGTGGGTGGTGACGCGGGCCATCCGTCCCATCGAGGCCATCGGGGCCACGGCCGAACGGATCGCCACGGGGCGTCTGGCCGAGCGCATTCCCGTGGCCGAGACGGACAGCGAGCTCGGCAAACTTGCCGGCGTGTTGAACGAGACCTTCGCCCGGCTCGAGGCAGCGTTCCAACGGCAGGAACGCTTCACCGCCGACGCCTCGCACGAACTGCGCACGCCCGTCAGCGTCATCATCTCGCAAGCCCAGTCCGCCCTGGCCCGGGAACGCCCCGCCGGCGAATACCGGGACGCGCTCGCCGCCTGCGAACGCGCCGCGCAACGCATGCGCCGCCTCATCGAGTCCCTCCTCGAACTCGCCCGACTCGACGCCGGTGCCACGACCCGGAAGGAAACGGTCGACCTCGCGCGGTTGGCCGAGGAGACGATCGCCTTGGTCCGTCCGCTGGCCGAAATGCGGGGACTGCAGTGGACGGTGCAACTCGCTCCCGCGACCTGCGTCGGCGATCCGGGCCAACTGGGACAGGTGCTGGCCAACCTGCTGGCCAACGCGATCGACTACAACCGCGATGGAGGCGGGATACGGGTGACGGTGGGCCCGGGCGGGGACGGCGGCGTGGCCGTCGAGGTCGCGGACACCGGGATCGGGGTCGGACCCGAGGCCTTGCCGCATTTGTTCGAACGATTCTATCGGGCCGATCCCTCGCGGACGGGGAGCAAAGGTCGGGCGGGCCTTGGATTGGCGATCGTGAAGACCATCGTCGAGGCCCACGGGGGCACGATCGAGGTGGCCAGCGAACCCGGTAAAGGCACCAAGTTCACCCTGCGGCTCCGGGGAAGTTGAGGGGGCGGGGGACGCGCCCGCCCGGCGCATCCGCCCCCGCTGTCCCGGCCGGCAGATCGCGCCGCCGCCGCGGGACGGCGGACGCGACCCGGCTTGGCTTCAGAAGTGCGCCACGATGTTCTCGCCGAACTCGGAGCACTTGATCTGGGTCCCGCCCTCCATCTGCCGCGCGAAATCGTAGGTCACCCGCTTGCTGCCGATGGCCCCGTTCAGGCCCTTCAGGATCAGGTCCGCCACCTCGGTCCAGCCCATGTGCCGGAACATCATCTCGCCGGACAGGATCACCGAGCCGGGGTTGACCATGTCCTTGTTCGCGTATTTCGGGGCGGTGCCGTGGGTCGCCTCGAAGATCGCGTGGCCCGTCACGTAGTTGATGTTGCCGCCCGGGGCGATGCCGATGCCGCCGACCTGCGCCGCAAGGGCGTCGGAGAGATAGTCGCCGTTGAGATTCAGCGTCGCGATGACGTCGAAGTCCTCGGGACGGGTCAGCACCTGCTGGAGGGTGATGTCGGCGATGGAATCCTTGACGAGGAGTTTGCCGGCGGCCAACGCGGCTTTTTGCTCGGCGTTGGCGGCGTCCTCGCCGGCGTCCTTCTTGGTGCGCTCGTACTGGGCCCAGGTGTAGACCTTGTCGCCGAAATATTTCTCCGCCGTCTCGTAGCCCCAGTCGCGGAACGCGCCCTCGGTGAACTTCATGATGTTCCCCTTGTGCACCAGCGTGAGGCTCTTCCGGTTGAACCGCAGCGCGTAACCGATCGCGCTGTGCACCAACCGGATCGTGCCGCCGCGCGAAACCGGCTTGATGCCGACCCCCACGCACACGTCGGATTCCACGTCCGGCATCCCCGCCATCTTCCAGAATTCCTCCGCCTTGGCCTTCGTGCCGAAACGGACCTTGTTGAAATCCTTGGGGAACTCCTTCGCGACGAAATCGAGGACCTTCTGGGCTTCCGGCGTCCCACCGGCGTATTCGATGCCCGCGTAGATGTCCTCGGTGTTCTCGCGGAAGATCACCATGTCCACCTTCTCGGGACGTTTCACCGGGCTGGGAACGCCCTGGAAATACTGCACGGGACGAAGGCAGACGTAGAGATCGAGCATCTGCCGCAAGGCCACGTTGAGCGACCGGATGCCGCCGCCGACGGGCGTGGTCAGGGGTCCCTTGATGCCCACCAGAAACTCGCGGAAGGCAGCGACGGTGTCGTCGGGCAGCCAGTTGTTGAAGCGCTTGAAGCTCTCCTCGCCCGCGAAGACCTCCATCCAAGCCACCTTGCGCTTGCCGCCGTACGCCTTGGCCACCGCGGCATCGAACACATGCTGGCTCGCCGACCAGATGTCGGGGCCCGTGCCGTCGCCGCGGATGAACGGGACGATCGGTTGGTCGGGAACCTGGAGTTTGCCGTCGGAAATGGTGATCTTCGAGCCGTGGGGAACCGTGCAAGTGGTGTAGGACATGGTGGTGCGGGAACAGGTGTGGTCAGATCGAATCCAAAAACTCCGGAGGGTCAAACGCGACGCCCGGCACACGGTACTCCCGTGCCCGGGCGTGACGGGGAAATTTGAACCGACGAATCCGGCCAGGGGCAAGCCAAACCCGAGGCGGTTCAACGAAGGCCCGCGAGCTCCTGGAGCACGTGCCAATTGCGAAGCCGCTCCTCGCGCGTCGCCAGAATCGTGTCGCTCGGCGTGCCGTCGGCCGCGAAATGCTTCGAGAAACGACCCTCGCTCCGGGCGAACATCGTGAAGTCGAACACCTCGCCGGTCTTGGGATCCTTGTAATAGTCCTCGGTGGTGGCCGGGTTGCCCTGGAGGCTGAGACGCTCGGCGATCTTCGAGCCCTTGCGGGGATCATAGACCATCACCGGGAAGGTGCGGGTGTCCACGGCGAGCTTCGACTGCGCCATCGCCATGTTGTCGCCCACGCCGTGTTCCGGCTGGCAGGTGGTATAGACCGAGATGATCGCCGGCCCGTCGTACTCGTTGGCCGCCATGATCGACTTGTAGAAGTGGTTGGTCATCGCGCAGCTCGTTTGGGCGACGAACGTGTCGGGATGCATCATCGCGATCTGGGCGATCTCTTTCCGCTGTTCGGTTTTGCCGGGGATCACCTTGCCGTGGAAGGTGAACTTGGTGTTCTGGCCGGTGAACGTGCCGGTGGAGGACTGGCCGCCGGTGTTCGAGTAGACCTGCGTGTCGAGCAACAGGATCTTGATGTTCATGCCCGATGCCAGCATGCGGCTGAGCGCGTTGAACCCGATGTCCAGCATCGCGCCGTCGCCGCCGATGACCCAGAGCTTCTTGTCCTTCCATCCCATCTGGTCCCAGCGCGCGCGGACGCCCATTCCGTAGGTCGGGCCGTTTTCGAACAGCGAGTTCGACCAGGGAACGAGGTACGGGTTGTAGGGGTAGGTGGAGGCGTACACGGTGGAGCAACCCGTCGAATTGACGATGCCGATGTTCTCCTTGCCGTAAACGAAGCCGGTCGCGGCCAGCATCATGCGGATCGCGGTGCCCTCGCCGCAGCCCATGCAGGACCCGGCGCCGCCGACATACAGCAGCGAACGCTCCGCCAGCATGATGTCGGTCAGCAACTTCTCGTTGATGAACTGCTTCGGCGTCTCGGGGAGCTTGCGGTAGAAATCGAAGGACTTCTGGTAGCGGCGCAGGATGGTGCCCGTGTCTTTCTGGAGCATCGCGAGCGCGCCGTGGTCGCCGCACGCATCCACGCACTCGGCGCAGCCCTTGCACTTGGTGGGGTCGATGAAGATGCCGAAGTAACCGGGCTCCTGTCCCTTCTTCTCGTAGACGTTCCAGAACTTGGTCGTCTTGCCGAACTGCCGGCGATAGTGCTCGCGCTCGGCCGGGTCCTGGATCTTCTCCAATTCCGCGTCGAGCTTCGACTTCGAGACCACCTTGCCGAGGATCGCGGTGTCGGGGCACTCCGTCACGCAGGCCATGCAGGCCACGCAGTTGTCGGAGTTGAGTTCGGGGATCTCCGGGGCGATGTACGAGAAGTCCCGCAGGGCGGCGGAACCGGCGGTGATCAGCGAACGGGCCGTCGAGAGGTCCGCGGGCAGGCCGATCTCGGCCGACCCCGTGTTGTACGCGCCGACGATGCGTTCGTTGAAATCCGCGACGTTCAGGACGTCGTCGGTGATCGGGCGCGTATTGACCCGCTCGGGCGTGGTCGTCGTGGTGGTGCTCATGGATTCGGTCCGGGGAATCGGGAACGTTTGGGAAGGAAAGTCGGTTTCAGCGGGCGAACACGAGGGCTTCGGACGGGATCTCGTCCTTGCCGGTGTCCGGTGCCTCGATGGTTTCGGTCGGGATTTCCTGCACGTCCTTGAGGCCCTTTTTGACGCACCGCAGGTTTTCCTCGACGACGTGCTCGCCGCGTTTGCCGAAGTATTTGCGGATGTATTTCTCCACCGCGCCGAGCACCTGCTCGTCGCCCATCCCGCTGCGTCCGGCAAACGGGGTCACCTTGATGAAAATCCCCACCAGCACCACGCCCTGCATGCGTTGCTGCAGGTCGGGATCGGTCGCGATCTCCCGCGCGATCTTGACGGTGTCGAGGTAGTACACCCGGAGCTTCTTGTTGCGGATGATCTTCCGTCCATAGGCCGGGATGGCCTTCCAGACCAGCGAGGGATCGAGATGCGGACTCTGGATGAACACCCGGCCCCCGTGCGCGATGCCGTCGAGCGGGTTCCCGAGGTTGAACGCGTTGACGTCGTTCAGCGGGATGAATTCCACGTGCTCGAGCTCGCTGTGGGTGCGGATGTGCTCGTGGGCGACCGTGAGATAATACGTGGTCGGCAAGCCCTTCTTCTCCGAGCCGTACTTCGGATAGGCCTGGACGTTGAGATCGAAAAGCTCGCCCACGAACGAGGCGATGAGCTTGTTGGTGGTGACGGAACCGAAACCACCGACGGAATGGCCACGCATCGAGAACGCGCCTTCGGGGCGGATGTCCGGATCCTCGGCATCGGGCAACGCAAGCGGGTGTTTCACGCCCACCACCGAGAACTGGCGCGGCTCGGCGGACCGCATGTTCGCGAAGATCGCGTTGAAATGGCCGGCCCGGACGTCGCGCGAACCCAGACCCGCGCAACACGCGTAGACGCGGGGAATCGAGGCGATCGCCGGATACTTGAACTCGCCGTTCGAACCGTACTGGATGCCGGTCAGGGCGTCGGCGAAGGCCGCCTTGATGGCCAGGACCAGCGGGTTCGACTGCGCCAGCGGATTGTCCATCCGTTCCACCACGGTGAACGCCTTCAGATGCCGGAGGGCGGCAACGATCTGGGTCGCCGGAAACGGCGCGAAACAGGTCACGTGCAGGACACCCACCTTCAGGCCGTATTTCGAACGCAGATAATCCACCGCCGCCGAGGCGGTCTCCATCATGCCGCCCATCCCCACCACGGCATATTCCGCATCCTCGAGCCGGTAGCCGTCGATCATCGAGTACCGGCGCCCGGTCATGGCGTGGAACTTGTCCATCGCCTCCTGGACCGCGGCGGGTACCTGGTCGTAGAACGCGCGCTGGGCGACTTTGCCCTTCATGTAGGCGTCCTGGTTTTGGACCACGCCCGACATCAGCGGATTGCGGGGATCGAAAAGACAGCGAAGGCGCTCGTTCGGGTCGCCCACGTACTGCTTCATCATCTCGGGTTCCTGCAGCCGGAGATTCTCCACGGTATGCGTGGTGAGGAAGCCGTCCTGGACGTTCATGAACGGGGTTTCGCTCGCCTCGGCGGCGCGGCGGCAAATCAGGGCGAGGTCGCCGGCTTCCTGCGCGTTGCGGCCGAAGAGGATTCCCCACCCCGTGTCCGCGACGCTCATCACGTCGTCGTGGCCGCAATGGACGTTGAGCGATTGGCTCGTGAGCGCGCGGGCTCCGATGTGGAAAACAATGGGCAAGCGCTTCCCGGAAATCGTGTAGAGCACCTCCTTCATCAGGACGAGCCCTTGTCCCGAGGTGAAATTCGTCACGCGCCCCCCGGCCAACGCGAAGCCCTCGCAGGTGGACGCCGCGGAGTGCTCCGATTCCGCCTGCACGAAAGCGAGCGTGTCGCCCCACAGGTTCTGTTTGCCGTTGGACACCTCCATCTGGTAGGCGGCACCCATCGTCGTGGAAGACGTGATGGGATAGGCACAGGCGCCGTGGCTGATGTGGGTCTCGACCCAAGCGACGGCACCCGAGCCGTCGGAACTGGTGGGAATGCCCGGAAAAGGGAAAACGGAAGTGGCGGAAGGCTTGCGTTCGCTCATGACAGTCCGAGTGGAAGTGACCTTCCGCGCAAAGCCGAGACGCCACGCGCCAAATGCCAAACGCGGAAGACGCAGAAAGTAACCACGGACTCCCGCCGGGAGGGCAAGCCATTTAGCGGCGACAGCGAGCCAAATCTTGCCGCTCGCTCTCGACCCGACCCCGGATCTTCGACATCCATTGACCCGGAAGTAACCAAGAACTCCACGCGCCGCCAGACACGGGAGCGTCGGGATCGCATCCCGTCGTGGCACACGCGATGGCAGGCTGGTTCGTTTCCCACCGGGGATGCCCCCATCCGTATCCCGGGGCTCGTGCAAACCACGGCGGCACCCTACTCTCTGACCCCGATGTCGCGCACGCAGTCCATCGCCGCCTCCCGCTTTGCCCGCACGTCCACGACCGCCGTGGCCGTGGTCACCCTGATCCTCGCCACCGCCGGTTGCGGTTCATTCACCGGCCCCGGCATCCGTTGCACCGCGCCGCGGATGACCGGACGCGTGGTCGATGCCTCCTCGGACACCCCGATTGCGTGGGCCAAGGTCGGACGCGAGATCGGCCGGTGGCGGGGACCGATGGGGGACTTTCCCAAGGGGGCGGAGGATCAGGTCGCCCGGTCCACGTGGGTCCGCACGGGACGGGACGGGCGATTCGATCTGTCGGCCGTGGAGGTGGCCCTCGTCTTCGGATTCGGCAACACGATGCCGAACTTGCGGTTGGTGGTGGACCACGGCGCCTACCGCCGTCTGGAAACCAACTTCAACACGGCCGACCTGAAACTGGACGCGGGTCCGCCGGCGATCGACGCGGGGACCCTGCGTCTGGTTCGCAAGTGAGGTCCGGGCCTGGTCAGTTGGGCACGTTGGCCAGTCGCAAGACCCCGATGCCGCCCGGGTTCCACGCGGTGAAAATGATGTAGACCTCGCCGTTCTTGCCTTTGCCCGGGACATACCAGCAGGCGTCGTGCATGTGCTGCGCGGTGGCGTAGCCGAGGTCTTCCTTGGGCTTGATGGTGCTGACCACCGCCCGTCGCTTCTGGTTGATCACGTAGATCGGACCGGGCGATCCCTTGGGACCGTCGAGGCAGGCTGCCATCACGTAGTCACCCCAGACGTCGGTATCGCAAACGGTGCTGCCCGGGGGCAGTCCCTGCACGTCGAGCCACGCTTTCTTGTTGAGCGACCAATGACGCACCTGCGCCTCGGGGCGCGCGGAGACGATCAGGTCCTTGTGGATGGGATCGAAAGTGATGCCGTGCGGCGTCTGGGACACCGATTTGCCGCCGAAGATCTCGCCCCGGTACTTGAACGGCTCGACATCCGCCGGCATGAAAAACGCCCGGCCATAGCCATCCGTGACGAACACCGTGTTCTTGTCGGTGAACGCGACGTCGGTGGGCGCAAAGCCCTTGCCGTCGGCGTATTCCTTCCCCGGAGGATGCTTCAGGACGTGCGCTTTCTGGAAGGTGGTGTCGGTGACGTAGACCTCGCCCTCGTTGTTGTCCGCCGCGGCGATGAGGGCCGGTTTGCCCGGTCTCGGGAAGATGTCGGCGCCGTGGAGATTTCCGCGGGAAAACGCGGGATCGCCCTTCACCACCCACGAGGACTTGAAGTGGTTCGAGAATCCCACCCAACCGACATTCTCGAGTCCCCAATAAATCACGTCGCGTTCGTAATCGACGAGAACGGTGCCATGGGCGCCCTTGAGCTTGGGCAAGGCTTCCACGGGCAGGGACATGGCGCCGACCACGGGCGTGAATTTCCAAAAACCCTGGCCACTGACGGGAATGTTGTAGGCAGCCTCGACTTTGGAAGGCGCCGCCACCGGCCCGCGCATCTCCACCTCGAACCGGATGGGAACGGGCTTGGAACCGGACGGGGCGCCGGAGGGGGCAACCTCGTGGGCTTGGACTGCGGAGACCACGGCAGCCCCGAGGGCCAGCGCCGCCGAACGAAAGTGGATGGAATGCGTCATGGAACGCCCGGAGGATTCCAGAAGCCACGCCGCGGAGGAAAGCGGAACTTTCGCGACCCGGAAGGTCGCGTTGCCGCTCGTGCCGCCACGCCGCATTCGCACTTCCCCGACGCCTCCGGTAGCCTCCGTCGCGTGAAGCGCTGCCCCGTCTGGTTCCCGGCCTGCATCGCGGTGTTGTTGCTGGCCGACGGTCTCGTCGCCGGTCCCGTCCCGGGATCGCGCCCATGGCCAACCCGCGGCCGGGCCACCAACACGACCCGCGCCGACGTCCCGACGGCCTTGACCACCGAGCAACTCGCCGCGCGGGCCCGCCCTTCACTCGTCGTCATCTCGAACCGCGGCCGCGACGGCGCCGCCGGCGGCATGGGAAGCGGCTTCGTCATCGACGCCGGGGGACTCGTCGCCACCAGCCTCCACGTCGTGGGCGAGGCGCGCCCCCTCGACGTTCGCCTCGCCGACGGACGCACCGTGGCGGTGACCGCCATCCATGCGTTCGACCGCCATACCGACCTCGCGATCCTGAGGATCGACGCCAAGGATCTCGTTCCCCTGCCCCTCGGCGATTCCGACGCATTGGCCGTGGGCGCGGAGATCGTGGCTTTGGGCAACCCGCTCGGACTCGAGAACTCGGTGGTCGCGGGGGTGCTTTCGGCCCGGCGAACCCTCGACGAAATCGAGATGCTGCAGGTGGCCATGCCGATCGAACCCGGCAACAGCGGGGGACCCGTGATCGACCGGCTCGGCCGCGTGCAGGGCATCGTGAACGCGAAATCGTTGCTCACCCGAAACCTGGGTTTCGCAACGCCCGCGAAACTGCTGAAGGCCCTCTGGGAACGACCGAACCCGGTCCCCATCGCGGTCTGGGTCCGCTCCGGGGCGCTCGACGCCGCGGACTGGGAACCGCACCACGGCGCCTCCTGGCGGGGCAAACCCGGGCGCATCCTCGTCGACGGTGCCGGCTCGGGATTCGGCGGGCGCGCCTTCCTGCTGCGCCGCGAAACGGCGCCGGAACCCCCGTTCGAAATCTCGGTGTCGGTGCGGCTCGACGACGAGGCGGGCGCCGCCGGACTGGTATTCCTCGGCGACGACGGGGACCGTCACTACGGCTTCTACCCCACGGGCGGGCAACTGCGGTTGACGGCGTTCGAAGGGGCGGATGTCTACGACTGGCGCATCCTGGGAACGGTGCCGAGCACCGCCTACCGACGCGGCGAATGGAACCAACTCCGCGTCCGCGTCGAGACCAACCGCATCGTTTGCCTCGTCAACGACCAGACCGTGTTTGCCAGCACCGACAAGGCGTTGCGGGGGCGGCGGGTGGGCCTCGCGAAATTCCGCGACACCGCCGCGCAGTTCCGCGGGTTCGCCGTCGGGCGCGAACTGCCCTCGCCGCCCCCCCTGTCGCCGTCGTTGGTCCTGGCCATCGGCGGCCCCGATGTTCCCGAATCCCGGTTGACGGAAGCCGACGTCGCCGCTTTGCGGACCAACCTGCCCGCGGCGCGTGGATTCCTGGCGGAACGGGCGCGGCGTCTCGAACGAGAATCGTCGCGGTTGCGCGAATTGTCGTCGCGGCTCCACCGGGAGAGCGTGCGCGACGAGTTGGCGGGGGAACTGGCTCGGCCCGGAGGCGCGGATCTGGCGCGGGCGGCATTGCTGGTGGCGCGCCTCGACCTGCCGGAGCTCGAGATCGAGCCCTACCTCCGGCGTCTGGATGCGCTGGCCGGCGAGGCGAGATCGCGTTGGCCGGCGGATGCCGGGGCGGCGGCGCGCCTCGACGGGCTCCGGACGTTGTTGTTCGCGGAAAACGGATTCCACGGCAGCCGCCACGACTACTACAACCGCGCGAACAGCCGGTTGAACGACGTGATCGACGACCGGGAGGGACTCCCGATCACCCTGGCGGTGTTGTTCATGGAGGTCGCGCGGCGTGCCGGGATCGAGCACGTGTACGGCGTCCCGCTGCCCGGCCATTTCCTGGTGAAACACGCGCCGCCGGGCTCGGACGAACGGCTGCTGGACGTGTTCGACGGCGGCCGCATCCTGACCCACACCGAGGCGGACGAACTCGGTTCCGAATACGCCGGGGTGCCGGTGCGCAGCGAGTTCATGGCACCGGCAACGACCCGCGACATCGTCGTGCGGATGCTGACGAACCTGCAGGCGTTCTCGGAACGCGAGGAAGGCGCGGCGACCGCGCTGCGCTACGCGGACCTGCTGGTGGCGGTGGCGGGAGACCGGCGCGCCGAGGCGGGACAACGCCTCGAACGCGCGCGGTTGCGCACCCAATGCGGCGACAACGACGGCGCGCGGGAGGACCTCCGGTGGATCCTCGATGCGGCGCCGCCGGGCGTGGATCTGGAACGGATCTCCGGAATGTACCGGGCGCTCCGCGGGGAGTGACCGGATCCGGACTTCACTCCGCCACGCGCCGGAGAAAACCGCGGACCTTTTCCGGGTCTCGGGTCGGCGCCTCGCAGGCGTGTCCGCTGCAGCAGAAGGCCTGGGTGGACGCCTCGTCCGCGGGCAGGCCGCGGGCGAACGGGTCGACGGGTCCATGGTTGCCGAGCACGACGCGGTTGGGTTCGTAGACCCCGTGGACCGCGCGCAGCAGTGGTTCGGTGGCGCCGACCGGATGCTTGCCCGCCAGCACGACCCGCTTGGGTTCCTGCTGGAGAAAATCCAGCGCGAGCAACAGGTGGGGCACCGCCTGCGGCATCTGGTGCAGCTTCTGCGC
>WBXI01000096.1 GCA_008933025.1 Verrucomicrobiota bacterium
CCCAAAACCACGCGAAGAAAACGGAGACGGAGGAGGTGTGCCCGCTTGACAAGAAAGAGGCCATATCAGCGGTGTCGCGGCCTTCCGAAGGCCTTGCCACCGCAGTCCGAAGGCGCTGCGCGCCGGAGACAGGCCGCGGCGGGTGGCGCCTGGCGGCGCGGTCGGGTGCCGCGGTGACGACGGGATGCTACGGTTTCGCGGGCTTCTTCGGTTTGACCTTCGACTTGGCTTTGTCGTCCAGACCGTCCTCGAAGGCATTGATGAGCGGGGTGCGCTTGTGGATCTCCTCGGTCATGACCTTGGCCTCGTCGGCATCGCGGACGACGGTGGTCTTGAGGAACACGAGCAACTCGACCTCCTGCATGATCTTGTCCTTCTTTTTGAAGGCCCAGCCGAAGCCCGGAACGCTGCCGAGCACCGGGACCTTGCGGGTGGTGTCGGACAACTGCTTCTGGATGATGCCGCCGATGACGAGCGTCTGGCCGTTGTGGGCGGTGACGTGGGTCTTGAAATTGCGGGTATCGAGGATCGCGCCGCCGAAGAGCGTCTGGCCGGGCTCGATGGTGGACGATTCGGTGCGGACCTTGAGGTTGACGTCGCCATCCTTGTTCACGTGGGGAACGACCTCGAGGATCACGCCGACGTCCTTGTAGGAGAACGTCTGGTTGAGGGAACCCACCTGGGTGTTCTGGCTGTCCTTGATGAAGGGCACCTGGGAGCCGACGAAGAGTTTGGCGGTCTCGTTGTCGCGCACGTTGATCTGCGGTTGGGCGAGCACGGTGGCATTGACGTTCTTCCGCAGGAACTGGATGAGGAAATCCATGCTGATGCTGCTGTCGATGACGCCGGAGCGCAGCGAGGTGAGGGCGGCCGCGACGGAAGCCCCGCCGGCGGCATTGACGCCGGTGCTGCCACCGAAGCCCTTGCTGTACTTGGTGGTCGTCCCGGCGACGATCGAGTTGTCGTAATCTTCCGGCGTGAAGACCTTGGTGCCGTCGGGGGACCAGCGGACGCCGAGCTTGTCGAGGAAGTTGGAGGAAACCTCGACGATGCGGGCCTCGATGAGGATCTGGGGCGTCGGGGCGTCGAGATCCTCGATCAATTTCACGAGCTGCGGGAAGAGGTGGAGGTTGGCGGAGATGAGCAACGAGTTGCTGCGGTGGTCGGGAACGGCGCGGACCCGTCCGACCAAGTCGCTGACCTGACGGGCGACGGTGCGTCCGTCGGATCCGCGGGTGTTCTCGGGGGTACCGCCGAGCCACGGGAAATAGCCGTCCTCCTCGTTCTCCAGTTCCAGCTCGAAACTCCGGTCGGGGTTGGCGGCGTTGGGATTCTGCGGGTTGTTCTGGGGGTTGGGGTTCTGCTGGGGATTGGGATTGTTGGTGCGGAGCGGCGGGGAGCCGGGCTTGGCAAAGAGCACGTTGAGGCTGTTGGCGACGGTGGCGGCCTTGGCGTGTTTCAGGACGACGCGCAGCGTGCTCTCGCCGGCCTGGGACGGGACGTCGAGCCGTTTGAGGACATCCTCGACGGCGGTGAGGCTTTCCTTGGAATTCGAGGTGATGATGATCGAATTCGAATACGGCTCGGAGGTGATGCGCACCTTGCCGTAGAGACGTCCGACGTTCTTGTCGGCGACTTGCTGGGGTTCCTCGTCCCAGAAATAATACGGGCGCTGCTGCTGGCTCTTCTTCAGGAAGAGCTCGTTGAGGACGTCCTCGACGTCGACGGCGCTGACGTATTTGAGGGAATAGATCTTGGGGGCGAGGCTCTCGCCCTCCACGGGTTCGTCCAGGGCCTCGATCATCTTCTTGATGCCCGGCAACTGGGCCGGGGGCGCTTGGACGACGACGGTGTTGCGGCGGCGATCGGCGACCACGGTGGCCTTCTTGGACGGCTTGTTGCCGCCGCCATCCCCGCCCGAAAAGTAATAATACGGGGAACGGGTCTGGCTGTCGCCGCCGATGAGTTCCTTGAGCTGTTTGGCGACGTCCTCGGCATCCGCGTTCTTGATGGGGAAGGCGTGCATCGTCTTCTCCTGGGCGTCGTCGGTGTCGAGGGTCTTCACGATCCGCTCGATGGCGTGGAAGCCGGACTCGCTGGAAAGGACGATGAGGGAGTTGGAGCGGTCGTTGGCGGAGATCTCGACGGTGTCGCCGCTTTTGCCCGCCAACTTCTGGTAGAGCGGCCCCAACTCCTTGACGAGATCCTGGGCGCTGACGTTCTGGAGCGGCACCACCCGCACGGTGCGGTCCCCGGGTTGGTCGGTGTCCAGGGCCTTGACGAGGTCGGACGCGAGGCTGAGACCGTCGTTGTAGTCGGTGACGATGAGTTGGTTCGAGCGCTCGTTGACGTCGAGGGCGGCTTTCTCGGAGAGCAACGGCTTGATCTTCTCGCGGAGGTCGGAAGCGACGGCGGTCTTGAGCTGGAAGATTTTGACGAGACGCTGGCGTCCCACGGGGATGTCGGTGCGGTCGGCGCCGACGAGTTCGGGGCTGACCTTGGGCTCGCGTCCGTCGGGAACGATGAGGATCGAGTTGGAGGATTCGATGGCATTGAAGCCCTCGAGGGAGAGCGCGCGGTAGACGAGGGCGATGGCCTCGCGTTGGGAGACCTTCTTGCCGCCGACGATGGTGATCTGGCACTGGGCCTGGGGATGCTTGAGGACGGACTTCCCGGTGGTGGTGGAGAGCCACTGGACGATCATGTCGATGTTGGCGCCCTGGAAGCTGACCTGCATGTCCTCGGAGGCGGGGGAATTGGTGGACACACCTCCGGCCGTGGGCGCGTTGGTTGCGGGCGATGCGGGCGCGCCGTTGGATGGCGGGGCGGGCGTGGGCGCGGGCGCGGGCGGGGAAGTCTGCGCGAGGACGGTGCCTCCGGAGACCGCGCAGATCTGCGCGAGGAGGACGGCGGTGCGGAGAAATCGCGCGCGGGCGCGGGACGGGAGGCGTGTCATGGCTGGGGCGATATCGGTTTGGGCAGGAGGCTCTCGCCGCCGGCGCCGTTGAAAATGGTGAGTTCCTTGGGCGTGCCGTTCTCCTCGACGAGGACGCGGTTGACGCCGATGCGGAGCAGCTTGATACCGCCGAGTTCGGCGCCCTCGCGAACCACGCCGGATTGGCCGCCGGGGGTCCGGAGGAAGGCGTCGCGTCCGGCGATGCCGAGCAATGCCATCGGCAACGGGCGGGGCACGGGGCCGAAGAGTTCGCTCTGGACGATCCTGTCGACGCGGGCCTTCACCCAGGGGTCGAGGGGCGGTGGCGGCGGGCCGCCGGGACCGCCCCCGGGCATCATCCGGGACATCATGCCCATGGGCATGCCAGGCGGCATTCCCGGGGGCATTCCGGCCATCATGGCGACGGGAGCCGGGGAGTTGGTGGCGGGGGAGCTGGCCTTCGCGACGGCCGGCTTGTTGGTGGCAACGGCGGCGTTGGTCGCGCCCTTGGCGACGACGGCCTGGAGATGGTTGGACGACGGACGGTTGGTTCCCCCGTGGGCGTTGGAATTCGTCGGCGCACCGAGACCGGCGACCGGCCCTCCGGCGGGCGGGTGGGGTGCCGCCGAATTCGTGGCGGCGGCGAGGGTGGGCAGGGCGGGAATCTCGATCCGTGCGAGCGGGTCCTTTCGGAACAACGCCAGCACCACGCGCAGCGCGAGGAGTGCCGCGAGGGCGAGGCAGGTCCTCCGGGCGAAAATGTCGATGCGGTCAGGCATGGGAGGGTTGGCGGGATTTCCACTGCTCGAAGTCGAGCACGATGAGGTTGAGATGGATCCGGAGCATTCCCGGACCGCGGGAATCGGCGCCCAACTGGACGGACTCGACCACGACGGGGAAGCCGAGTTTGTCGAGGCGGGCCATGAAACCCAGAACGGCGGCGGGCTGGCCCATGGCCTCGAATTGGATCGTCCCCATCTCGCGTTCCGTCGAGCGGGCCACGGACTCGCGGACGGCGCCGAGCTGGAGTCCGCCGGACTGGGCGGCGAGCTGGAGTGCGGCGCTGGTCTGGGCGACGACGGTGTTGGTGGAAAGCCGCCCGGGATCCAGTTGGGTCCGGTCCATGAGGCGCTGGAGTTTGAGCGCGCGGGTTTGGTAGGTCTGGACCTCGGAGCGCAGCGCGTTGGCGGCGCGCACCAGTCTTTCATGGTCGGCGCGCATGGCTCCCAGCCCGGCGAATCCCTTGAAACCGAAGAAGAGGGCGAGATAGACCGCGATGCCGATGGCGGCGAGGCGGACGGTGCGTTGTTCCCGCGGCGTGAGGGTTTGCATGTTCAGGATTGTGCGGGGCCGTTGGTGGCGGCCGGCCGGGTCGGCGGCACCGCGTTGTTGGTGGCGGGCGCGTTGGTCTTGGGCGGGTCCGGAAGGACGGGGCCGAGCTTGAGGGATTCGCGTGCGGCGGGTCCCTTCCACTGGGCGGTGAGGCGGAGATTGACCCGTGGTTGGCCACCCACGATGGGAGTTTGTTCCTCGAGGACCACGCCCGAGAAAAAGCCGGAATCCACCAGCTTGTTGCGGAAATCGACGACCTGCTGGGGCATCTGGGTATAACCCCCGATCGACACCTCGCCGCGGCGGTTCATGGAGAGCGACTCGATCCGCGCGCCGGGTGGCGCGGCGTTGGCGACGACGTAGACGGCGTCGATATAGGGCGATTGGTTGTCGGTGACGTATTGGAGGAACTCCAGGCGGCGGTCGATCTCGCCGAGTCGGGCGGTGTCCTTGCGGAGAGCCGCGAGGCGTCGGGTCAGGATGGGACGTCCCACGAACGCCTCGGCGTAGGGGAAGAGAACGAGGGCGGCCACGAGCACGCCACCCCGGACAACCCATTTCCAGGGAATCGATGGCACGCCGCCGCCGCCGCCGTCGGCCGTGGCCGGCGGCGGGGCAACGGCGAGACGGATCGGCAACCGCGAGCCCGCACCCGTGGTCGCCGATCGGAGCCCGGCGACGGCGGGAGTCAGGCCGGGCCGGAGCGTTCCCTGCGGGGGGCCATCGACGGCCAGCGGGCGAAGAACGGCGGCCAGGGCATCGGCAACGAGTCGGGCTTCCGGAGAAATCCCGGTGACAAGGATTCGGGAGAATCCGGGAGCACCGGCGGGACGGCGAACGCCGTCCGCGAGCACGGCGACGGCCCGCTCGACGGTGCCGGCAATCGCCGCGCGTCGGGACGGGGGCATCGCGTCGCCGCGGGCAAGTGCGGCGAGCGCCGCGGCGGCTTCGTTCCGGTCCGCGGCGAGTTCGGCCGCCACGGCGTCGACGAGATCCCCGAGGCCCCAGGGCAACGAGCGCAGCGTGGTCGGGACGCCGTTTCCATATTCGAGGCACTCGGTCGATCTCGTGCCGAGATCGAGGGAACAGGCATCGCCGGCGTTCTCGGGCAGCGGCCGACACCGGAGGGTGGCGGCGACGCCGAAGATGGCATTGAAGCCGGCGGCGGCGAAAAGTTCCGCGAGGCGTTCGACCGGTTCCCTGCGGATCGCCGCGACGGTGAATTCACGGAGGCCGTCCGGGCGGGCCGCGGCGCCGGACGAAGGCTCGGACCAACCCCAGGCGAGTTGGTCGGGCGGGACCGGGAATCGGGCCTCGATCTGGAGCGCGAGGAATTTCCGGACGTCGGTTTGGGTCGTGGCCGGGACCGAGACCGGGCGCAGGGAGACGCCCCGGGCGGGGAGGGCGCACCACAACGTGCCGCGGGCCTGCCAGGGTTTGCGGGGCGCGAGGCGGGCGAGGGCCCCGAGCAGGCGGTCGCGCGTGGCGGCGTCCGGGGTTCCGGCAGCCTCCCATGCGGCGGGCAGATCCTCGCCGGCGGCGCCGTTGTGGAGGTGGATCGATTCGGGGCGGATCTCGACCCAGAGCGACGGGGCGCGGAACAATTCCATGAAACTCATAGGTCGTCTTCCCGGTAGGCCAGGGTGGTGACGTCGGGGGTGCCGATGCGGACGATGGCCTCGATGCGGCGGCGGGTTTCGCGTCCCGGGACCACGCCCTCGGCGAGGATCCGGTACGTCTCGGACCGGGTGGTGATGCGCGGCAGGATGGGTCCGAGGAGTTGGCGGTTCATTCCGGGCACGCGGAGGAGGGCGGCGACGTTCGGTATCGGCCCCGAGGACGACCGGAAATTCACGATGGCCTGGGCGAGGGGACGGTCGATGCCGGGCAGGCAGGCGAGGACGTCGACGCCGGCGGCATTGACGTTGATGGGTCCTTTCAGGGTCTCGTCGTCCACGGTGGTGATGTCGTCGGCGATGCGTTGGAGCAGATCCTCGTCGACCAGGCGCGGGCCACCCGGATTGGCGTTGTTGCCCGCGTTGCCGCGTCCGCGTCCACGGGCGAGGGCGTTGACGTCGACGTTGCCGGATGCCGGGGCGGGCGTGACGTCGAGGAGGTCGAGGATCGATTGGAATTGGTTTTGGCCGCGGCGAGCCACGATGGCCTTGGCGATCTCCGGGGAGATGCCGGCGACGCCCCCGAGGGTCTTTTCGTCGGCGGTCTGGACGTTGACGCGATCTCGTCCCGCGGCATTGACGTTGCGGACGGCGGAGACGGTGGTGAGGACGTCTTCCCATCCGGCAGTCCGCAGATCGGGATTCCCGGATCCGCCCGAGTGCCGGTCGACGCCGCGTTCGGATCCGAAAAGCATGGCCGGGGCGACGCCGCGGACCATGAGGAGTTCGCGGAGCGACTGGAACGGGCCGTCGCGCGGGACATAGGGCGGGGAAAGGGAAGAATAATAGTCGGCCTCGGCACCCCCGGGGGTGACGGCATGGTCGGCGTCGCGCCAATCGACGATGCCCGCGGCGGCATCGGCGGTCATGCCGGGGAGTCGGAGCAGTTCGTTGGTGGCGGCGACATTGACGTTGAGGCGGCCTTCCTCGTCGGAGACGCCATGGGCCCAGCCGCCGGCGGAACCGGGACCGGCGTGGCGCAGCACGCTGAAGCGACCGCGACCGAGGGCGACGTCCCTGAAGTTCGCCGGGGAGTCCTGGAGTTCGGACGAATGGGCGCGCGCCGAGCGTTTGCGATCCCGGGCATCCTGGGCCAGCAGGGCCTTGGCCTTCTCGATGCCGGCGAGGGCGAGGTAATGGGCCTGGACCACGTCGCCCTCGTGCCGGGCGAGGACGAGGTCGATGCGGGCGGTGTGGAGCACGCCGACCACGACGACCGAGAGGATGACGAGGCACCAGAGCACGCCGATCAGGATGGAGCCGCGCCGGGATGTTGCGTTCATGGCTGGCGCGGACCGGCGGGGTTGGCCGCGGGATTGCCGCCGGCGGGTGGTGGTGCTGCCGAATCCGGGGTGGCGGCGGCGAGTTCCAGTTTGACGACCGTCTGGAACGAAAGCGGCGGCGCCGGCGCGACGGCGGGATCCGGGCTTCCGCGGCCGCGCCGCGCAGGCGGTTCGGAATCCACCTTCAGCGTGATGCGCACGGCGGCGGGCATGCCGACGAGATTCGGCCGGTCGCGGTTCGAGTTCGCCTGTTTGGCCTCGCCGTCCTTGTCGCCCCACGTGTCGAACCAATCGAAGCCATCGTAATACTCGACGGTGAACCCGCGGATGCCGGAGGCGATTTCCTCGCGGGAACCGCCCGAGAGCGGGTCGAAGGCGAGGGTGGGATTGCGGCGGCGCCAGAGACGGGTTTCGCCGGTGGAGGGCTCGCGTTCGACGAACCAACTCACGGAACAGTAATCGCCCTGGCCGGGTTTCGAGGGCGTATGGTTGTGCGTGGCGAAATCCAGATTGTCGGCCTCGGTGTCGCCGATCTGCCGCCGCATGCCGAGGATCTGGGGCCCTTTGTGGAGCGGGCAGGCGGCGCGGAGGTCGGCGGCGACGAGGGCGAGGGCGACGCGCGCGGTCTGGAAGGCATCGGCGCGGGGTTCGACGACGCGGCGTGCCTCGAGGCCGGCGTGCAGGCAGGCATAGGCGGCGCCGAGGACGATGGACATGAGGGCGGCGCTGACAACCAGTTCGACCAGCGTGAACGCGGCGTTCCCGCCGGCACCGAGGCCCGGCGCCAGACCCTTCCCCGATTCGTTGGGCGCGATCCGGATCATGGGCGTTTCGACGATCCGCGTTTGGAACGGCCGGTGTCCCGACGCTCCTTTTCCTTTCGGGCATCCCCCGGACGTTCCGGGGGCGTCTGGTAGAGCAACGTCTTGAGCGAGTAGACCGGCGTGTCGCCGGCGGCGCGCAGCACGGCGAGTTCTACCTCGTGGAGGCCGGCGACGTTGGCCGCGGAAATCGTCTGGCGCCATTGGAGGGATCCGGCGGTGCCCGTGGATTCCCCGTCGATGAAGAGGTCGTCGGCACGGAGCAACTCGACGCGGGCGGCGGCGAGTTGGACGGCCTGGGTATGGAGTTCGGCTTCCTTGGCGGAGACGAGCGCGGTGGTGATGCCGCCGACGAGGCCGACGAGGGCGACGGCGAGGATGAACACGGCCACCATGACCTCGACGAGGGAGAACCCGGATTGGCGTCGGGCGGGATTCATTCCGGGAAGCACCCCGAATCCGCGGGCGACCCGGATCGGGACGCGGTTGCACAGGCGCCCGCCGACCCCGCGTCGGTGGACGCGGAACACGGTTTCGCCGCCACGAGACGGGGGGCGATTCGCGTCGTTTGCGGGCCAACCATGTCGATTTCCCGTCATGGGCGGCCGGGATCGATCACGCGGACGCGGGCGGTGATGGGATTGACGCGGACGACGAGGCGGAACCCGCCGCGATCGCTGAGTTCGAACTCGGCGGCGTCGGCGGTGCCGTCGGCATTGAACCCGATGCCTTCGCCGCCCGCGGATTCCGGGTCCGGGACGGCGGCGGTGGCCGGGGCGGGTGCGTCGGCGTGGCGCAGGACCACGGTGATGCGGGGATCGATGGTGCCGGCGGCATCGGGAACCTCGGTTGGGGCGGCGGCGGATTTCGGGGCGTGGGCGCGGGCCTCGACGCGGTAACGGCCGGTGGAAGGCTCGAAGCGGAGGCGTTGGGAACGGCCGGCGGCCACCGCGCGCGAGTAGGCGACGTCGCAGGCGCCGGCGAGGCGGCGGGCGGACGAGCGGAGGAGGGCCTCCTCGAAGGATCCGCGCAGCTCCGGGATGATCATCGAGGTGAGGATGGTGACGACGAGGATGACCACCATCAGTTCCATGAGGGTGAAGGCGTGCCGGCGCGCGGGCGGATGGCGGGGCGAGGTGCGCACGGGATCACCAGTTGCCGATGTCGGCGGCATCGCCCTCGCCGCCGTCGGCGCCGTCCGCGCCCTGGGACCAGAGGTCGAAGCCATTGGCGTGGTGGGTGCCGGGCCGGCGGTATTGGTAGGGGTGTCCCCAGGGATCCTTGCGGAGCTGCTTGATGTAGGGACCGCGCCATTTCGAGGCGTCGGTGGCGGGCGCCTTCTCGAGGACCGACAGGCCTTCCTCCTGGGTGGGATAGCGGTCCATCTGGATATAGAACCGCTCGGTGGCGGCCTCGAGTTCGGCGACGTGGGATTTGGCGGCACCGACCTTGGCCTCGGTGGTGGCCCCCATGAACTGCGGGATGATGGTGACGGCGAGGATCCCGAGGATGATCACCACGACCATGATCTCGAGCAGCGTGAAGCCGTGGCGCGGGGTCGGTTGGGTCTGGATTTTCATGGATGGAGGCCGGGGGGTTGGAAATCAGCGGATGCCGTGGCTGAGGCGGAAGATGGGGAGGAGGATGGCGATGACCATGAAGCCCACGACGCCGCCGACGAGGAGGATGAGGACGGGGGCGAGGAGGGAGACGAGGGTTTTGGTGCGGGCGCGGAGATGGCGTTCCTCGATCTGGGCGACCTTCCCGAGCATGTCGGCGAGTTGGCCGGACTCCTCGCCGGCGGCGATCATCTGGACGGCGCTGCGGGGGAAGATGGCGAGCTTGCGGAGAGGGGCGGCGAGGGAATCCCCGCCGCGGGTTTCCTCGGCGACGCGGGCGATCTGGCCGGCGACGACGCGGTTGCCGACGGTGGCTTCGACGATCTTGAGGGCGGGCAGCAGGGAGACGCCGCTCTTGACGAGGATGCCGAGGGTGCGGGCGAAACGGCTGAGGGCCGCGGCGCGGATGAGGCCGCCGAGGACGGGAACGCGGAGTTTGGTCCGGTCCCATTCCAGGGCGCCGCCGGGGCTTTTCAGGAACCAGCGGAAGCCGAATCCCCCGGCGGCGAGGCCGGCGAGGATCCACGGCCATTGGTGCGACAGGAAACCGCTGACGCGGAGCAGGACGAGCGTCGGGAGCGGGAGCGTCTCGAGCATTTCCTCGAGCATCGAGAACAGGCGGGGGAGCACGACGGTGAGGAGGACGGCGACGGTCACCATGCCGAAGCCGAGGACGAAAAGCGGATAGGCGATGGCGGCGACGACCTCGCCGCGGACCTCGTCGTCGTGTTCGAGGAGGTCGGCGAGGTCGTTCATGACGCGGGGCAGGACGCCGGCCTCCTCGCCGACGCGGACCATGCTGGCGTAGAGGCTGCCGAAGTGCCGCGGATGCCGGGCCAAGGCGGCGGAAAAGGACGCGCCCGTGCGGACGTCGCGGGCAATGGTCTCGACGAGCGCTTTCAGGGCCGGGTTGGATTCCTCTGCGGCGATTCCCTCGAGGGCCTGGGGAATGGGAATGGCGGCGTCGAGCAAGGCGGACATCTCGCGCGAGAAAGCGGTGATCTCCCTGCCGCGGATCCCGCTGCCGATCCGGAACCGGGAATCCGGTTGGGATGGTGCGGCCGCGGTCGATTCCGCGGTCCCCGTGGGTTTCGGGGTGCCGGAACACGGTTCGAGGGAGGACGGGAAAAGGCCGCGTTCGGCGAGCAGACGGAGCGCGGAACGACGGTCCTCGGCCTCGACGACCCCCGCGACGCCGGCCCCGGAACCCTGCACCGCCTGGTATCGGAACGCGGTCATGCGGTGTCGTCTCCCGAGCACACCCGGACGATCTCCTCCAGGCTGGTGATGCCGGCGGCCGCCTTGCGCATGCCGTCGTCGAAGAGGCTGGTCATCGAGCCGCGGACACTGGCCTTGAGTTCGGCGCTGGAGCGGCGTTGCAGGATCAATTCGCGGAGATCGGGGGTGATCTCGAGGAGTTCGAAGAGGCCGACGCGGCCGCGATAACCGATGCCGCGGCATTCGTCGCACCCGGCGCCGATCCAGAAATCGCCGTCGGGAATGGGGAACTGTTCGCGGACGGCGGCCGTGGGTGGCGCGGGCGTCCGGCAGGACGGGCAGATGCGGCGGACGAGGCGCTGGGCGAGGACGCCGTCGAGGGACGAGGCGACGAGGAAGGGTTCGATGCCCATGTCGATGAGTCGGGTGACGGCGCCGGCGGCATCGTTGGTGTGGAGGGTGCTGAGCACCTGGTGGCCGGTGAGGGCGGCGCGGATGGCGATCTCGGCGGTCTCGGCATCGCGGATCTCGCCGACCATGACGACGTTGGGGTCCTGCCGCAGGATGGCGCGGAGGCCGGTGGCGAAGGTGAAGCCGCGGCCCGGTTTCACGGGGATCTGGGCGACGCCGTGCAACTCGTATTCGACGGGATCCTCGATGGTGATGATCTTCTTCGAGGTGGTATAGGACGCCTGGAGGATGGCGTAGAGCGTGGTGGTCTTGCCGCTGCCGGTGGGGCCGGTGGCGAGGAACAGGCCGTGGGGCTTGGCGGTGAGACGGCGGAGTTGGGCCGCGCGCTCCGGGTCGAGCCCGAGATCCTCCGGACGATGCATGCGCGTGTCCTTTTCGAGCAGGCGCATGACCACGCTTTCGCCGTGGATGGTGGGCAGGGTGCCGACGCGGATGTCGACGCGCGCCCCGCGGTGGTTGATCTGGATGTGGCCGTCCTGGGGTAGGAACCGCTCGGCGATGTTCATGTCCGCCATGATCTTGATGCGCGAGACGAGGGCGGCATGGAGCGGCTTGGGGGGCGGCTGTTTCTCCTGCAGGAGGCCGTCGATGCGGTAGCGGAGTTGGACGGCGGATTCGAAGGGGATGAGATGGATGTCGCTGGCGCGCTCGCGGAGGGCGGCGGAGATGATGACGTTGACCAGGTTCACGACGGTGGGCTCGTTGGCCATCACCTCGATGTCGTGGAGGTTCTTGCCCTCGATGCCGGGACCCGACCCGGAGTCCAGGTCCGAGACCATGCGCTCGACCGTGACCTGGTAGCGTTCCGCGATGCCTTCGGTGACCGCCTCGTGGCCGGCCGTTTCCACCGTCACCTCGAGGCCGGTCAGGAGACGGAGATCGTCGACGACCCCGGGGCCGAGCGGTGCCGCGGAGGCGACGCGGAGGATGCCGGCGTGGACGGAGAGCGGGAGGAGGGCGTGGCGTTGGGCGAATTCCGCGGGGACGAGACGCGCGGCCTCCCGTGCGGCCGCGGCGGCGGCGCCCTCCGGCTTTGGAACGGCGTCGGGCAATGGGATCGGGGACGGCAAGTGGGTCGGATGGTTCAGGTTGGGTTGCGTGGGATCAAGCGTGCTTCAACACGGAACCCGCGGGAATGTTTCGGAGACGTGCGTACTTTGACTAGAAAGCGGGGGTATCGTTACGGAAGTTTTCCGGAAACTTGCCGGGGACACGATCCGGCGGCCGGCGCGCGGTCGGCGGGCGGTGGAAAGCCAAGCCCCCGGGGGGGGGCGGGTCGGGGCGATGCCCCGGCTTGAACCGGGCGCCGGGTTGGCGCGGAATGCGGCGCGGTGTCACGGGTCATCCTCCATCTCGACATGGACGCGTTCTTCACGTCCGTGGAACAACGCGATCGCCCGGAACTGCGTGGGTTGCCGGTGATCGTCGGGGGTTCGCCCGAAATGCGCGGCGTGGTCAGCGCGGCCAGCTACGAGGCGCGGCGGTTCGGGGTCCGGTCGGCCATGCCCAGCCGGACGGCCGGGCGACTGTGCCCGCAGGGCGTCTTCCTGAAACCGCGGATGGACCGGTACCGGGAAGAGTCCCGGGCCATCATGGCGATCGTGGCGGGGGCGGCGGCGGGCGTGGCGGTGGAACAGGTGTCGGTGGACGAGGCGTACCTGGACGTCACGGCGGCCTGCGGGGGCGGTGAAGACGACGCGGACGCGGCGTTGTTGCGGGCCTTGCCGTTGGCGCGGGAACTGAAGGAACGGGTGCGGGCGGAGCGCGGGTTGACGGCGAGCATCGGGATCGGGTCGAACAAGCTGCTGGCGAAACTGGGGAGCGATTTCGACAAGCCGGACGGGCTGACGCTGATTCCGGAGCGGGACAAGGTGGAATTCCTGAGGCCGCTGGGCGTGCGGGCATTGCACGGGGTGGGGGCGGTGACCGAGGGGGTGTTGCACGGGGCGGGGTTGCGGACGGTGGGGGATCTCCAGGACCACGCGGGGGATCTGCGGGCCCTGGTGGGATCGTGGGGGCCGGCGCTGCGACGGTTCGCGTTCGGCGAGGACGAGCGGGGGTTGGATTCCGGCGACGAGATCAAGAGCATCAGCGCGGAAGAGACCTTCGCGGTGGACACGGCGGACCGGGTGGTGCTGCGGGCGTGCCTGAGGGAGCAGGCGGCGGAACTCGCGGGAAAGCTGGCGAAGCGGCGGTTGGCGGCGCGGACCGTGCAGGTGAAGGTGCGCTACGGCGATTTCACGACGCTGACGCGGCAATTCTCGGTGGAAGAACCGGTGACCGATGCGCGCGACCTGTACCGGCTCGCGTGTTGGTTGCTGGGACGGGATCGGCTGGTGACCCGTCCCCTGCGGTTGCTGGGGCTGGGGCTCGGCGGGTTGGGCGAGGCACGGACGCGGCAACTGGCATTCCGGTGGGACGCGGCGAAACCGGGCGCGTCGGCGAATCGAGCCTCTGGCGGCGGCGCTTGATGCCGAGGGAGCGCCCCGCGGCGGCGAACGGTGCGCCGGGGGTCACTCGTAGCGGAGGGCGTCGATGGGATCCAGACGCGAGGCTTTGAGCGCTGGATAGAATCCGAAGACGATGCCGATGGAGGCGCTGACGCCGAAGGCGACGAGGATCGAAGACACCGAGATCACCGTGGGGAACTGGAAGAACTGTGTCAGCGACTGCGAGACGAAAACCCCGATGCCGATGCCAACCAGTCCGCCGACGAGGGAGAGCACGATGGACTCGGTGAGGAACTGGAAGAGGACGTCCCATCCGCGGGCACCGACGGCGAGGCGCACGCCGATCTCGCGGGTCCGCTCGGTGACGCTGACCAGCATGATGTTCATGATGCCGATGCCGCCGACGATGAGGGAGACGCTGGCGACCACCCCAATGATGATCGTCATGATCCGGGAGGTGGCGGTGGCGGTCTCGGCGATTTCCTGCTGGGTGCGGACGATGAAGTCGTCCTCGCGCCCGGGGCCGATCTTGTGGCGTTGGCGGAGGATTTCGCTGATCTCCTGCTGGACGCCGACGAGGTCGTCCGGGGTTTTCGCCTGGACGAGGAAAGAGCGGAACGTGGTGGCGCCGGAGAGGCGTTTCATGGCGCTGGTATAGGGGACGAGGATGATGTCGTCCTGGTCGGAGCCCATGAGATTCATGCCCTTGGGCTGGAGGAATCCGACGATGGTGAACGGGGCGGACTTGATGCGGATGGTTTGGCCGACGGGATCGACATCCTCGCCGAAGAGGGTTTTGGAGGCGGTGCGGCCGATGAGGGCGACCTTGGAGGCATTGCGGACCTCGTTTTCGCCGAAGGAACCGCCGCTGACGCAGGGCCAGGCGCGGACATCGAGGTAATCGGATCCAACGCCGAGGACCTGGGTGTTGATGTTCTGGCTGCCGGCGGCGACCTGGGCGAAGGAGCGCACCTCGGGACTGGCGCCCTGGAGGCCGGAGACTTCGCGTCGGACGGCATCGAAGTCTTCCTTGGTGAGGGTTCCGGCGCTGCCGTAGCCCATGCTGAAACCGCCGCGGGTGACCTGGCCGCTGAGGACCATGACGACGTTTTGCCCGAGGGAAGCGATCTGGCTCTCGACCTGGACCTTGGCGCCGGTGCCGAGGGAGACGGAGGCGATGACGGCGGCCACGCCGATGATCATGCCGAGGGTGGTGAGCAGCGTGCGGAGGAGATTCCGGTGCAGGGCGCGGATGGCGAGTTTGAGGGTGGCGCCGATCATGGCTGGAGTTGGATGGCCGCTTGCTCGGCGTCGAGGCGTTGGATTTCCG
>WBXI01000097.1 GCA_008933025.1 Verrucomicrobiota bacterium
CCCCGGGACCTCCCTATATCTTCGGCAATCGTCGTCCGCCCGAACGGACGCCATGCCGGGCCATCCGGGATCGCTCAACCTCATGCCGCCAACACGCCATGACAGGGCCGCCGGACACCGTTGCCTCGGTCGACCCCATTGCCTCGTCCCCTATTGCCTCGCCTTATGCCGCGCTTATTTCCAGACGCCGTATTAATCAGTCATGAAAACGCTTAAGAGTCACCGATACCTGGTTCGTGCCCTCGCCTCTGCGATGGCGCTGGCAGCACTCACGACCTGCCTCCTGCCAAAAGCGATGGCCGGGGATTTCACCTACATCACGAATAGCAGCAACATCACCATCACGGGCTACAGCGGGTCCGGGGGCACGGTGACGATTCCGTCAGATGTGGACGGGGTTCCCGTCACCGGGATCGGGGCAAATGTGTTTGCCGCAAATGCTGCCATCACCAAAGTCATCATTCCCGCCGGCGTCACCAATATTGGAGACGGCGCGTTCCTGAACTGCCCCAACCTGACCAGCGCGACGGTGCCCGGAAATGTGAACTACGACAGCAACCTCACCGGTTTCTACTTTTTCCAAGTGGTGTTCGGCCAATCTCCCATCACCAACCTTACGATCGCTGCTGGATCCCCCTTCATCACGCACGATGCATTTTTCAGCGCGACCAACCTGACCAGCATCACGATTCCCAACAGCGTGCAGACCATCGGACCCCAGGCTTTCTTCTAGTGCTCCAGCCTGGGCAGCATTACGATTCCCGACAGCGTCAGCAACTTGGGATACGGTTTGTTCGGCTTTTGCACGAACCTGACGGGCGCCACATTGGGGAGTGGCATCACCGCCCTGGATAGCACTTTTCGCGACTGCCACCGGCTGGCTAGCCTCGCGATCCCCAACACCGTGACCACGATCGGGGGCAGTGTCTTTCAAAACTGCTACAACCTGACCAACGTCGTGATCCCCAGCAGCGTGACCAGCATCGGCTCAAGTGCATTCAGCTTTTGCACCAGCCTGCCCAATATCGCCATTCCCAACGCGGTGACGACCATCGAGTCCGCCGCGTTTTGAGGCTGCTCCCGCCTGACGGATATTGTGATTCCCAGCGGCGTGACCCGCATCGAGGTCAATCTGTTTGCAAGCTGCACCGGCCTGACCCACATCACGCTTCCCAATGCCGCGACCAACATCGGAGCGAATGCCTTTTATGCGTGCTACAGCCTGCCCCGGGTGGTGATTCCCGCCGGCGTGACCCGCATCGAGGCAAACGCATTTGCATACTGCTCCAGCCTGGCCGATGTCCTGATTCCTTCCGGCGTGACCCACATTGGAAACTTGGCGTTCAGGGATTGCACCCGTCTGCCCGAAGTTCTCATTCCCGCCGGCGTGACCAGTATCGGGGCCAACGCATTTCAATATTGCGCTAGCCTGACCAATGTCCTGATTCCTGCCGGCGTGACCCACATTGGAAACCTGGCATTCTGGAATTGCACCAGCCTGCCCCAAATCACGATTCCCGACAGCGTGACCAATCTGGGCAACGATGTGTGTGCCAATTGCAGCAGCCTGACCAACGTGACCCTGTCAGGGAATTTCCCCTACTCGTTTGTGACTGCATTCGGTCCCTCCGTCCTGACCGGCGTCACGATTTCCGATACGTCCACTTTCATTAAAGACAACGCGTTTTACCAGGTGCCGAACCTGACGAGGGTGACGATTTCCGGCAGCGTCACCAACACCGGATACTACACCTTTTTTGAGTGCCAAAACCTGACCGACCTCGCCTTGGGCGATGGGGTTGCCACGATCGGAACCGCTTCATTTGCCCTCTGCCCCAACCTGCGCAACTTCACCCTTCCCGCCAGTGTCAAAACCGTCGAACCTCTCGCCTTCTACGGTTGTAATGGGCTGACCAGCGTGACGATTCCCAGCACCGTTACCAACCTTGGTTCTAGTGCGTTCTCCCAATGCGGAAATCTGACGAACGCCACCGTGGGCAGCGGCACCACCGCCCTGGATCACACATTTGAATCTTGCGTCAACTTGGCCAGTATCACGCTCCCCAACTCCCTGACCACCATTGGTTCTAGTGCCTTTTCGGGCTGCCGCAATCTGGCCTCCATCAATATCCCCGGTAGCGTCACCAGCATCGGAGGTTCTGCGTTTATTGGTTGCTGGAGCTTATCCAAAGTCATCATTCCGAAAGCGGTGACGACGATCGGTTCGAGTGCGTTTTCTGGCTGCTTCGGCCTGACGCAAATCTATTTCGCCGGCAACGCGCCCACTCCCGATTCCGACCTGACGGTATTCAACTACAGCACCTCCGCCTTGGTCGCTTATTATCTGCCGGGAACCACCGGCTGGAAATCCACCTTTGACGGTGTGCCTACGGCGTTGTGGAATCCCCAAGCCGTCGCTTTGCACGCATCCGGCGGCCAGCTCAGTTTCAACCTCACGGGTCCGAATAACGAAATCATCGTGGTGGAAGCCTGCACGAACCTGGCGAGTCCGGTCTGGGTGCCGGTGACCACCAATTTCCTCGCCAACGGCCTGTCCGCTTTCAGCGATCCAAACTGGGGCGCATTCCGCAGTCGTTTCTACCGCTGCATACCGTCGACCGTTACCGCGCTGACTGTGTTCAACTCTGACTTCAGCTGGCCGCTGCTGCCAAGAGGCACCTTCTACAAATACAATCCCGGCACCGACGTGGGCCAGACGTGGACCTTCGTCGGCAATTCCGGGCTGGCCAACGATCTCGGCGATCCGAACTTTTCCTTTGGGGTAACCAGCGCTTTCGCGGAACAGTATGCATTCCTCCAGCTTACCGGCGCCGCGACGCCCGGTGCGATTTCCCAACCGGTTGACATCATTCAGGCTGGCAATTATTCGCTCTCATTTCTGGCTGCCGGCAGGTATCCGGATTATGGAAACCTCAACTACCGCGTTCAGATCACGCCCAACGCGGGTGGCGCCGACGTCTTGAGCGTCACAAACTCCGTGACGAGTGGCTCGGCATTTACGAGCAAGATGCATCAATTCGCCATTGCCACACCTGGCAGATACACGATCATGTTCACCGCCGTTTCGGGTTTCGGACCTTACGCGGACAACACCGCGTTCATTACCCAAGTCGCCTTTTCGTCCTCGCCATGACTAGCGCAGAGTCTGTCTGATAATGGAGCGCGGCTGTGTCGCAGACCAGCCGCAGCCTGGTGAAAACGCTCCAAATCGTGGAAATGTGGGATATTCCGGAAAGTTAGTGGGTGACTGGGGGGAGAAAGCGTGGAGCCGTTAGGATGGGAAATGAGTTGAAAGATCGTAAGCGTCACGCCAAGCACCCCTGTTCGATGAACGCGTAAATGTCATAGCGCTTCGGCTATGACATCTATGCAGGAAGGGGGCCGGCCTTTGGCCTCAATGTGAACCTGTGTGGGTAGCGGGGACCGGGGATGGGAGATCGAAATCCAGATGGGAGGCCACGAGGTAGATCTTGGCAAGGGGCAATGGGGCAGTCCCATACTATTAACATGCCCCATGGGACTGACCCCATTGCCCCTTGCCCCATTGCCCCTTCCCGTCCCGATGCCGTACCCGGTCGAGCGACGGTTCGGGCCTTCCCTACGGCGCCTTCAGGGAGATGTTGTCCACGTTCGTGTCATCGGCTCCCGAATGCCATTCGGTATAGATGTAGAGTCCCACCAGATTGCCCAGGACTTCCTTGAAAACTACCGCGGTGGCCGGTTGCCCGGTGGCGGTGTCCTTCCACCCCGGTTCGGACAACGGAACCGTGCGATGTTGCCAGACACCCACCGGGGGCGACGGGGCGTCGTAGTAGACCGACTTGCTACCGCCATTCAGGAACACCCCGGGGTACACCGCGTTGTCCGAATACCGGATGAAAATATCGTACGCGAGGCTGCCGCCGTAAAAGGCCGACTTGTTGCCGACATAACGCGCGGGCGCCGCAATCCCGGTCTCGCCGAAGAGGTCGCCGATCCGGACGCTGCCCGCCGGAACTCCATAGGTGCCGTCGAATGGCAGCGGCACGGTGGCGGGATTTGGCCGGTGGGAGCGGAAGGGATAGTCGACCACAAGCCAATCCCCGGCCGATTGATCGAACGTGTCGGCGAGGCCCACCGGCGGGTCGTTCGTCACGATCGCGACCACCCGATAGAAGCACGCCGGATGCGGGAGGCCCACCGTCACCGTCACCGTCACCGTCACCGTACCGGTGCCCGAGGGGGAAACCGAGGCGATGCCCGGGGCGGTGCTGCTCCAACTGGCGGCGTCGAGGTTGGTCGACCATTCCACCCGGTAGGATTCCGCCCCCGGCACCTCGCCAAAGGCGAGTTTGCCGGTGGCGTCGAAGGCGGTGATCGCGAGGCCACCCGCCTGCGCGGTGCCCATCCCCGCCAATGCCAATCCCGCCATCGTCAACCATGTTCCCGTCGTTTTCATCGTTCGTTTTCCCTTCGTTTGGAATCTCCGCCCCTTGCCCCACCGGACCCGCACGCCACCGCCATCCGATACCCAAGGCCAACCGGCTGACCCTGTCGATGCTGTCGAACCTGAAAAGGAAGCGCCCTCCGCGGATTGCCGAAAGCCACCCGCCGGCCGCGTGGCTGCCGGGGATCCGAACGACGCCGAGTGCGACGGGGTCGGCACGCCGGGCATCCGGGCAACCGAGGGTGGAACTCAGCCAAACCCAACGGAGGCATGCCGGCCCCCTTTCCCACAGCGTGGACACGGAGGTCCATGGCCATGCACCTTGCATCGTTTGCCCAATCCCCCGCTCCCGGAACCAGGCGCCCAGGGTTCCTTGGCGCGCTCCGACTGTTGATCGTCCTCGCCTGCCTGTCCGCATGCCACGGGGCCGGCACCAATGACTCTTCCCCGAAGACCATCGTGGAGACGAGTGGGTTTTCCAAGGACCTCGCCCAGGCGAGGATCGCGGCCGATCGTTTCATGCAGGCCCTGAGCCGGAACGACAAGGCCGCCTACGAAGTCTTCCGGCGGAATTGGTATAGATCGGGCGAGGCGGTCCGCATGACCGAGGATCTCGAACGCCAATGGAAGACCCAGGAAGCCGTCTTCCGACTGAATGCCGGGGAGCGCGAGAAGGACGCCTGCGAATTCCTGGGAGCCCGGAAAATCGGGGAGAGCCTCGTCCGGTTCGTCTACATCCTGAAATACGAGTTCGCGGTCTGCCCGTGGGTGCTGACCTTCTATCGACCCGTCGACGAGTGGCAGTGGGTGGGGGTTACCCTGGGCGATGCGGCGCAGGACGACATGGCGTCGTTGGAAACCAGGACCACCGACTATCCCAAGCGTCTGCGGGAGACCCTCGACAAAGCGCTCGGGACCCTGGATCGCGGCGGATTGGCGGTGGCCTTCTCCGATCTCGAGGACCTATGGGGCCGACCGGAGGAGGCGGCCTCGGTGTTCGTTCGATTCGAGCAGCAATTGCGGGGAGGCCAACCCCTGTTGGAACACGACATTGGCAGGCGCTTGCCCGGCGGCTTCGAACTCGCGGGCGCCAGTTCCGTGGGCAAGAGCTTCGTGCGTTTCGTCTATCTGGAAAAGCGCGAGCGCGGCATCTGTCCCTGGGGATTCCAGTTCTACAAGGCGCGGGACACCTGGCACCTGATCGGTTTGGCCATGGGCAAGGACGTTCCCGGCGAGGTCCTGTCCTCCCACTTCGTCGTCGAACCGGGTCCGTAGTGCGGCGAGGCGGGGACGGGCGGGCGTCACCGGGCCGTCGATTCCCGGAAGGCCTGCAGGTGTCCCGCGCTCCGGACCAACAACAGGTCGCCCACCGGCACCGGCGTCGCCTGCACCGGTTCGCCGAGATCGTTCCGCGCCAATACCCCGAAGGCGTCGCCCGCCCTGACCACCGTCACCACCCCGCGCTGGGACGTGGCATAGACCCGCCCCGGGCTTCCCACCAGGCTGGCATAATAGTCGCCGATCGCCCCGAGCCGTTCCTCCTGGTACAGCGCCTTGCCCGACCCCGGCTCTAGACAGGTCAGCATTCCCCCGTTCTTCACCATATAGAAACGTCCCTCGTGATACAGCGGCGATGCCACGTACGGCACGCCCTTCTTGTGCCGCCACAACACCCCGGCGTCCGAAACCCGGCCGGTGGCGTCCGGCTTCACCGCGAACGCCTGGTTCTCGACCCGCGCGAAGATCGCCGCCATCGACTCCCATTCCCCGCGCTCGATGAATCCGTTGCGATTCCCGTCGAGATGCTTGAACCGTTGTTTCACCTGGCCGGGCGGCAATTCGTCGAAGCTGAGTTTCCCGTTCTTGTCCCGGTCGTGTTCCGCCAGAAACGGGGCGAATTCCGGCATCTCGATGTGTTCCGCGCCCCGATCCCCGCCCGTCGTCCAACTGGCGGCAAAGAGCATCCCGTCGCCGACCACGGGCGAGGTGCAGGTGATGCGCGCCAACCCGCTCACCCGCCACCGTTCGGCGCCGGTGGCGGGGTCCAATCCCTCGAGCCAGAGCGTGCCGGGCACCACCACGTCGGTCGTCCCGTCGTGTTGCCATAGGATCGGCGTGCCGAACCCGCGCCGCATCTCGGGTCGATCCACGCGCCAGACCACGGCGCCCGTGGTCTTGTCCAGGGCGACCACGTGCGATCCCCCGTCCTGGTCGAGCAACTGGATCAGGTGATTGCCGGCGAGGACCGGCGACGAACTCGCGCCGTATTCCGTCTGGGTGAGCGGCATGGGCCGGCGCCAGAGCTCGCGCCCGTCCAGATCGTGGGCCACGACGCCGGCCGAACCGAAGTGGCTGTAGATCCGGATGCCGTCGGTGACCGGGGTGGCGGACGCCGGGTTGCCCAGCGAGGGGTGCACCTCCTCGATTTTGGCGGGGACGATTTCCCGGCGCCACGATTCGCGACCGGTGTCGCGCTGGAAGGCGAGCACCAGCAATTTGCCGTCGGCGAACCCGGTCGCGAAGATCCGGTTGCCCCAGACGATCGGCGACGCGTTGCCGGCGGGCATGTCGATGCGCCACGCCACGTTGGTTGCCGGACCGAAGACCAACGGGGGACGGGCATCGGGTGCCGCGAGTCCCAGACCGCCGGGCCCGCGGAACCGGGGCCAATCCGTGGCGCCGGCCAGGGCGATCCCCACGGTGGCGGCCATCGCCGACGCGACGGCCGCGGCGCGGGCAGGAAACGGGTGCATGGGAAGATCAAGGCATCGGCGCCGGCACCCCGCAAGCGCCCGCTCGTGGCGGACGGGTCCCGCCTTGTCTGTTGAATCCACCGCCGACCGGCACGAAGGTGGCCGCATGTCCGATGCGCCCCTGCTCGAACTCCGCGACGTCTCCAAGACGTATGCCGCGCCCGATGGTTCCCCGCCGGTGAGCGTGCTCCGGGGTGCCAACCTCGCCGTCGCCCGGGGCGAGTCCATCGCCATCACCGGGCCGAGCGGCTCCGGCAAGACCACCATCCTGAATCTGATGGGAACGCTCGACCGGCCCGATGCCGGCCAACTCCTGCTGGGCGGCCGCGACCTGTCGCGGCTTTCCGAGCGCGAGTTGGCCGAGGTCCGCGCCACGTCGATCGGGTTCGTCTTCCAATCCCACCATCTGCTGCCGCACTGCACGGTCCGCGAGAACGTGCTGGTCCCGTTGCTCGCCCGGACGTCGCGGCCCGGGGCCGCGGCGGAGGCGCGCGCCATCGTGTTGCTGGAGCGCGTGGGTCTCGGTGACCGGCTCGACCACCTTCCCGGGCGGCTGTCCGGCGGCGAGCGGCAACGCGTGGCGTTGGTGCGCGCGTTGGCGAACCAACCGTCCCTCGTGCTCGCCGACGAACCCACGGGCTCGCTCGACCGCGCCTCGGCGGCCGGCATCGCGACGTTGCTCCGCGAATTGAACCGCGAGGAAGGGGTGACGCTGGTGGTGGTGACCCACGCTCCGGAACTCGCGCGCCAGATGCAGCGCGTGCTGGCGGTGGAGGACGGCCGACTCGTTCCCGCCTGAACCGCGCCGCGCCATGACCCGAAACGCGTTGCTCCTCCACGGCCTCCGCTTCCATGCGCGCCGCCATCTCGGCGTCGTGCTCGGCGCCGCGACGGCCACCGCCATCCTCGTGGGCGCGCTGGTGGTCGGCGATTCCGTGCGCGGCAGCCTGCGCGAACGCGCGCTCGCGCGGATCGGGACCGCCACCGGCGCGCTGGACGGCCACGACCGCCTGTTCACCACCGCCCTGGCCGGCCAACACCCGAATCGCGCGGCGCTCCTCCGCGTCGCGGGTCTGGCCGCCCGCGCCGACGGCGCCGCCCGCGCGGGCCACATCGACGTGTTCGGCGTCGAACCCGGCTTCTGGAACTTCGCGGTCCATCCGCCGCGGGGAACCGTCCCGGACGACGCGGTGTGGCTGGGCGAACCCCTCGCGCGGCGCCTCGGGGCCCGGACCGGCGAGACCGTCGTGGTGCGCGTCCACAAGCCCGGCGCGCTGTCGCTCGACGCGGTGATCGCGCCCCGGGACGATGCGAGCGTGGCGTTGCGGCTCCGGGTGGACCGCGTGCTGCGCGCGGACGAATTCGGCGAGTTCGGCCTCCAGCCCGGCCGCCTGGAATCCCTCGATGCCTTCGTGGCCGCGTCGGTGTTGGCCAAGGCCACGGCGTTGCCGGGGCGCGCGAACATCCTGTTGACCATGGCCGGAAGGCCGTCCGACGACCCCGCCGACCGGCCGGCCCATCCCGCGCTGGAACAGGAGGCGACGCTGGCGGACCTCGAATTGGACCTCCATGCGCGCGCGCCCTCGGCGCGGGAGACGGGCGGCGTGCCGACGGCACCTTCGGCGGAACTGACCTCGCGCCGGATCTTCCTCGAGCCCGCGGCGGCGCGGGGCGCGGCGGCGGTACCGGGGGGCGTGCCGGTGTTGACCTATCTCGTCAACGGACTCGCGGCGGGCGACCGGTTCGCGCCGTACTCGATGGTCGCGGCGGCGGGCGCGCCGTACACGCCGGAGGGCATGGGCGACGACGAGATCCTCGTGAACGAATGGCTCGCCGAGGACCTCGCGGTCCGGGCGGGCGACCGCGTGGTGCTGACGTACTACGCGGCCGACACCGGATCGCGGTTGGTGGAGGGGACGAACGCGTTCCGGGTGCGCGCGGTGGTACCGGCGGCGGGGATCCACGGCGACCGCACCCTGATGCCGGAGTTCCCGGGGCTGGCGAAGGCGGAGAGCACGCACGAATGGGACGCGGGCTTCGAGCTGGTCCACAAGTTCCGGGACAAGGACGACCGGTATTGGCGCGAGCGCCGCGGCACGCCCAAGGCTTTCGTGACCCTCGCGGCGGGCCAACGGATGTGGGCCAATCGTTTCGGCAACCTGACGGCGGTGCGGTGGTTCGCGGCCGATGCCAAGGCCGCGGAAGGGCGCGTCGCCGACGTGGGCGCCGCGCTGCGCCGCGGGTTGGATCCCGCGGAGTTCGGCCTTCGGTTCGAGCCGGTGCGCGCCCAGGCGCTGGCCGCGGCCTCGGGCGGGACGGCCAAGGAATTCGGCGGGCTGTTCGTCGGGTTCAGCTTCTTCCTGATCGCGTCGGCACTGCTGCTGACCTCGCTGCTCTTCCGCTTCGGGCTCGAGCAACGCGCGACGGAGATCGGGACCCTGCTGGCGCTGGGGTGGCCGGTGCCGCGCGTCCGCGGGCTTTTCCTGCGCGAGGGAATCCTGCTGGCGGCCACCGGCTCCCTGGCGGGCGCCGTCGCGGGTCCGCTCTACGGCTGGACCGTGGTACGCGGCCTCAACACCGTCTGGGCAGACGCGGTCGCGGGCACGGTGCTGTCGTTCCACGCGTCGGCGGCATCGATCGGGTCGGGGATGGCGGGCGGGGTGCTGGTGGCGGCGGGAACGCTGTGGCTGGCGCTGCGGCGGTTGGTGGCGCGGCCCGCGCGCGAACTGCTGAACGAAGGCGCCGCCGAACGCGCGTGGCGGGTCGGCACCGGCGCGGGAACCGCCGTCTGGCAACGTGCGTTGCCGTGGGCCCTCGGGTTGGCGGGCATCGGGCTGGCGCTCGGCGGCACCCGCCTCGGCGACGCGGAAAAGCCGGGGGCGTTCTTCGGGGCCGGCGCGCTGTTGTTGGCGGGGGGACTGCTGGGCCTTCGCGCCCATTGGCGCCGCCCACGGCCCACCCGGCGGCTCAGCCGCCTGGCTTTCGCCGGACGCGCGCCGGCACGCCAGCCCACGCGGTCGCTGGCCACCGTCGGCTTGCTGGCGTGCGCGACCTTCCTGCTGGCCTCGGTGGCGGCCTTCCGCCTGGACGTGGCGGGGGACCCGACCCGGCGCGACACGGGCACGGGCGGATTCGCGTTCTGGGCGGAGACCGCGTTGCCGGTGACGCGCGACTTGAACACGGCGCGCGGCTTGGAGGGCTTCGGCATCGGGACGAATGCATTGCCCGGGGTGTCGGTGGTGCCGATGCGGGTGCGCGATGGCGACGAGACCAGCTGCCTGAACCTCGGGCAACCGGGACGGCCGCGGTTGCTGGGCGTGGATGCGGGGCAACTGGCGCGGCGCGGCGCGTTCTCGTTCGCGAAATTCGCGGAAGGCGTGGCGGCGACCCGCGGTTGGCGGGCGTTGGACGGCCCGGCGGACGCGGACGAGATCCCGGCGATCGGCGACGACGCCTCGATCCAATGGGCGCTGCAGAAGCGACTCGGGGACCGGCTGGAATTCACGGACGACCGGGGGCGTTCATTCCGGGTGCGGTTGGTGGGCGCGGTGGCGAACTCGATCCTCCAGGGGAGCCTGCTGGTCGACGAGGCGGCGTTCCTGCATCGGTTTCCGAACGAGGCGGGGCACCGGGCGTTCCTGGTGGACGCGCCGCCGGCGACGGCGGCCGCGGCGGCGGCCACGCTGACGCGGGCGTTGGACGACGTGGGCTTCGAGGCGGTGCCGGCGCGGGACCGGTTGGCGCGCTTCAACGCGGTGCAGAACACCTACCTGAACACGTTCCAGGCGCTGGGCGGACTCGGCCTGTTGCTGGGCAGCGTGGGCATCGGCGTGGTGGTGCTGCGCAACGTGCACGAACGCCGCGCCGAACTGGCGGTGCTGGGCGCGCTCGGATTCGAGGCGGGGCTGGTGCGGCGCCTGGTACTGGCCGAACACGCGGTGTTGGTGGCGATCGGTCTCGGGCTCGGGTTCCTCGCGGCGATGGTGGCGGTGTTCCCGTCGTTGACGACGGGAAGCCTGCCGCTGGGCGGACTGGCGCTCACCCTCCTGGCCGTCGGCGCGAATGGTTTGGTTTTCGCGGCGATCGCCACCTGGCGCGCGTGCCGCGGCAGCATGCTCGAGGCCCTGCGCGGGGAATGAAGACCTTCGCGCCAATTCCAGCCCGGAAATCGCGGGCGCCCGGATGGGCGGGCGGCCGCGCCGACGGGGTCGCCTCCGGACCCCGGGCGTTTGGGAAAAGCACCCCCGCCGTTTTCGAACCGCGCGGCCGGGAATCGGCCGCACCGACATCCCTCGGACACCCACGCATCCCTTCCGAACCATGAACTCCCCACGCCCGAGTCGTCCCCTCCGTCCCCGTTGCCTGCTGCTGGCGGTGGCCTCCCTTTTTCTGGCCGCGCGGGCGGACGTCGTGGGGATCGAGGCCGCCGTGACCGAGGATGCCGGCTCGTTCCGCGTCGAATACCGGTCCGGAACCACGCGGGTGGGGCGCTCGGCGGACGACGCGCCGGCGGGCGTCGCGTTGCGATTGCCCGGTGCGGCTCCGGTCCCGGTGCGATTCCACGCCACGGGGCAACGCGGGGGCGGCATCGAGCTGGGCCCGGCCAAGATCGGGGCCCTGACCCTGCGCTGGCGGCTCGTGCAAAAGACGGCGTCGCTCGTCGAGCGCACCCTGGAAGTCACCGCCGACGCGCCCCAGCGCTTCACGGTCTCGTTCCCGTTCGACCCCGTGCCGGAAGGCGAGTTCGCGTCGTTCACCGGGCCGGAAAAGGCGCGGGTCCTCTACGACACGGGCGTGCGCGAGCGCAGGAACCAAACCTATCCCGTGGCCATGCTGCGGACGGCCGACCGCGTGTTCGGGATCGTCGCGGATTCGCCGGGGTACTGGGAGAACCGCTGCCAGGTGTCGGTGGACCCGACGGCGCGGCGCCTGGCCATCCTGACGGGCGACGGGGGCGATCCGTTCCGGATGGTGATCAAGCCACCGGAAGACGCGCGGGACACCTACCAGTACACGATGGACGGCTGGCAATCGCTGGCCGCCGGCGAGACGCGGCGTTTCACCACCTGGATCTTCGCGAGTCCGGCGCGGCACCATTACGACGCCCAGGTGGCGGCACAACTCGCGGTGGCCAACGCCAAGGGATGGAACGGGTCTTCCCTCGAGGCCATCCTGCGCAACACCTCGCTCTACCTGCTGCGACGAAACCTCATGCGCGACGAGAACGACCGGCCGCGCGACGGCCGGTACATCTTCATCTCGGGCATGAGCTACGGTTGGAAACAATGGGTGAGCACCGGCATCTATTCGGCCCTGGGCCTGAACGATCCGGAGGTGACCGTCGAGGCCCAGCGCGCGGTGTTCTGGAACCGCATGGATTACGAGGACAACGCCCAGTACTACCTGATCTGGGCGGCCCTGGCGAAACGGGCGGGGGGCACCGTGAACGATGCCCTCGTCCGCAAGGCCCACGATTTCATCCGCCTGCACGGGAAAGACGGCACCTATGTGCCGCCGCCGCTCAAGGGCTCGCCGAATCCCAAGGGTTGGAAGACCTACATGGACGTGTTGCCGTACGACGACGACGACGCGCCGGCCAGCAACCAGGGATTCCACTGCGGCGCGCTGATGGCGGCCCGCGAGCTCGGTCTGCCGGTCGCCGAGGCGGACATCGGGGCGGCGATCGCCGCTTACGGGCGCATGTTCAACACGGCGCGGGGCTTCATGCCCACCAGCGCCAAGCAACGGGACATCCTCGGGCAGGACACGCTCTACGGCGCGACCCTGACCTACGCGGTGTTCGGCAGGAAGGTGCTCTCCGACGAGCAGGTGCTGGCCCATTACCGCACGTCGGAGAAGGTGAAATCGCCCCACGGCCTGCGGGTCATCTCGCGGGCGGACGGTTCGCTGTTGCCGGGACACAACGGCGCCTATTGCCACGGTGGTTCCTGGTTCTTCTGCGATTCCGGCAATTATCTTTTGGCCGGGGTGCACGGCCTGCCCGCCGCGGAAGTGGATGCCCGTCTCGTCGAGCGCATCCGACTGGAACTGGCCGACCATCCGGCATTCAACGAGGACATCGACACCGTCACCGGGAAACCCCATGGCAACACGCCCTACGCCGACTATTCCGGCTACGCGTGGCTGCGCGCGGAGATCCGCCGTCGCCTCGGCCAGACGGGCGTGGATCCGGTGGGCGCGGCGATCGACTCCCAGCTGCACGTGGTGCGTGCCGACGGCGTGCTGCGATTGGAACCGTAGCGGCCCCGGCCCGGCACGACCGGGACTGGTCGCCCCCCGCGAAAGCGGCTATGCCGTTGCCACGGTGATCCCGGAATCCCCACAAGAATCCACGGCGGCGCGCGAGGCCGCGGCATTGGCCGACCGCCTGCGTGGGTTGCCAGATCCCCAGGCGCGGCTCCAACTCGCCTTCGATCTGGCACGCCGGCGGCCCGCGTTGCCGGAAGCGCTGCGCACCGGGGCCCATAGCGTGCCCGGTTGCCTGGTGCGCCTGTGGTTCGTGCCCGAATTCCGCGACGGCCGGTGTTGGTTTGCCACCGATTCCGACGCGGTGTCGCTCAAGGCCCTGGTCGGTTTGATGTGCGATTTCCACTCGGGCCTCCGGCCGGAAGAAATTGGGTCCGATCCCGCGGCCCGGCTGGAGTCGCTCGGTCTCCTGCGGCAACTGGCCGAAAGCCGCCGCGCCACGGTCCTCCGCGTCGCCGCCATGATCCGCGCCCATGCCGACTTGCATCGGCACGAACCGTCGCCCGCGCCGGCGCCGGAAATCCCCCGTTGATCCCATGCGCTGCCTCGACGCCCACAACCATCTGCAGGACGACCGATTCGCGGGCCGGCAGGAGGCGTTGATCCGCGAGGCGCGGGCGGCGGGGGTGGAACGGATGGTGGTGAACGGGACCTGCGAAGAAGACTGGCCGGCCGTCGCGGCATTGGCCGAGGCGCATCCGGATCTGGTGGTGCCGGCGTTCGGATACCATCCCTGGCGCGCGCACGAACGCACGCGCGGCTGGCGGGAGACGCTGGAGGGCTGGATCGCGGGGCACCCGGGGGCGGGCGTGGGCGAGATCGGGTTGGATCGGTGGATCCTCGAGCCGGCGGCGCGGGACCGGGGCGGGCGCGGCGGGAAGGCGGCGGACGGCGGGCCGGCACCGCTGGCGGTGCAGGAAGACGTCTTCGCGTGGCAATTGCGTCTGGCGGCGGAGAGGAACCTGCCGGTGACGATCCATTGTCTCCAGGCGTGGGGGCGTCTGGTGGAACTCCTGCGCGCGAACCCGAGGCCGGAAGCGGGTTTCCTGCTGCACAGCTACGGCGGGTCCGCGGAGTTGGTGGACGGTCTGGTGCGGTTGGGCGCGTATTTCGGTTTCCCGGGCTATTTCGCGCACGCGCGCAAGGCGGCGCAGCGGGAAGTGTTCCGGCGGGTGCCGTTGGACCGTTTGCTGGTCGAGACCGACGCGCCGGACCAGATGCCGCCCGAAGGGTTGGCCACGCACCGTCTGGTGGATGCGGACGGACGGACGGCGCTCAACCACCCGGCGAATTGCGGCGCGATCCAGGCCTACCTCGGGAACTTCCTGGGCATGGAACCCGACGACTTCGGCCAACGACTGGCCGCGAATTTCGCGCGTTTGTTCGGCTGACCGACCGGCACCGCACGGCCTGTCTCCCGCGCGCAGCGCCTTCGGACTCCGGTGGCAAGGCCTTCGGAAGGCCGCGACACCGCTGATATGGCCTCTTTCTTGTCAAGCGGGCACACCTCCTCCGTCTCCGTTTTCTTC
>WBXI01000098.1 GCA_008933025.1 Verrucomicrobiota bacterium
CGTCGAGCGATTCCCAAAACCACGCGAAGAAAACGGAGACGGAGGGGGTGTGTCCGCTTGACAAGAAAGAGGCCATATCAGCGGTGTCGCGGCCTTCCGAAGGCCTTGCCACCGCAGTCCGAAAGCGCTCCGCGCGGGAGACAGGCCGTCGCAGTCCGAAGGCGCCGGGCGCGGCCGGAAGTCACTCGGCGGCTTTGCGTCCGGCCCAGCCCAAGACGATCGCGACCGCCAACGACGCGCCGAGGAAATCGAGGCCGGGACGGAACACGAACTGGCGTTCGACCGTTCCGGTGGCGGGGCGGTCGCCCGGGTTGTCCCGGTACCATTCGGAACGTCCCAGGTTCGGACCGCCGAAAAACCAGAGGGCCAAGGCGACCGCGGCAATCGCGGCGGCGGTCGGTCGGAACAGGCGTCTCATCGCGGCCCATGATGGATCGCAAGCCCGGGGACGGGAAGTCTCGGCCGCGGGACGCGGGGGAACGCATCCGGGGATCGTGCATGGCCGGCCGGTCGGTCGGTGGCCCCCGTCGTCGGACGGCGGACCCACGGCGTCCGGAGGCGACCGGCCCGGGCGATCCGCCAAATCGCGATTGATTCCGCGGCCCCGGTTTGCAGGCTGTCCCCGTGACCCGCGTGATCCTCGTCTTGCTGGGCTCCTTCGGGCTGGTCGTCGGGACCGCGGTGGCCTTCGTGCTCGTCCATCGCCGGCACCTCCGCCAGTGGCGTCGCCAAAATCGGTCGATCGACCAACTCGCCCGCGTGACCTCGGCCCGGCGCCGCATGCTGGCATTCCCCCTTCCGTCGCGGTGGATGGCGGTTCGCAGCGCCAACACCGCGCTGATCCGCGGGGCCCTCGGCGATGTCGCGCCCGCGGCGGCGTGGTCCGACGCCTTGTCCCGGGCCCCGGAGCGGTCGCTGTTCGTGTCGGCGCCGGTGGAAGGGTGGACCCTGGTGATCGGCGGTGCGGTGCCCGATCCGGTGCTCGACATAGACGCGGCGTACCGGTTTCTGGTGGACCTGAGCCGGGAGGTGGGGGAGGTGCAGTTCTACGCTTCGGATCGGGTTTTGAATTTCCATGCGTGGGCGCGGGTGCGGGACGGACGCGTGACGCGCGGGTATGCGTGGGCGGGCGACACGTTGTGGAACGAGGGGCGCGCGACCCTGGACGAGCGGTTGCTGGGGCTTCGGGCGCGGGAATACGGCGCGGAGATGCCGGTGCCGCGGTATGGGGAAACCAGCCCGGAACAGACCAATGCCGAGCGGGTGCCGCTTTTGGCCCGCCGATGGGGGATCGACTTTGCGACGGCCAGCGAGTTGTTGCTGCAGGCCGAGGGCGTGGCGCGGGGCGGGGACGATTTCGAGGGACGGGGCTGAGGCCGGGCTTTGTCTGCGGGTCGATCCCCGCTAGCGTCGTCGGGCAATGCCGGGAGCCACCGCGATACCGATCGGATACTGGGCTGCCTTCACGATGCTCGTGATGGTGGCGTTGGCGATCGACCTCGGCTTGTTCCACCGGCACGGGCGGGCGGTGGGATTCCGCGAGGCGTTGGGTTGGACGACGGTGTGGTTCGCGATGGCGATGGTCTTCGGGACCTGGGTGGGGCCGCACTTCGTGGAGGGTTGGCACGCGTCGTCCACCGCGCAGTTCCTTGCCGGCTATTTCGTCGAGTTGTCCCTCTCGATGGACAACGTCTTCGTGATCGCGGTGGTGTTCTCGTACTTCGAGGTGCCGCGCGCGTGGCAGCACCGCGTCCTGTTCTGGGGGATTTTGGGCGCGCTGATGATGCGCGGCATCCTGATCTGGGCGGGCAGCGAGTTGATCGAGCACTTCCACCAGGCGCTGTATGTCATGGGCGCGTTCCTGGTCTATACCGGGGCGAAGATGGCCTTTGCCGGCGAGGACGCCGACCCCGGGGCGCTCGAGCGTCGGCCCGTCGTGCGTCTGGCGCGCCGTTGGCTGCCCTTCGGCGACGCCTACGAGGGCGAGCGATTCGTCACCGTCCTGGGCGGCCGGCGCGTGTTCACCCCGTTGTTCCTGGTGCTGCTCGTGGTCGAGACCACGGACGTGATCTTCGCGCTCGACTCGATCCCCGCGATCTTCGGCATCACCAGCCAACCCTTCCTCGTTTTCACGTCGAACGTGTTCGCGATCCTCGGTCTTCGGTCGCTCTATTTCGTCCTGGCGAGCGCGATGGGCTACTTCCGCTACATGAAGCATGGACTGTCGCTGGTCCTGGTGCTGATCGGCGCGAAGATGCTTGCCGAACCATGGCTCAAGGCGCGCCTTGGCGAGAACCTGACCCGCGTGTCCCTCGGGTTGGTGGTCGGCATCATCCTCGCCTCGATGCTGTTCTCGGTGGTGGCGGCGTGGCATGGCCGGCGGAAAGCCGGCGGCAACTGAACCCTCGCGGCGCCCGACCGTCATGAAGTACCGCTGGAACCTTCCGCCGCCGCGTCCGATCGAGATTCGTTTGCTGCGCGAGCGCCTTGGCATCGGCGAGTTGGCCGCGTCCTGCCTCGTCGAACGCGGGCTCTCGGATCCGTCGGTCGCCGCGGCCCACCTCGACCCGAAGCTCCGCGGGTTGTCCGACCCGTGGCGTTTGCCGGCGATGCGCGCGGCGGTGGACCGGCTCTGGACGGCCCGCGCCAACGGCGAGGAAATCGTGCTGTTCGGCGACTACGATGTCGACGGGGTGACGGCGACCGCGGTGCTCACCGAGGTCCTGGGATCGCTGGGTTGGAAAGTCGCCCAATTCCTGCCGGATCGGTTTGCCGAGGGCTATGGGCTCACCCAGACCGCGGCCACGAATTGCAGGGCGGCCAACCCGGGCGCGACCCTGTGGATGGCGGTCGATTGCGGCACGACGGCGACGGGACCGATCGCGTGGCTGCGGGAGCAGGGCGTCGACACGTTGGTCCTGGACCATCACCAGCCCGGGCCGGAATTGCCGGTGGCCGTGGCGTTGGTGAACCCGCAACTCGGCACCGAGGAAGGCCGGGAACTCTGCTCGGCGGGCCTCGCCTTCAAACTCGCCCACGCCGTGCTCAAGCATGGGCGCGATCTCGGGTTCGCCGCGTTCGAATCGTTCGACCTCCGCCCGTTGCTCGATCTCGTGGCCCTGGGGACGATCGCCGACCTCGTCCCGTTGCGCGGCGAAAACCGGATCCTGGCGCGGGCGGGGCTCGAGCGCTTGGCGACCACGCGTCGCGAGGGAATCGTCGCGCTCAAGGAAGTCGCCGGCGTGGATGCCCCGGTGCGGGTCGAACAGGTGGGCTACCAGTTGGGCCCGCGGTTGAACGCGGCCGGACGGCTGGAGACGGCGCGGCAGGCACTCGATCTCGTCCTTTGCCGCGACGCGGCCAAGGCCCGCCTTCTGGCGGAAGGCCTCGACGCGCGCAACCGCGAGCGGCAGGCGATCGAGAAGACGATGTCGGACGACGCGATCGGCGCGGTGCGGTCGCGGTTCGATCCGGCGCGGGACTACGTGGTGGTGGAGGCGCGGTTGCAATGGCACATCGGGGTGGTGGGGATCGTGGCGTCGCGGGTGCTGCGCGAGTTCCACCGTCCGACGTTGATCATCGGGGGCGAGGGCGGGGAGTGGCGGGGGTCGGGCCGGAGCATCGCGGGGTTCGACCTGGCGGCGGCGTTGCGGGCATGCGACGACCTGCTGGTGAAGCACGGGGGGCACGCGATGGCGGCGGGGTTGACGGTGCTGCCGGAGCGCGTGGACGAATTGCGGGAACGCCTGAACCGGATTGCCCGCGGGTGTCTTTCGCCGGGGCAACTGGTGCCCGAGTTGCGGCTCGACGGCAGCGTGGGGCTGGATGGATTGGGTGCGGCGGTGATGGCGGAATTGGCGCGGATGGAGCCGTTCGGACAGGGGAATCCGGCGGTGCAGGTCCTGGTGCCGGGCTTGCGCCACGCGCGGCCGCCGCAACGACTCGGGCGCGAGGGACGGCACTGGAAGTTTTCGGTGACGGACGGGCGGGCGACGATGGAATGCGTGTGGTGGGGTGCCGGGGACCGGGAAGTGCCGGTGGGTGACTTCGATCTGGCGGCGGTGCCGGAGACCAGCGAGTACGGCGGGCGGAGCCAGATCCGGCTCAAACTGTTGGACTGGCGCCCGCGGGCGGCGTCCGTGTAGCCGGGGCGGGCGCGGGGAGCGGCCATGGCCGCCGACGCGACGCGACGTGGCCGCGTCATGGCCGGGACGCCGAGTGGGTCGCGCGTCTTACAAGCCGGGGGCCGGTTCGCCGGTGGCGGCGGCGGCGCGGCGACCGGACGACTCGATCCGTCGCGCGAGCGTGCCGAGCAGGGCCTTGAGCTCGCGGATTTCGGCGGCCTGTTCCTCGACCTTCTGGTTCAGGCCCTGGATGGCGGCGAGGGCGATGCCGTCGGCGTCCACCGTGTCGATGGTGGTGTCGCCGTGGCCGAGGCCGAACGCGGCGCGGAAATCCTGGGCGACGGGGCCGACATGCCGGACGGCGTCGGACTCGGTCCGATAATTCCATTGGCCGATGGGGAGGGCGGCGACCTTGGCGAGGATCTCGCGGGGCCGGACGGCGGCGAAATTCGTTTTTGCGTTTCGGTCGGACAATTGGCTCCAGGTGCCGGAGCCGGCGGCGAGGGAGACGCCGGTGGGCAGGTAGGCATTGGCGGTGGCATTGAAGACATAGCCGCTGACCAACCGCGTGCCGCCGGTGGCGCGCACCGCGAATTCATTGGCGGCCTGCGACGCGAACGCGGGGTGGGTTCCGAGCTGGAGGTAATTGTCGGCCCAGACGAACGCGCCGTCGTGGATCGCCTTGGCGTTGTAGCCGGCGGCGAGGGCGGCGATGCCGCCGGCGGTGTTGCCGATGCCGCCCGGAACCATCGCGTAGGCGCCCGACTTGTCGACGGTGTTGAGGTTGCCGCCCGCGATGCTGGCGTACTGGGCGCCGGCCACGAGGCGGTTCTTCGCGCCGCCTCCGATGGTGCCGAGGTCGGCCGACACGTCGATGATGTTGCCGATGCCGCCGGCGATGGTGGCGGCGCTGGCACCGATGGTGTTGGGGTTGTTGCTGGCGCCGCCGCCGAGGATCGAGCTGCCGGAGGCGGTGGACACCACGGAGTTGGCGGGGGATCCGGCGACGACGTTGACGTTGGGTCCGAGCTGGGACGAGGTGGGGGTCAACCGCAAGGCGGGGGCGAAGGAAGCCCCGACGGTGGCCACGCGAAGCTCCAGCGTGGTGCCCGTGGCGGCGGTGCGGACAATCCCGTTCACGGCGACTTGGCCCGCCCCGTCGTCGAGCAAGTTGCGGAAGGCCGGGGCGCCGACGAAGAAATTGGAGGTCGATCCCACGCGTCCGTCCGACGACATGGCGAAGAAGGTCCGGGAGTTGTTGGCGGGCACGGCGCCGTCGTCGATACCGGTCGGATTGTAGAGCCCGAGTTGGAGCGCCGAATAGGAATTGCCGACGAAGCCGCCGACGGCGTCGTTCCAGTTCTTGAGCCGGAGGGTGGCGTCGAAGTCCTCGATCTGGAGGGCGGTGTCGGGCGTCGGGGCATTGATGCCCACGCGTCCGAGCTGGTTCCAGCTGAGAACGGCTTTGGCGCCGCTGCCGGTGGTTCCGAGGACGCCGCCACTGGCGCCGAAGAGCACGGGGCCGTTCGGGGCCAGATTGGCGAAAAACTTCGTCTTGCCGCCGAACCATCCGAGGCCGTGGGTCTGGTCCTCGCCGCCGCGGAGGTAGAGGTTGGAATCCGCGAGGTGCGCGTCGCCGCCGATGGCGAGCACGCCGTCGATCGGGGCGAGTCCGATGCCGAGCTTGCCGTTGAAAAGTTTGAGGGCGGAGAAGGCCTGGACGGTGTCGAGGAGGGCGACGTTCGACGAAAGGCGCGCGTCGGCGACGGTGCCGGAGGCGATACCGGAGGCATTGAGGCCGGACAGGCCGGTGCCGGTGCCGCTGAAAGACCCGCTGATCGCGTTGGCCGCGTTGGGTGCCAGCAGGATTCCCTGGAAGAAATTGTTGGCGAGGAAGGTCTGGTTGGCGCCCAGCCGGGCGATCGTCGACGGGATTTGGGCTTCCGCGACGCCGCCGAGCAGCATGTCCGCGGTTTTGGCGTGGTCGGTCTCCTGGGCGAAGTCGGCTTGCCCGGCCTGGTAGGCGTAGACGGCTTTCGGTGCCGAGGTGACGGGTTGGCGGGGCGAGAGCACCGAGAACGGCGCGTTGGGTTGGGCCGAGGGCCGCATCCGGATCTCCAGCCACCGGGGCTGCGCGTCGAAGGTCCGGAAGTCGGCGTTGCCGGTGCCGAGGTCGAACCGGGCCGTGAACACGCCGTTGCTCACGCCGGTTCCCCCGGCGAACGCGGCGGCGACCTCCGTGCCGCCCGTGGAGGCGCTGAACAGATGGAAGTCGAGGTCGTAGACCCCGTTCGCCGGCTTGTCCCCGGCGGTCAGGCGACCCTGGTAGGTGATGGTGGTCGGCGTCGGATCCTGCGCGACAAGGACGGTGGCGGCGGCGAACAACGTCGACAACGCGGACATCAATCGGGTTTTCATGGGGGAGTCGAAATCATCGGGTACTCGGAGAAGTCGGGTTTGGCGCGGAAATACAGGGCGTTCGCCCCGCCGGCCGCGAGGAGGTATTCGGTGCTTCCGGTCGACGGCACGGTGTTCGTCTGGAGCGGCGTCCAACCGGCCGCGAGACTGGCGGTGTATTCGAGCACCAACCGGAGGTTGGGTTCGGCGGTCGCCGCCACCGTGAAGGTGTCCCCGGCGGCGAACCCGCCGGCGGTCAAACGAGGTTGGCCCACCGGCCGGACCTGCGCGACCAGCGTCCCGCCGGCACCTTCCTTCCCGGCCACCACCACCGCGTAGAGGAGGTCCGCGTTGGCGTTGAAAATCATGCGGCTCGTCGCCGTTCCCTCGGACGCGTCGTCGTTGCATCCCGTCGACGCGATGGCGTCGGGATCGCCGGTGAGGTCCACGAAGGCGCCCGCCACCGTGTCGTAGGAGCTGCCCGTCGTGTCGAGCACCACCAAACCGTTGGTCTCCGCCTGGTAGTAGAACCATGCGGACGCACCCGACGGCACCCCGCACAGCGCGGTCTCGTGCGTCGAGGTTCCGAAATCGTCCGTGCGCGTCAGCAACGGGCCGCCCCGCGCGAGTCCCCCCGGTTGGCCGCGCGACGCCCGGGCCGCTCGGCTCGACCCGGACGAAGGCGGCAGGATGTCGTCGCGTGCATCCGCGAATTTGTCGAAGGCCGCCGCGCCGGAGATGCCCGGGGTGCCCGCGGGCGAAAGGTCCAGATGGAGCGTCGCGATCTCGCCGTCGATCCGGATCGCGCCGACGAGCGCGACCAGGCGGTAACTGCCCGCGTCCTCGACCCGTGCATTGTCGATCGACAGGACGGGCGTCCTCGCTCCCGTGATCCGGCCGTCGTCCTTGATGGCAACGCCGTTGTGGAGCCATTGCAGCAGGGTGGCGTTGTCGACCGCCGCGGTGAATGTCGCCCGTCCGCCGAGCCGGACCGTGGTCGGCGCGGGTTGGCGGACGAATCGCGGCGGAACCACGTCGGTGACCAACAGGTCCCAGTTCAATTCGTAGCGTCCCGTCGCGCCCGCGCGGCCATCGATCGCGACCGCGTAGTCGAGTCCGCCGATCACGCGGCACCGCAGCAGGCTCCGGTAGTATCCGCCGCCGTCGTCGTCGCTGGCCACCGGGACGAGGTTTTTCGGGTCGGTGCCCTGGTAGATGGCAAGCAGGGTGTCGAAGGCGCTGCCGCGGGTATCGAGGGTGAGGACTCCGGTGGCGGGGGCGTGGTAGGTGATCCAGACGGTCTTGCCGCCGCGTCGTCCGTCATGCAGCGGTTCGCCGGGAATACGTCGTCCGTCGGTGTTGCTGCCGCCGCCTTGGCCGTGGAGGCCGGTGACGACGCCGCGTGCGAAAAAGTCCGGCGAGGACGGGAGCGGATCGAGTTGGCGCCCGACCACCGCCGGGTTCGAGCGAACGAACCCGAGGTCGTTGAAGACCAGGACGTCGTAGGCGGCGGCCACCGTCTCGTTGGTGAGGCACAGTTCGAGAACCGGGTTGGTGGCGCCCTGGAGTTGGATGCCATTCCGACGCCATTGGTAGCGGGGAAGCGGCGAGCCCGTCGCCTCGACGAACAAGGTGATGCACTCGCCGGCTGCGACGGGCGGGGGCGACGCGGGTTGGCCCTGGATTTCCGGCGGCGCCGGTTCCGGGGCATCCGCGAGCGGCCAGAAGCCGCCGGCCAACCCGGTCGTCGTGCCCGCGGTCATGGTCATCGCGGTCGCGTCCCATTGGCCGATCGTGCCGGTGATCCGGTGGACCCCGCCCGTGCTCGACCCGCCGCCGCCATCCACCGTCCACCACGGGATGGACAAAGTCGCCCCCGAGTCCCGCGCCGAGGCGCCGCCCGCCAGCAGCATCCACAGGGCGACGGCGATCCCAAGGAAACCGTGCGGCCGGGTGGAAACCTCGGCAGGCGTCGGGGCGTGGCGGGACATGTGGCAGGCGGCGGAAATGACAGGGGCGGAATGACAGAATCGGGGGCCGCCGGCAATCCCCGCGGGACGGGGGAAGGCGCGGTCCCCTCCGGATGCACGCGCGTCGTCGGCAACCCGATGGCCTCGGCGTCCATGAATCGATCCCCTTCGGGGCGCCCGAATCCGCGGTCCTGGTTTTCCCGGTCCCTTGGGCTGGGCCAAGGCAATTCGGGCTTTGCCCATGTCGACGCCTTTCGAGGCCCCGGCCCCGTCGACATCCGCGGCGGGAAGCGACGGCGCGGTCGCGGATCAAAATGTCGCTGGCGGCCAGCGGCGTCCGCACTAACGTCGGCCGCGCCTATGTCGAATGCGCCCGCGACCAACCCGACCGGGTCACCCTTCATCAACCGCGAGCTTTCGTGGCTGGAGTTCAACCAGCGCGTGCTCGACGAGGCCTGCTGCCCGTCGGTGCCCCTTCTCGAGCGGGTGAAATTCCTCTGCATCACCCATTCGAACCTCGACGAGTTCTTCGAGGTGCGGGTCGCCGGACTGAAGCAGCAGGTGGAGTCCGACGTGTCGGAGCGCAGCCCGGACGGGCTTTCCGCGGCCGAGGCGCTGCGGGCGGTCACGCGGCGGGTGCGGGAGTTGGTGAAATGCGCCGACCAATGCTGGCGCGAGTCCCTGGGCCCGGAACTGGCCCACCGTGGCATCGTCATCCACACGCCGCACGACCTGGGCCCCGCCGACCTCGAGTGGCTCGACCGCCATTACCGCGAGCGGGTCCATCCGGTGCTCACGCCCCTGGCCGTCGATCCCTCGCACCCGTTCCCGCAGGTCCTCAACAAATCGCTCAATCTCATCACCCGCGTGACCGTGGCACACGGGAAGGAAGAGCGGCAGCGGCTCGCCATCGTCCAGGTGCCGCGCGTCCTGCCCCGGTTGGTGCGACTCCCGCGGACGGACGGCAGCCGCGACTACGTGTTCCTGTCGGACGTCATCGGCGAACGGTTGGGCGAGTTGTTCCCGGGCTCCCGGCTTTCCGGATGGTCCGCCTTCCGCGTCACGCGCAACAGCGAGCTCTACATCGACGAGGACGACGTCGCGAACCTGCTCAAGGCCGTCGAGGCCGAACTCCACAACCGGCGCAAGGGGGAGGCGGTCCGTCTCGAGGTGAGCCGCGAGTGTCCGGAGGACATCCGCCGGGAACTGCTGGCCACCCTGGGGCTGAAAGCCGACGACCTCTATGTCGTGGACGGCCCGTTGAATCCGACGAGCCTGCTGGCCATCTGCGACGGGGACCACGCGCCGGAGCTGCGGGACCCGCCGTTTCCGGCTCCCCAGCCGGCGGCCCTCCGGGACTGCACCGACCTGTTCGGGGCGATCCGCGAGCGGGACCATCTGCTGCACCATCCGTACGAAAGCTTCGAGACGGTGGTGCGGTTCCTCGAGACCGCGGCCGTCGATCCCCGCGTGCTGGCGATCAAGCAGACGCTCTACCGCACGGGCGGCGACGCGCGCATCGTCGGCGCGTTGATGAGCGCGGTCCGCAACGGCAAGCAGGTCACCGCCGTCGTGGAGTTGAAGGCGCGGTTCGACGAGGCCAACAACATCCGTTGGGCCCGCGCGCTCGAGGAAGCCGGCGTCCACGTGGTCTACGGCCTGGTGGGGTACAAGATCCATTGCAAGGTGTCCCTCGTCGTCCGGAACGACGAGGACGGCATCCGCCGCTACCTGCACCTCGGCACCGGCAACTACAACCCGTCCACGGCGCGGCTCTACACCGATCTCAGCCTGCTCACCTGCCGCCCGGAATTCGGCGAGGACGCGACGAATCTTTTCAATCTCCTCACCGGCATCTGCCAGTTCCAGGGAACCCGCAAGCTGGTGGTGGCGCCGTTCCAGCTCCACGAACGCGTCCTCGAGCTGATCGAACGCGAGACCCGCAATGCCCGCGAGGAATTGCCCGCGCGGATCGTCGCCAAAATGAACTCGCTGGTGGACACCGAGGTCATCGAGGCCCTCTACCGGGCCTCGCGCGCCGGCGTGCGGGTCGAGCTGATCGTGCGCGGGATCTGCTGCCTCCGGCCGGGCATCCCCGGCACCAGCGAGAACATCCACGTCCGCAGCGTCGTCGACCGGTTCCTCGAGCACAGCCGCATCTGGTGTTTCGAGAATTCCGGCCGGCCCGAGGTGTTCGTCGGCAGTGCCGACTGGATGCCGCGGAATTTTTTCCGGCGGATCGAGGTGGCGTTCCCGGTGGAGGACGGCGTGCTGCGCAACCGCATCATCGACGAGATCCTCGGCCACGCGCTCTCCGACAACACCAAGGCGCGCGTGCTCCAACCCGACGGCACCTATGTCATCCCGACGCGCCGCAAGGGGGTGCCGGCGCGGCGTTGCCAGACGGAATTCGTCGAGCTCGCCCTCGGCACCGTCCCGGCCCCGCCCGGCAAGGCCAAGGGCGGCCGCATCCGCATGAAGGTTTCCAAACGCCCGTCCTGATCCTTTTCCCGAAATGCTCAACCTCCACCATGTGCCCACCCGCGAGCCCGGATCGCGGCGCACCCTCGTCGTCCTCCACGGTCTCGGCGACTCCCACGAAGGCTGGACCTGGTTGCCGGCCGAGTTGGACCTGCCGTGGCTCAACTACGTGTTCGTCGACGCCCCCGACCCGCATTTCGGCGGGTACAGTTGGTTCGCGCTCCGCATCGACGAGGCGCAGGGGCCCGGGATCGTCGGCGACGGCGTCGAGCGTTCGCGCCGTTGCCTGCTGGATCTGGTCGCTTCGTTGGTCGCCTCCGGGGTGCCCGCGTCCGAGATCGCGCTGCTCGGTTTTTCCCAGGGATGCCTCATGGCGATCGACGCCGGACTGCGATCCCCGGACCCGCTGGCGGCGATCGTCGGCATCAGCGGTTGGGTCGACCAACCCGCCCGCCTTGCCGCGGAGGCGCCCGCGTCGGCGCGCAAGGTCCCGGTGCTCATCACCCATGGAACCGGGGACGAAGTGGTGCCCATCGAACGGGTCCGTCCGCTCGCCCGCGAATTGCAGGCCGCCGGTTTCGACGTGGCATGGCAGGAATTCGAGAAGGAACACACCGTGGCCGGACGCGCGGAGATCCTTTTCATCCGGCGCTTCCTCGAATCGGCATTCGGCATGCCGCCCGTCAAGGCACGCCGTGGATCCGGCGGCGCGGCGGATTGAGCCCGGGATGCCGCGGGCAGCCGCCGCGGTCACGGGGCGGGACCCCGATTTCCGGAGGCGCCCACCCGTGCGGCGGGCTTTGCGCCATCGGTGGTCCCGCGTAGGCTGCGGCCATGTTCAGTCGACACGGGTGGTTCGGCGCCATGGCGTTCGCCGTGGCGCTCCTCGCGGCACGGGCGGACGAGGCCCGGTTGCTCCGCTTCCCGGCGATCCACGGCGGTCGCATCGTTTTCACCCATGCGGGCGACCTCTACACGGTGCCCGCCGCGGGGGGAGTGGCCCGGCGGCTCACCGCGCATCCGGGCCAGGAAATGTTCCCGCGGTTTTCGCCCGACGGCCGGTGGCTTGCATTCACCGCGCAGTACGACGGCAACACCGAGGTCTACGTCATGCCGTCGGACGGCGGGCAACCGCGGCGCCTGACCCATACCGCGACGCTGGAACGCGACGACGTGGCCGACCGGATGGGTCCCAACAACATCGTGATGACCTGGAAGGATGCATCGACCGTCGTCTACCGGTCGCGCGGCGAGGAATGGAATCCGTTCAAGGGCCGGCTCCACGCGGTCGGCATCGCGGGTGGGCCGCCGGAACAGTTGCCGTTGCCGCGGGGCGGTTGGTGCAGCTATTCGCCGGATGGAAAGCAGTTGGCCTACAACCGGGTTTTCCGGGAGTTCCGCACGTGGAAGCGGTATCGCGGCGGGCAGGCCGACGAGATGTGGATCCATGATTTCGCGAGCCAGAAAACCACGCGCCTGACCGACGATCCGGCCCAGGACGTTTATCCCATGTGGAAAGGCGACCGGATCTATTTCGTCTCGGAGCGCGACGAGAACCGGCAGGCCAACCTGTTCGTCCTGGATCCCAAGACCCGCGCGACGCGCCAGCTCACCCGGTTCGTCGACTTCGCGGTGAAGTTCCCCTCGCTGGGCGACGACGCGATCGTGTTCGAGAACGGCGGATGGATCCATCGGTTCGATCTGGCCACGGAAAAGGCGGTCCGCGTGCCCATCGAGATCCGGGAGGATTTCGCGTCGGGCCGCGCCGTCCTGAAGGACGTGTCGAAGGAAACGACGACCCACGACGTTTCGCCCGACGGGAACCGGGCGGTGATCGGGGCGCGCGGCGAGGTGTTCTCGGTGCCCGCCAAGCATGGCCCGACCCGAAACCTCACCCGCAGCCCGGGCATCCACGAACGCAACGCCGTGTGGTCGCCCGACGGCCGGTGGATCGCCTACGTGGGCGACGCATCGGGCGAGGACGAGATCTGGGTGCGGCCTCAGGATGGTTCGGGCATCGCCCGTCGGATCACCCAGGGGGGCGACACGTACAAATACGAGATCGAATGGTCCCCGGACTCGCGGCGGATCGGGTGGACGGACAAGAAGAACCGGTTGCAGTTCGTCGACGTCGAGGGTGGATCGGTGACGTTGGTGGCGGAATCCAAGGCGTGGGAAATCCGCGAGTTCGCCTGGGCGCCCGACAGCCAGTGGATCGCGTACACGATGCCCGAGCCGCGGAAATTCGGGCGGGTGTTCCTGTATTCGGTCGCCTCGAAGGAGTCGGTTCCGGCGACGGACGGTTGGTTCCGTTCGGGATCCCCGGAGTTCAGCAGCGACGGCAAGTACCTGTTCTTCACCTCGGAAAGATCGTTTGCACCGACCTACGGCACGACGGAATGGAACCACGTCTACCAGGACATGGAGCGGATCTATCTGGTGACGCTGGCCCGCGGCACCCAGTCGCCGTTCGCGCCCAAGTCCGACGAAGCGAAGGCCCGGGAGGAAACCCAACCGGCCGGGAAGAAGGAAACGCCGCCGGACGCCGGTTCGTCGGAGGCGACGAAGGACGGCGGCAAGGTCGCCGGACCCGCGGCGAAGACATCCGGCGCCGAGGAAAAGAAGAAGGAGGCCAAGGTCGTCGTGAAGGTGGATGCGGAAGGATTGGCTTCCCGGATCGCGGTGGTGCCGACGGTGCCGTCGACGTACGGCCGGCCGACGTCGGTCGGCGACAAGCTTTACTACCTCAGGAAGGGCAAGCTGTGGCTGTACGAATTGGACAAGGAAAAGGAGACGGAGATCGGGGAAGCCGAGGCCTATCGGGTGGCGGCGGACCGGAAGAAGATGCTGGTGAAGGTGGGCGGCGCGTTCGCGATCGTGGATCTGCCGACCGGCAAGCTGGACATCGGCGAGCACAAGCTGTCGTTGGCGGATCTGCGGGTGGAATTGGACCGGGCGGCCGAGTGGCGCCAGATCTACGGGGAATGCTGGCGCCAGATGCGCGACTTTTTCTTCGATCCGGGCATGCACCAGGTCGATTGGCCGGGGATCCGCCGTCGTTACGAGCCGTTGCTCGAACACGTGCACCAGCGCGCCGACCTGACCTATGTCATCGGCGAGATGATCGGCGAGTTGAACATCGGCCATGCCTACGTCGGCGGTGGCGACCAACCCAAGCCCGAGCGCGTGCCGATGGGACTGCTGGGCGCGCGGTTGGTCCGCGACCCCGGCGGTTACTATCGCGTGGAGCGGATCCTGCCCGGCCACAACTGGGATCCGCGGTACCGGTCGCCCCTCGCCGAGATCGGGGTCAACGTGCGCGAGGGGGACTACATCCTCGCGGTGAACGGGCGTTCGGTCCGGGAGTTGCCCGACATCCAGGCGGCGCTGGTGGGGCAGGCGGGGCGCCAGGTGAGACTCCGGGTGAACGGAGCCGCGAAGGAAGAGGGGGCGCGGGACGAGACCGTGGTGCCGACGGCGGACGTGCAGCCGCTCCACTATCTCGATTGGGTGCTCGGCAACATCGGGAAGGTCTCGAAGGCGACCGACGGGCGCGTCGGCTACGTGCACGTGCCGGACATGGGCGTTCCCGGCCTGAACGAGTTCGCGAAATTCTATTATCCCCAGTTGGACAAACAGGCGTTGATCGTCGACGTGCGCGGCAACGGCGGCGGCAACGTGTCGCCGATGATCATCGAGCGACTGGGCCGCGAGCCGTCCATGTGGACCGTCGCGCGCAATGGATCCGTGAACATCGATCCCTCCGGGCAGGTGCTGGGGCCCAAGGTGCTGTTGCTGGACCAGTTCAGCGCGAGCGACGGCGACATCGTGGCCTATCGTTTCCGCAAACACGGACTGGGACCCATC
>WBXI01000099.1 GCA_008933025.1 Verrucomicrobiota bacterium
ATTCTCGACCAGTTCCTTCACGACGCTGGCGGGGCGTTCGACGACCTCCCCGGCCGCGATCTGGTTCGCGACGTGGTCGGGCAACAGCCGGATGCGGTTCACCCGCGGACTTTCGATCCGACGGCGGCGGGAGACAAGGCCGTCCATCGGGCGATCCGCGGGGCTTTGCCTTTCGGGCCGGGATGCTAGGCTTCGGCCATGAGCTCCCCGCGTGCGTTGGCCCTGGCGGCCGCCTTGGGTCTTGGTCTGGTGGTGGCGAGCGGGTGCGACGACAAATCCAAGTCCGCCGCCCCGGCCGCGAACCGTTCGCCGGCGACCGCGCCGCTCGATTACCTGGCGGTGCAGGGACAGGCGAAGCGCCACTCGGAAAAGGTCATTTCCGTGGCGCAAGTCCAGCAGGCGATCCAGCAGTTCCAGGCCATGGAGGAACGCTTGCCCAAGAGTCTGGACGAGTTGGTGGCGCAGCATTACCTCGGCTCGGTTCCCGTGCCGGGCCGCGGCCAGAAGTTCCTGTACAACCCCCGGGACGGCTCGGTCCGCGTGGTGGCCGCGCCCTGACCGCACGGCCAAACCGTGCGGCCGGACGCGCCGCGTGGGGTCGCCCGGCCGCCGCTTCCGGCCCGAAATGCCGGCCGTCGCGGGGCGGGTCACCCGACCCGGCGGCCTTGCACGAAGGGTCGCCGGGCCGGCATCACGGAATCCGCACGGCGCGATAGAAGCGGTCGACGAAACCCGGCGCGGCGGGGTCGGTGTAGGGGAACGAGCCGCCCGTGGCGGTGTTGGTTCCCAGAATGGTCCATGCCGGGGACTCGGAGAATGCCGGGGCGGCCTCGATGCGATACTTCGCCCCGGTTTCGCCGGTGACGGTGAAGTGGAAGGGATCTCCCGCGAGTCCGGAGAGCGGGTGCAAGGCAGCCGCGACGCGATAGGTGACGAAGCAATAGAACGCCCCGCCGCTCCCGCCGCCGTCCGCATTCGCGACCGCGAAAACCACCTCGTTGGATCCCTCGTGGAAGAACTCCGGGTTGGCGGTCGAGAAGTGCACCGTGGGCCCGCTGTTTCCCGAGCCGGTGATGCGGCCGGGCGCCGAAAGCGACGGGGAAAAGGGGTGGGAGTTCACGAAGGCCCGGCCGTAGTAGTCCATGGTGGCGCCGCAGGAAATCTGGCAGCCGGTGAAACCGGCCGGCAGGACGAAGGTCGCCTTGAAGAATCCATTCTGGCCATTGGCGGGAGGGATGTTCACCACCACGGTGCCCGCCGGGGCTCCCGGGGGAATCGCGACGTTGCCGCCGAAGGCGCCGACCTGCACCGATTGGAACGCCAGACCGGAAACATTGCCGGCGTCCAGACGCGTGAATATCGCGGCCGAGGGCGATCCGGCACCCAGACCCGCGGCGAGCGTCGTCGGGCCGCTCCCGAGCACGATCAACCCGGCGGTGTCGTTGGCCGCGAATTGTTCGACGAAGGGCACCGGGTTTCCCCCGCCGCCGGTCGACACGCCGCCGCCGGCGGCGAACAGTTTTGCGCCCACGAAAGCCGCGGCCAGATCGTTGCGCGCGGCGGTCAGCATGGGGGCGCCCACGCTCCAGAGATCCGTCGTCGGATCGTACACCTCGAGTTCGCGTCCGGTCCCGGATCCGTGCCCGCCCACCGCATAGAATTTCCCGTCCAGCACGGCGCCGGCGAGGCTGTAACGCGCGGTCGGCATCGGCGACTTGGTGGACCAGGAGTCGGTTGCCGGATCGTAGACCTCGACGGTGTCCAAACCGTTGCCCTGGAATCCGCTGACGGCGTTGTAGCCACCCACGGCGTACAACTTGCCGTCGATGACGCCGGCCGCGAGCGCGGTGCGGGGCGTCGGCATGGCGGCCTTGACCGTCCACGCGTCGGTCGCCGGGTCTTAGACCTCCAGGGTCTGGGTGAAATCCGAGGTCCCGCCGACCACGTACAACTTCCCGCCGACGACACCCGCGGCGGCGCCCACGCGGGCGACGTTCATGGCGTGCCGGGTTTTCCAGGAATTGGCGACGGGGTCGTAGACTTCCAGGGTCGACACCACGTTGAGAAAGGCCGTGCCGCCGGCGGCGTAGAGTTTGCCGTCGATCGCGCCGACGGCCATCCCGGCGCGGATGGTGGGCATCGGCGCGAGGGTCGCCCACGTGCCCCGTTCCGGATCGAATCCCTCGAGGACCCCGGAGTAGCCGCCGGGGGTGTTGCCGCCCACGACGTAGAGGATCCCGGCGATGGACGCCGCCCCGGGCCCGCTGCGTGCCGTCGGCATGAAGGGCTTGTAGGTCCAGATCCCGGCCGGTCCGGCCGGATTGGCCATGGTGGTGAAACTACCGCCGACATCCGACGGAAGCTCGTTCCCCGCCACATCGCGGAAGCTTTGCGAATATCCGGACGGATTCAGCACCCAGGAGATTGTCGAGGAAGCCGGGAGCTTGGCGGCATAGGTGCAGGTCAACGTCAGGCCGTCCTCGCTCCAGCTGTACCCAAACTGGTCCGCGTTCACGTTGGGACTCCACGAGATCGAATGATCCGGCTGCATCGGTTCGCCGAAGGTGAACGCGATCGTCGCCCCGGTTGCCACGCCGGTGGCGTTCCTGGCCGGCAGGACCGAGGCCAAGGACGGGCGGACGGTGTCCGGGACCAGCACGACGAAATTGGCGACGCCATTCGCGCCCGAGATGGTCACGGGCCGGTTGTCCACGCAGGCGTAACCGCGGCTTTCCAAGCCGTTGCAATCGACACCCACCGACCAAGTCCCGTTGATGACGCCGATCGAGAAGTTGCCGTCGGCATCGGTATTCACGTAGCGGTTGTACAGGGCGCCGTTGATCGTCGTGGTGGCATAGAGCCCGACGTCGGCCACGGGATTGCCCTGCAGATTGGACACGAGCCCATGGATGTGGGCGGTCACGGTGCGGACGACGTAGTTGATGTTGGCGATGTCGACGCCTTCGGTGACGGCGAAGTGCAGGCTGGGCCCGATCAGGTCGGAGGGGGCATCGGAGTCGATCCACAGTTGGAGCGTCCAATTCCCCCCGGTGACACCGACATCAAAGCTACCATCCGCGGCGGTGGTCGTCGGGGTTCCGTTCCCGCCGAAGTCCGACGGATAGGCTTGGATCGCCACGCCCGACTGCGGGTTGCCCCCGGTGTCGACGACCTTGCCCCGCAGATGGGTGGTGACGGTGGAGACGGTCAGGTTGGCCTGCACCGCTTGGCCGGAAGCGATCGTGACTTGCACGCTGGGTCCGGGCGTGTAGCCCGGCGGCAGCGTGTCCGTCTGCAAACCGACCCACCAGACGCCCGCCTGCACCCCGAGGGTATAGCTGCCGTCGGGAGCCAGGCTCCGGCTGCTGGGCGATTCGTGGAGATGTCCGGTGTCATCGGCGCGCATCTCGATCTGGGATACCGGGTGGCCAAGATTATCCTTCACCGTGCCGTAGATCAGTGCCGTGGCCTTGGCCATCGCCACGTTGACATTCGAGGCGCTGGTGCCGGCGATGTTGACGGGGACCTTGTCCGGACGGAGGTAGCCGATTTCCGCCAGATGGCTCTCGCTGGTTTGGAGATTCCACTGGCCGGGCGTGACCGCGACGCTGTAGTTGCCGCCGAGATCCGTGATGGCGGCCGAGAGGGTGCCGGTGTTGGACTGCGCCAGCATGAACACACCCGGGATGCCTGCCCCGCTGCCGGCGTCGGTGAGTCGTCCGGAAATCGTGAACCCGCCCGTAGCCAACGCCAGATTGACGGTCTTGAACTGGTCCTTCGCCACCGTGGCGATGCCCGCCGAAAAATCCGTGACGTGGCCGCCCGCGATCCCGAGGACCCGGTAATTGCCGGGCAGCGTCTTGAATTCGTAATGGCCGGTCGCATCGGCAAAGGTGCCTCCCGTTCCGATGCCATTGCCGTCCATCAGGACCACGAAGGGGTATGCCATCGGCGAACCGTCGGAGGCCGCGGTGATTTGGCCGCGGATGCCCTGAGGATACGTCTTCTGTGTCACGGCAAAGGCCTTCGTGGCCGGCGCGAACACGTTCAGGGGATCGGAAACGCGATAGACGAAGGTGCCCGAAGCAGCACCGAAAACCGGGTCGGTTCCCGGCAGATTGATGTCCACGCGGATCTGGCCGTTCGCCAACCCGTCGTCGTCGCCGGGAACATTGAGATCGCGGATCCCGCCGATGACCGGCAACTGCCCGTCGGTGACCGTGAACGCCCCGAACAAGCCGTCCGTGGGGGCATCCACCGTTCCGTTGTCGTTCATGTCGGACAGTCGCTCGATCCGCACTTTCTGGCCGGCGGCGAGGCCGGTGATCGTGAGCGAGACCTTGCCCACGTAATCGTTGGCGACGCTGGCCGGGGAAACGGCCAAACCGACGGCGGCCTGCGCGCCGGTCGCGACCTTCAGCACCAACGCGACCACGAGGGCAAAGCACCGGAGTCCGGGGCAAAAGGTTTTCGGGTTCATTAACAGGCAGGCTCCGGAGTCCCGCCGGTTAGTCAATGGCCAATCCCCTTGGGGACAACGGATGGGTGTCTCTGGGCAATCGACGCCCCTTGCCGGCCTTTCGCGCCGGAGTTGTCGGCCCCGTGCATCCCCGCGGCGGCTTCCCGGGTTTTTGATCGGGTTGCCATGGTGCCCGTCGCGGGAAGCCGGGACCCACGGGGTGCGGCGTCCCGTCCCAGGCCCCCGTGCGAGGCACGGGATCAGTGCAGCATCGGGAGCGGATTCGGGACGCGGACCAACCGCGCGTCCAGATCCAGGTACCAATCGAGGCGGCGGTCGGTCTCCGCCTCGTCGATGTGCCGGGCCATGATGAGGTAGGCGGCGTAGTGGTTGCCCTCGGACTCGACGAGGCTGCCGTAGAAGGCGGCCAGTTCGGGATCGGTGTCGCCCAGCGCGGAGGCCAGGATCTGGAACTTCTCGCAACTGCGGCCCTCGATCAGCGAGGCGCAGACGAGGTGATCGATCACCCGCTCGTGGTTGTTGCCCTGCCGGACCGATCCCATGAGGCCGCTGATCCAGGGACTGCGGACGGGTTGGCCGAAGGGAATGCCGCGGCGTTCGAGCAGGCGGAGCACGAGTTCGAAGTGCTGCAGTTCCTCGATGGCGATGGCGTTGAGTTCGTGCACGCGCCCGAAGAGCTCGCGGTATTTCTCGAGCGTGATGGCGGTGGTCGCCGCCTTGCGCTCGAGGTGGGCGTGGTCCACCAGCACGGCGCCGAGGTTTTCCTTCACCCGCGGCAGCCAGTCGGCCGGGAACGTCTCTCGGAACAGCAGCATGGAACCGGCTAGTACGCGGCCGCCGCGGATTCGCCGAGGACGATGGCGACGCCGGCCGACGTGCCGATGCGGTTGGCGCCGGCCTGGGCCATGGCGAGTGCGGTGGCGCGGTCGCGGATGCCGCCGCTGGCCTTGACGCCGAATTTCGGGCCGACGCATTCCCGCAGCAGCAGCACGTCCGCGACGGTCGCGCCGGCGGGGCCGAAGCCGGTGCTGGTCTTGACGAACCGTGCGCCCGCCTCGACGGCGAGGGAACACGCGCGGCGCTTCTCGTCGTCGGTGAGCAACGCGGTCTCGAGGATCACCTTCACCGCCAGGCCCTCGGCGGCCTCGACGACGTCCCGGAGTTCGCGGAAGACGATCCGGTCGTCGCCATCCTTGAGGCGGCCGATGTTGAGGACGACGTCGATTTCCCCGGCGCCGAGATCGACGAGGGCTTCGGTCTCGTAACGCTTGGCGTCGCCGTCGGTGGCGCCGAGGGGAAAGCCGACGACGGCGGCCACGACGACGTCGGAATCGGCGAGGCGATCGGCGGCGAGGGCGACGCGGGTGCCGTTGACGCAGACGGAGTGGAAGCGGTGGCGGATGGCCTCGGCGCAGAGTTGCTCGATGGCCGCGGCGGTGGCGTCCGCCTTCAGCAGCGTGTGGTCGATGAGGCGGTGGAGGTCCGACACGTTGAAGGACATGGCGGGATTGTGGGGAATCCGGGCCGGGGAATGAAGCGCCGTGTTTTCGGTTTTCGAGCGCCCCGCCTTCCAACATGGTCGGCGGCATGCCGAGGCCCCCCTCCGCGAAACTCGCGCCAATCCGCCAGGTGTTGGAAGTCATGGCGGCCCTGCGGGCACCCGATGGTTGCCCGTGGGACCGCGAGCAGGACCACGTCACCCTGCGGTGGCACGCCGTCGAGGAAGTCTACGAACTCCTCGACGCCATCGAGGCCGGCGACGAGGTGGAGATGGTGGAGGAACTGGGCGACCTGCTGCTGCAGGTGGTGTTCCACGCGCAACTCGGCGGCGAGCGCAAGGCTTTCGATTTCGACACCGTCTGCCGCAAATTGGTGGAGAAACTCGTGCGGCGGCATCCCCACGTGTTCGGCGACACCCGGGTCCGGGACGTGGACCAGGTCTGGGCGAACTGGGAGAAGATCAAGAAGGCGGAGAAGGCCGGCTCGGTGCACGAGCGGAAATCCGCGCTCGACGGCGTGCCGCGGCACCTGCCCGCGTTGCAGCGCGCGCAGAAGTTGCTGAAGAAGGCCGGCAAGGCCGGCCTCGTGGAGACCCCCGCCAAGTCCAAAGCCAAGCCCGCTCCGGGCCGGGCCGCGGCGGGGCGCACCCTGCTGGAGTTGGCCGCCCTCTGCCAGGATCGCGGGTGGTCGGCCGAGGAATTGTTGCGGACCGAGTTGTCGCGCCGGGAGCGCGCTTGGCGTCGCCGCGAGGCCGCGGCAACACGGCAGCCCAAGTCGGCGGCCCGGGCCAAGTAGCCATGTCCCGGCACCGCATTTTCTCCCGCGGTGGCGACGGCGCCCGCCGTTCCAGCCGGACCGGGATGCCCCGCGCCCGGGAAGTCGGCGCCACCGCGTCCCGCGATCCGGCGGGCGAGACCCGCGGTCCATGGGGATGGCGACATCGCGTGGCGTTGGCCGTCGTGGTCGCCGGCGGGTTCCTCGCGTTCCTGGTGGCGGCGCTCTCGCGGCCGGGACTGCCCTACCGAACCGACCTGATCGAGCACTGGAGCCCCGACAAACCCACCCACCTCGGGCTCGGGCTCCGGTCGGGAAGCGCCGCGTTGGAACGATCGCCGTTGGTGGGACGGGGATGGCTGCACGCGATCGACATCTCCGAATTGATCCCCACTCCGGGCGCGGACCTCCGGAGCGTGGATTTCCTCTTCGACGTGCGGCGGGGCGACTCGCCGCTCGGGGAGCGCCCGGGCAAGGCGCGATTCCTCCGCGCGGAATTGCGGGACACGGGGCGCCATCGGACCCTGGTGGCGGGCGACGACTTGGTGGTGCGGACCGAAGAGTTGGTGGAATTCCGCGTGCCCGGTTCCTCGGGTCCCCTGGCCACGGCGGGGACCCCCTCGCGGTGGCGGCTCGAGGTGCAAACCCTGGACGATGTGTCGCTCTCCTTGCGCTGTCTGGTCGGCCCGCCCACGACGGACGCGGCGTCGACCAACGGGGGAACCATGGCCATCGCCGTTCCCGTCGCGAAATCCCCCGCGATCCGCTGGGCCTATCCCCATGGGCGGGTGACGACCTGGTCGGCCGCGCCCGGGATGAGCCGTGCGGCCTTGGTCGCCTCGCTGTGGGATCGCGGATCGGCGGCGTGGACCTTCGGATGGATCGGGATCGCCGCGTTGGCGATCGGCCTCGGGATCGCCTGCGTGCCGGTGGGGGAAATGGAACGGGCGGGCCGGATGGCGGGGTGGTCGATGGGGCTTTTGTTCGGTGGTTTCGGGTTGGTGTACCTGACGGTGACCCCGCCCTTCATGGGCATCGACGAGGTGCCCCATGTGTTCAGCTACCACGGTTGGCGCGCCGACGAGACGGCGGTCAAGGCCGCGTGGGACCTCGGATACCGCACCCACTTCGCGCGGTTGCTGTCGCGGCCCCACCAGAAATTCACGCCCGGGGATGTCGGGATGCCGCATTGGTGGTGCATCGACAGCCCGGAGACCATGGACACCCGTCCGTCGGCGCGATCGGCATTCGCGGCGCGGGTCTGGTCGGCGACGCGTTGGTGGATCCAAGGCCGGCCGGCGGCGGTCCAGATCTGGCGGTTGCGCTGGATCAGCCTGCTGGAGGCGTCGATCGGGATCGGGATCGCGGGTTGGATCCTGGCGGGAGGCATGCCCGGGGAGTCTCGGGCGCCCTCGCTGGGGTGGTGGCTGTTGTTGGTTCCGAGCCTTCCGTATTTCGGGATGAACGTTTCGAATTATCCGCTGCTCATCGGACTTTGGGCGGTGGTGGCGTCGTGCATCGCGAGGATCGTGAACCACGGGACGGTGACCGCGACGGTGACCGGCACCCTGGGGCTCGCGTACGGGCTCGCGTTGCACACCTCGGTGAACGCGCTGCCGATGGCGGCGCTGGTCGGGATGGTGATGGCGGGCTGGTTCCTGGGTCGCGAGACGTCCGCCCCCCCGCCGGCACCGGGAGACGGCATGGGCGCCGGCGGATCGCGGGCCATGGGTTGGATCTGGTTTGGCGGCGGATGGGTGGCGTCGCGTCTGGTGACCACCCCGGACTTCGACGCGAGGATGGCGGCTCTTTTTGCCGCGGGCATCCCGGGGATCGGACGCCTCGGGATGTGGGGCGTGTGGCTGGCCGTGTTGGGGATCGTGGGCATCGTGGCCGGGATCGAGGCCGCGCTGGCCATGCGCCGGGCAGTACGTCGGGGAGGAACGCCGCCGAAGCGCTGGATGGGGCTGAAGGTGGCGTCGATGGCGGTCGTGCTCTGCCTCGCGGCGAACGTCTGGGTCGAACCCCCGCCGACACCCAGCATGCACGAGGCGGTGCCGCTGTGGGATTTCGCCCCCCACCAGCACGAACTGCTGCCGCCGGCGGCCCTGCCGCAAATGGCCGAGCACAACCCGCCGCTTCGCGCCTATGTCATGGCGGTCCTGCGATCCTTCGCCGGATCGTGGGGGCCGGTCCGCGGGGATTTCCTGGTGTCCCGGCTGTTCTGGCTCGAGAACGGATACCTCGACTCGCTGGCGCCGGTTTGGGAACTCGGTCTGCTGACCACGTTTTTCGCCCTGGGGCTGGCATTGTTGTCGTGGCGGATTTCGGAACGGCCGAACCGGGCGCGATGCCTCCGCCTCGTGGCCGTCGTCGCGGGGACGTTTGCCACGCTGGTGGCACTGGCGGTCGCCACGATCGCCACCGTGGGAACCCCGACGTTGCACGGGCGCTACCTGATCGGCGTTTATCTGGCCTTCCTCGGGGTGTGTTTCCTCGGATGGAAGGGCCTGCTCGTGACGTTTCAGGAACGGCGTCCGCTGCTTCTGGCGCTGGGGTTCGTGTTGCCGCCGATCGTTCTCCACATCGGCAGCCTGACCGTCGTGTTCCAACGGTATTTCGGCGGTTGATTGGCGTTCAGGGCGCCTTGCGCGCCGGACCCGCCTTGTGTTGGACGACCACGAGGGCGTTGGCACCGGGGCGTTCGCGGCCCTCGGACGGGCTGTTCATCACCTGGCCCGAGACCCATAGCGTCGCCGATCCGCCGCCATCCAGATTCACCGCTTCCTCGCAGCCCAGCTTGCGCAGGGTGTCGGCGAGTTCCGGGAGCGACATGCCCGCCGAGAGACCCGGTTGGCGTCCGTCGACCTCGACCAAAAAGAAACGGTCGCGGTTCCAGCCCACCGCGGTGCGGGGATGGCGCGCGGTGCTCTTGCCCCACGCCATGGGCTTGGAATCGTGGACCAACATCGGCCCGCCCCCGATCGCCATGCGCACGCCGCGGGTGTCGGGGAAGGTCGCCGTCGAGATCCGCAGGACATCGCCCAGCGCCGACTTCGGGAGACGCGGGACCAACGCGGGACCGAGCGAAAGGACCAGATGTTGGCGGTCCAGGGTGGTATCGCCCGAGGAGCGGATCCCGCGGATCCGCGCCTGGATCTCCTCGCCCGGGCGGAGGGGAATCCATGGTTGGCCGGGAACGGCCTCGAGGAGCAATTCCTCCCCGTCGGCGGTGCGGGTCGATGGCCCGTTGGCCGCGGAATACAGCACCGCGTCGTCGTGGCTGCGGGCCTCGTTCAGGCCGAAAGGCGTCGTCGTGCCGCCCGGCCACCGGACCGCGAATCGCGACGTCACGTTGGTGCCCCGGGGTTGGCCCGCCGCATCGATCCAGAAACACGCGTGTCCCTTGGGGGCGCTGACCAACTCGCCGTCCTTCACCTGCAGGTCCCGCGGGTCGCCCGGATAGGCGCGGTCGCCGTTGTAGAAATCGCCGTTGACCGCGGCGATGGGTTGCACGGCCGGCGATCCCTGCAACGCCTTCACCTGCTCGGTGACGGTGGCGAGTCCCAGGACATTCCCGTTGCCCAGGGTGCTGGCAAAACCGAGGTCGTTCCGCGACCGGTCGAATTCGAAGACATGGATCGACCAGGGGATCTCGCGGACTTCGTCGTGGTGATACCGGTAACCGCGGGGGAGTCGATCCGGGGGCAAGCCGACGATGCCGTTGTCGGCGCCCGCGGCACCGCCGGCTGCCAGCGTCCACAGGGCGGAGGACAGGGCGGCCAGGACGGCGCATGGAGGGGGTTTCAGCACGGGTTCGAGGCTGTTTTCCGCGCCGTCCCTTTGCCGGCGCCCGCGGGGTTCGACCCTTCCGGGGGCGCGGTGTTCATGGCCGGGGCCGTCGCAGGACCAACAAGGCGTTGGCAATCGCACGCTCGCGGCCATCGCAGGGGCTGTTGCGGATCTCCCCGCCCGCCCAAAGCATCGCGGAACCGCCGCCGTCGAGGTTCAGGGCTTCCACGCAACCCACGCGGGCCAGATAGGCGCCCAATTCCTCGAGCGTCATGCCGACCGAGAGGTCGGGCTGCCGGCCATCGACCTCCACGAGGAAAAAATGCCGCGGGCTCCAGCCCAGCGCGGTGCGGGGATGGCGTTCGACCATGGATCGGGTCTCGTAGGAACCGCCGGTGGACTCGATGGATTGCGGTCGGCCCTCGTGCACCAGGATCGGCCCGCCGCTGATGGCGATGCGCGCGCCGTCGAGTCCCGGTTGGGTGCCGGTCGAAATCGAGACAACGGCGCCGGGCTCGACCCGGGGCAACCGGGCCGCGAGCGGGGCACCCGCCGAAAGGACGAGCGTGCCCGGACGGATCGGGGAATCGCCTTCGTCGCGCACCTCGCGCACGACGAACGCGAGTTTTGCGTCCGCGGGCAGCAGGGGGCGCGCGCCGGGATCGCGCGGTGCGAGGATCCATTCCCGTCCGCCCGAGGCGCGGGTCGAGCGCCCTGCCTGCGGCGTGTAGAGTTCGGCGACGTTGCCGCGGCGTTCGCCGTTGAGGCCGACCGGGGTGGTGGAACCGTCGGGCCAGGTCACAGCGAGTGCCGGCTTCAGCGGGGCGGCGTGCGGTTGCCCGGCGCGATCGATCCAGAACCCGGCGCCGCCGATCGGGGCGCTGAGCAACTCGCCGTCGCTGATCTGGATGCCCCGGGGATCGCCCGCAAAGGCGCGGTCGCGTTGGTAGAAATCGCCGTTCACCGCCGCGACCGGCGTCCCGAGCGCGGCATCGGTCGACCGCACGATCTCGCTGAGCGTGGCCAACCCGACGGCGCGGCCACGGGCGTGGGCCGAGTGCAGCACCAGGTTGGTGTCCGATCGGTCGACGCGCACGAGATGGATCGACCACGGGACGTCGGGGAGTTCGTCGTGGGCGTAGTCGACGCCGGGCTGGAGGGGTGCGAAACGGGGCGCCGGGTCCTTGGCCTGACAGGCGAGGCAGAGCGCGGCCGCGGCCGACGCCAGGATCCGGTGGAGCAGGGCAGGGGCGTTGGGTTTCGCGGGGCGCATGGAGGCAATCGGGACGCTCACGCCGGCGGGCGTCGTCCGGCGATCCAGTGGGCGGTGATCCGATTGTCGAACCTTGGCTGGAACACGCGGTGTTCGGGGAGTCCGGCGGCGGTCAACTCGGCCCGGAGTTCCGGTCCGCTCATGCCGATCTCGTGGGTGTTGGTCAGGCGCCCGACGCGGTAGCTGACGAACGTGTGCACGCGGTTGGGTTCGTTCGCGAGGACGAGCCAGCCGCCGGGTCGGAGGGCGCGGGCCGCCGCGTGGATGGCGCGCCGCCAGTCGAACGCGTGGTGCAGCGCCTCGAAAACAAACACGACGTCGAACGGGCCCACGTCCCGCACCGCCTCGTCGACGCTCTCCATCGGGGCGACGCGGAACCGGAGTCGGTCGGGCAAACCACGGGCAACCAGGGCGGCGACGCGCTTCTCGCCGATGCCGACGTCGTCGGGCGCGATGGTGGTGCCGGTGACGTCGTATCCCTTGATGGCCAGAAACTCGGCCATCCATCCGCACCCGCACCCGAGCTCGAGCAGGCGGGCATTGGGCGGGACGCCGAGTTGTTCGAACACCCGCAGCAACCGCGCGAGGTCGGCGGCGTATTTCCCGAACCAATGGGCATCCCAGAACGGCTTGACGATGTGGTCGGCGATCATTCGTTCGCGGGCCGAGCCGGGGATGGACGCGAAGTAATCGATCTCGCCCTGGTAGGCCTTCTGCTGGTCCTCGAACGTGGGGGGGAACCGGCCGTCGGCGTAGTCTCGCAGGATGAGCCAGCTGCCGGCGGCGAGCTTGCCCCACTTTGACAGGGGAAGATGGTAGTCGCGGAGGTTGGCCTCCATGAGGCGGCGGCCGGGCGTGGCAAGCGGGCTGTCCGCCAGCCAGCCGGCGACGCGGCGGGCCAACGACGAGGGCGGCTTCGCGGAATCCATGTGGGGGAAATCTAGCGGGGGTTGCTCCGGGATTCAGCCGCGGTTTTTCGTCGGATCAGCCGCGCGGGTCACGCGGCGGCAGTTCGCTCGAACACGAACCGATGGTTCAGGCCCAACTGGAACGTGTCGTGAAGTTCCAGTCGGAACGCGGGCTCCGGGAACACCGCCGGCGTCTGCGCGATTTCATATCCATGGTGTTCCTCCAGGGACATCCCGTGGATCAACCGCAGTGTCGTCAGCACCCCGAGAATGGCGTCGACGGCCGGCGAGGGCACGGTGATCACCAGCCGGCCGCCCGGTTTCAGCAACCGCGCGCATCCCCGCGCCAGCGTGTCCAGTTTGTCGGCCGGGATGTGCTCGAGCACCGCCAGCATCACGATCACGTCGAACGGTCCCGCATCCGCCGGCAGCGCGTCCGGGAAATAGCCGCGGATCATCCGGAATCCCTGCCGGCTTCGGGTGCTGGCCGGCAGGGTGGGATCGATGCCCATCGAGCCGGGGCCGCAACGGCCCAGACGCTCGAACAGCACGCCGTCCGCGCTCCCGAGATCCAGCACGCGGTGGCCGTGCGCGACGAAGGGCGCCGCCTTGCGGATCCGCCAGTCCTGGAGAAAACGGTCGATCGAGGTCATGGCGGCCGTCAGCGGCGGGGCGTTCCGGAAGCGGGCGCCTCGTTCGAGGGCGGCTTCCTGCCCAGGGTTTTCAGCCCGAGCACGCTCAGGTGGAAGCTCGAGAAGATGGTCTGCAATCCCAGCCCGGTCAGCGTCGCGCCGGGGACCAACCGCCGCAGGTTGGCGCCGGGGTCGAGGACCCCGAAGTTGACGTCCCGCCAGGCCCAGACGGCGGACCCGATCAAAGCGAACCCCGCGAGGGTCAGCAGCACGCCGGCGACCAGGCCCTTCTCGAGATTCCAGTGCCGGAACAGGCCCGAGAAAGTGGCGTCGTTCGGCAGAAACCCTTCCCCGACCGCGAATACCTTCGCGTAGAACGCCTGGGCGACCAGTTGGTAGCCGACCAGCGTCGCGAGGCTGGCGATCACCATCGTCCCGACGTCGAGGGTCACCGCGCCCAGCTTCAACGGCCCCGCGACGGTCAACGCCATGCCCAGCAGGCCGAGGCAGAAGGAAACGATTCCCGGGACCAGGAACAGCCACTTCGGCGAATAGATCAGCATGAACCGAAGGTGACGCCAACCGTCGCGCCACGGCTTCAGGTGGGGCGGGCGTGACCGGCCGTCGGGATGCAGGGTGATGGGGACCTCCGCGGTCTTCAGGCCCTTCAACTGGGCCTTCATCACCATCTCGGAGGCGAATTCCATGCCCGTGGTCTTGAGATCCATCTTGCGGTAGCCCTCCTTCGAGAAGGCCCGCATGCCGCAATGGAAATCATGGATCGGCGTCTTGAAGAACAGTCGGCCGATGAACGAAAGCGTCGGGTTGCCGATCCAGCGGTTCTTCCAGGGCATGGCCCCGGCCGCGATCGTCCCGCCCCCCGCGGGCAACCGGCAGCCCATGACCAGTTCGTGTCCTTCGCGCAACTTGTCCACGAACCCGCCCACGTTCGAGAAATCGTAGCTGTCGTCCGAGTCGCCCATCAGGACCCAGCGCCCGCGGGCCGCCTCGATGCCGCCCCGCAACGCGTTCCCGTAGCCTTTCTCCACCACCTTTTCCACCCGGGCGCCCAGCGATTCCGCGATCTCGATCGAGCCATCCGTCGACCCGTTGTCGGCGATGAGCACCTCGCCCCGGACACCTGCCTTGGCGATGCCGGACTGGGCCTTGCGGATGCAGGTTTCCAGTGTTTCAGCCTCGTTGAGGCACGGCATCAGGATCGTGAGTTCGACGTCTTCGGGCATAGTGCCTTGGAAAAGGAACCGCTTTCTATCGGGAAGCCGGGGGGGTCGCAAGGCGCGAGACGGGCCGATGCGGAATCCCGCGCAGCGTTCCATCGTGGGAAGCCGGTGGCCCCTTGGCCGCCGCCGTGATGCGGCGGGCGCCCGGCAGGGTCGGTCGCGCCCGCCCCGGGACCTCGGCGGCTACAAGGCGCGCTTGGGAATCCGCCGGACCAGATAGAAGTTG
>WBXI01000100.1 GCA_008933025.1 Verrucomicrobiota bacterium
CACGGCCCCGATTTCATCAACTTCAACGACCGTTGGTCGCAGGTGCTGAACTTCCGTTGCGATGCCGACGGCTCGGCCTACGCGATCGATTGGTACGACAAGAACCAGTGCCACCACACCAACGTGGAGGAGCACGACCGCGGCAACGGGCGCATCTACAAGGTGGTCTACAACGGGCAGAAGAAGTCGCACGTCGACCTCGCGAAACTGCCGACGGACGCGTTGGTGAAACTGGTGGGTTCGAGGAACGAGTGGATGAGCCGGCACGCGCGGCGGTTGTTGCAGGAACGCCAGCCGGGCGAGACCGAACGCGCGGCGCTCCGGGAAATCGCCCTCAACGGCCCGGACACGGCGGCGCGTTTGCGCGGCCTGTGGTCCATGCATCTCGCCAAGCCCATCGAACTCGAGGACGCGCGGGCGTTGCTGGCGTCGCCGGACGAATGGGTGCGGGGTTGGACGCTCCAGTTGCTCGGCGAGATCGCGCCGGAGATTCCCGACGAGGTCTGGAACTCGGATGCCGCGCGGGACGCGATGCGTTCCCTCGCGGCCCTTGGGCGCGAGGACAAGTCGCCGCTGGTCCGGCGTTATCTCGCGAGTCTGGTCATCCGGATACCCGCGGCGCAGCGTTGGGAGGCGCTGATCGAATTGGTCGCGCATCCCGAGGATGCCGGGGATCCGAATCTTCCCCTGCTGTATTGGTACGCCGCCGAGGGCGCGGTGGTCGGCGAACCCGACCGCGCCATCGAGCTGCTCCGGGCCTGCCGCATCCCGAAAGTCCGCGAATTCATCGCGCGTCGCCTCGCCGCGCTGGCCGTCGCCGCCAATCCCTGACCCCCGACCCCGAATCCACACATGATTCTCCCGATGAAAACGTGTTCCAGCCGGCGGTGGGCGATGGGCGTGGGCCTGGCGTTGGCCCTGGCGGGCGGGGCGCTGCGTGCCGCGGATCCCTTGGCGCGCCTTGCGGGCGTCTTGGCCGAGTCCACCGACCCGCGGGTGCAACTGGACATCCTGCGCGGCATGAGCGCGGGACTGCGCGGACACCAACGGCTCGCGATGCCCGACGGCTGGGCCCGGGTGGAGGTCGAGCTGGGAGCCAGCGCGAATCCCGAGGTCCGCACCCTGGTGCAGACCCTCTCGCTCACTTTCGGCAGCGACGCCGCCCTGCGCGGATTGCGCGGGACGGCGGCGGATCCCAGGGCATCGGCCGACGCGCGCCGCACCGCGTTGGATTCCCTGTTGGGCGCGCGCGACCCGGGTTTGGTGGGCCTGTTGCAGGGGCTCGTTGGGGATCCCGTGGTGCGCGGGCAGGCGATCCGGCAACTGGCGTCGTTCGACGATCCGAAGACCCCCGGGCTGGTGCTGGGCGAATACGCGAGACTGGCGGGGGCGGAACGTCGCGACGCGGTGAACACGCTGGCGTCGCGGGCGGCCTATGCGAAGCCGCTGTTGGCGGCGGTGGCGGACGGCCGGGTGGCGCGGACGGACCTGACGGCGGAACTGATCCGCCAGCTGCGCAACCTGCGCAGCGAGGAGGTCAACGCACGGATCGCCGCGGTGTGGGGCGTGGTGAAGGACACGAGTCCGGACATGACCCGGGAGGTCGAGAAGTACAAGGCGATGTACTGGAAGGGCGGATCCACGCCGGGCGATGCCCCGCGGGGCCGGGTGGTGTTCAACACGGTGTGCGCCCAATGCCATCGTTTGTTCGACTCCGGAGGCGCGGTGGGTCCGGACATCACCGGATCCGCCCGGGGCGATCTGGATTACCTGCTGCAGAACATTTTGTTTCCGAACGCGGTGATCCCGAACGAATACCGGCAATCGCTGGTGGAGACCAAGGACGGGCGGGTGATCGGCGGCATCGTGAAGGGCAAGGAAGGCGGGACCCTGCTGGTGCAGACGGCGAACGCCCTGGAGCGGATCCCGCAGGCGGAAATCGCGAAGGTGGAGCAGGCGGAGAACTCCATGATGCCCGAGGGATTGCTGGCCCAATTGCAGGAACCACAGGTGCGCGACCTGCTCTATTATCTGTCGCGCCCGGGACAGGTACCGTTGCCGGCGGCAGGGAAATAGCCGGCTGGCCCCGCCGCGGGCCAACCGGGCCTTCCGACCTGCCTCGCGCGCGGGCTTCGGCCGCGCCTCCGGGGTCTGCGTCCGGGCCGGATGTCCCGTCCGCAGCGTCGGCCCTGCCGGACTCTCAGAAGCGGAAGTTGAAACCCGCGATGATCGAGAAGTCCGCGAATGCGGCATCGCCCGGGGCACGGCCCAATTCGGCCTCGGGCACGCTCTGGATCCGATTGCGATACAGCGCGACCGGGACGGTGAGCGTGAAGGAGTAGTTCGGGCGGTTCCAGGAGAGGCCGGGTTCGATCGACACCGAATAGCCCGGGCGCCGGAAACCCAGGCTGCCGCCGACGGCATCCTCGGCGGGGATGCCTTCCCATCGGCCACCCAAGGTCAACGCGAGCCCGTGTTGGGGCAACGCCACGAAGGTGAGGCCACCCCGCGCCATATATTGGTCGGCGATGCTGTTGTGGGTCTGCCGGTAGGTCAGGAACGAGGCGGTGAAGGGACGGTCGGCCAGCGGGTATTCCGTGCCGTTTTGTTCCTGCGGCGTGATGGTATAGAAGCCGTTGACATAACCGTACAGGTTGCCGCGGATCTTTTGATACGCCTGCATCTGGAGGATGGCGCCCCAACCACCGGATCCCGGCTGGATCGAGACGTCCACGGGCCGGGTGACCGGCCCGGCGGACCGATAGGCCGTGTCCGTGGCCCGGTCGTCCCCCGTCGGTGTTGAAATGCCCACGCCGACGGAAATGTTGCCGTCCATGTGGGCGTGGGGATCGAAAAGCCAGTAATCGGTCGTCAGGCGAATGTCCCCGACCCCTGTCGCACTCATCGTGCGGGCGTTGACGCCGTCGTGCTCGTACGCGGCGGAACGACGCCCATAACTCGAGGGGACATCCAGGGTGACGCTGCATCGCGAGGTGATGCCGTAGCTCGCCAACAGGTCGAAGGCATAGACCTCGTTGTGCATCATCCCGTGGCGTTGCGGCATCTCCCGGTCGCCGACGAAGTCGCGCTTCGAATCGAACCATCGGAACCCGACCGACGCCGTCCACTCCTGGGCGCCGACCGAGAGGCTTGGATCCGCTCCCCCCATCATGGGAGATCCGCAGGCCGTGCTGCGCAGGCCGATGCAGCCCTGCGCCAAGCCGTTCGGGGCGGTCGCCGACAGGAGCATCAGGACCGGCAGTGCCGAATGTCGGGCGAGCGATCGGCGGCCCAGCGTGCGGCCTGGGTTGCGGGGATGCGCACGGGAATTGTCCGGGCAGGAGTTAGGGGGGTTCATGGGGTTTTCCGGGAAGTATACTTGGGCCGACGGCGGTTCCTTGGGGCTGGGTCGCGTGGGCCGCGGCACCCGGGGCAAGGTTCTACGGCGCGGAGACGCTGACAACGCGGTGGAATCGGGTGGAATCGGCGGAGTTGTTGGTGCGGGCGATCGAGACGGCGTCGAACGGCCGGCTGACCTTGGAGCCGTCGTCGGCGAACGGCAGTCCGAGGACGGCGACCGATTGGACCTGGTAATGGAACCCGCGGCGGGTATCGAAGCGGAGTTCGTATTGGTTGGCATCCAGGCGCCGGACCGCGACGTCGGTGGCGAGCACCGATCCATCCCAGTACTTCCGCGCCAGCGACCAAACCATTTTGCCGGCCTGCGAACCCGCGATCCGTCCCCCGAAATCGTCGATCGGCGGATGGATGCCACCCCAGATGCGGGAGAGCCCGGCTTGGTCCGCGGCATCATAGTACGTTGCCCACTGGAGCTGGACGGTCTGGCTGGGTCCCTTCTCGAATCCGAGGCCCGTGTTGGCCGGGGAGGTATAAGTGGCCAGGCCGCCCGGGAAATAGGGACTCCCGGTGATCGCCGCGAGCACCTCCGCGGCCGAGCGGCTGAAGGAACTGTGGCCCGATACGTATCCCGGAAACGCCGGGGTGACGAAGTTGGTGCGTTGGTAGGGGATCCAGGATTCCCCGTGGAGCCACCGGACCCCTTGATAGGTGGTGGCCGGATTCTCCGGTTGGCCGGGCCAGCCGAGAACGGCGATCTTGCCGGCGGTCAGTCCCGCGTGGCGCTTGGAGGCGATGCTGTCCGCGGTCACCAGTTCGATCAGGTTCGGGACCAGCGGGAGTCCCTGCTTGTTGTAGGAAGCCTTGGTCGGGTCGCTGGACTGTCCCAGACCGGCCAGGAAACGGATGGCGCCGATGGGTCGCCAGCCATCGTAGTAGCGCTTGAGGGACCAAGCCGTGCAGGCCGCGTCGTGGACCGCCGCGTTGAGGGCGAAATAGACCTTCACATCCCATTCCAAGTCGTCGACCACCGGTCCGGTGCCGCCGATGCGTTTCTCGAATCCCGCGTGGTCGGCGACCCCGTTGGCGAGGACGTTCCAATGGCCGGGCGGCGTCTCCGAACTCGGGCCGTCCGCCCAGAATTCCGCCAGCACCCGGGTGAAGTCGCCGCGTTTGACGACGTTGGGCGCGTAGGGTTGGCCGGTGGCCGGATTCACGCCGTGCCCGTGGCCGTCGTTGCTTCCCAGGGTGCTGTTGCCGAACGCGCCCGGGGAGATGTCGAGGGTGGAGCCGTCGTCGGGCGACAGTTCGCTGCCCTTGCGGATGACCTCCACGACATTGTCGACGAACTCGGCATGGCTGGCGGTGCCGAAGGCCGGCGGCGGTCCGAAGTTAATCCAGGGTTTGGTGTCGTCGGTACGGGTCAGCGCGAACGGTCGCACGCCCAGCCATTGGGCTCCCAAGTAGCCCTGGATGGGTCCCTGCGGAAAGCCGTTTTGGTCGAGGGCATTCACGATCTGCAACCGCTGCCAGTGGTTGATGTCCACCACCGTGTTGCCGTTTCCGTCGTCGATGCCCGGCAGCAGGGTCGCCAAGGGGGGATTGGAGAAGACGTATCCACCTTGGCCCGCCGGGTAATCGGGGTACGCCACCGGCGTGCTGGCCGTGGGATACGGGACACCGTTGGTCTGCCGCGATCCGTCGTTGCTGAACCAGGCCGACACGGCGTCGAAAATCGAATTGCCGACGCCCGCCGGGGTCGCGGTGTCCCTCGATTGGTTGCCGATCGGGTATCCGAGGGTCGTCATCTGGGCATCGTCGGCCGCCAGCGTCGTGGCGGCGGTGCGGGAATAGGCATGGCGTTCCCTCAGGATCCGATAGGCCGCGTAGCTGATGGCTTCCTTCCGCGCCGCCGCGATGTCCGGGGCCGAATGCTTGCCCCGATAGACATAGCCCACGGCGTTGGGATCGTAGGCCGCCCAGGCGTCGTACAGGCACACCGAGAGGCCGAAGAGATTGCGGGCCTGGGCCGGGGGGTGGGGGGTATCGACCCGGATGGCGGCCAGGGCGCGTTCGTCCCAGACCCTGGCAATGCTTTGCGGCTCCGCCTGGCTTCGGAAAGCGGAGGACAGGAGCAAACACGGCAGGGCGACGAGCAGTGCCGTGACGGATCGGCGCCTCGACGGTCGGAAGGGTGTCGGAGGCACGCGATGGAGGGTTTTCATGTCGGGCTATAGCTTCGTGCTGCCACACGACTCATCGTGCCGTTGGGATGGCGCCAGGAAGTGTTTCGGTGAGGCTCGATTCTTGTCGGATTCTTCGCGAAAGCCGTGTTCCAGTGGCCGTCTGTCCGAAATCAAGGGGGGTTGGTCCGAAATCCGGGGTGAAGCGTCGGCGGCCGACACCGGTTCCCATGGGCGCGGGGTGCCCAGACCGACGCGACCAGCGGGCCCGCGGCCTTCCGCCTAGCGGCGGACGCCCACCCGGGAGCCTTGGCCATCGCGACGGCACCGGGAGCCATGGGGGCCCGATCCACTCCTCGTCGCATCCCAAATCCGTCGGCGAGCTTGAGGGGATGCCGTCGGGGGAAAGCATCGGACACGAGGAAAACCGGGTGTGCCGGGATGGGCGGTCGTGCCCCTGTCATTGGGATTCGGGGAAGCGAGCGAAATTCCCACGCTGCGGGGTCATTCCGGATCCGTGTCTCGCGGGCGAATGCGTCCCCTCTTTGCCCGGGGAGCCACGGCCGGCGACCACACGGTGGGGATGCCCCCTGATCGGCGCGCGAAACCTTGATAGATGCCGCCGGCCCCTGCGAATCTATGTGCGTGCCGAACCGTATTGTTCCCGCGGTGGGCGCCGAGGACCCGGCCGCCACGCGGTCGAGTCTTGTCCGGCGCCTGCACCATTGGGCAGACGACGCCGGCTGGCAGGACTTCTTCGATACCTACTGGAAGCTGCTCTACGCGGTGGCGATCAAGGCTGGCCTGTCGGAAGTGGAATCGCAGGACGTCGTGCAGGAAACGGTGGTGGCGGTGGCCAAGCAGATGCGCGCGGGGGGCTATGACCGGACCAAGAGTTCCTGCAAGAGTTGGCTCTGCCTGATCACCCGCCGCAGGATCATCGACCATTTCCGTCGGCGGACCGATCCACGGGCCCGCGCCGGCCTGCAACCCGGCGACGACGCCGGCGACACGGACTTGCTGGCGCGTGTGCCCGATCCGGCCAGTCTGGAGCCCGACCCCGTCTGGGAAGAGGAGTGGCGGAAGAACCTGCTGGATGCGGCCATCGAGCGGGTGAAATCGAAGGTCACCCCGAAACAGTTCCAGATTTTCGACCTGTCGGTCCTCCGTGCCCTGCCGGTGGCGGACGTGACCGCGTTGCTCAAGGTCAACGCCGCCCAGGTTTATCTCGCCCGACACCGGGTGGGTTTGCTGGTCAAGAAGGAGGCCCATCGACTCGAGGTGATGGCCGACAGGAACGGGAACCCGTCGTGAGTGGAGCCCAACCCGCGCGTTGGTGGCACCGGTTCCGTTGGCTGTGGCCGGCGCTTCCGGAGTGGCGGCGGTACCGGGTCATGTCCCGCGCGAACCCCGCGACGCTGCACCGGAAACTGCGGTTGGCCATCCGGGACCAGTTGCGGCGGTCGGGAGTGGATCCGCGGCCGATCTCGCGAGGCAGCCCGTCCTGAAAATGCCGCGCGATCGCCGGGTCGGCCGGGGTTTGGAGGCACGTCCCACGCGGAGCGAATGCGGGCTGCAGGGATCTGGGACACGGTTGGCGGTCGCGAATTGCGGGTACTGCCGGATTCCCGCAGTGCCCGGACGAAGGTCACCTGGAGCCCCGCGGGCCGGATGATCGGCGTGACGGGAGATTCGACCCGGATCTTCGATGCCACCCTTGGGTACCGGCTCGCCATCGGGTTGGTGGCCGAGCGCACGAACCGTTGAGCCGTGGGTTCCGCTTCCGAAAGGTCGGCCGCGTGATCCCGCGCGTCCGCTTTCGTGGCCTTTTGAGCGGGCTTTCAAGCCCGACAGGGCGCGCGTTCGGAACACGACGGGCGATTTCCATCTTTCCCCGAAAGGTTTCGGCGCCGGCTGCGAATAGTCCCCGTGAAGTCGAATCACCCCGAGACCCCGATCCACCGTTGGTCCGCATCCGGCATCCCGCGCCGTGGCATCAAGCCGGTCGGCCGCTTGAATCGGGCGCTCTCGGCATTCTTGGCAGGCCTGATCGGCCTGGGCCAACCCGCGGCCGCGTTGATATTGGCGGCGGTGTGGCTGACGGCCGCGCCCTCGGCCCGGGCCGCGGCGCCGGTGGTCACGCTCGCGACCGTGCATTCCTTCGGCGATCCGCTCGGCGATGCCGCCCAGCCCCATGGTCGTCTCATCGAGGGGACGGACGGGGTCCTGTACGGAACGACGTACGCGGGGGGCAGGGGCAACGGAACCGTGTACCGGGTCAACAAGGACGGCACGGGCTTCGCCGTGCTGAGGAGTTTCGATATGGCAGTCGATGGTGGATACTTGTACGCGGGCCTCACCGAAGGAAGCGACGGCATGCTGTATGGAACGGCCGCCGCGGGCGGGGTCCACGGCTCCGGCACGGTGTTTCGAATGAACAAGGATGGCAGCGCCTTCCTTGTGCTCCGGAGTGTCAATTACGCGAGCGACGGTGGTTCTTTGTATTCCGGTGTCATCGAGGGAAGCGACGGTGTCCTCTACGGCACGGCGTACCAAGGGGGTGGCAACAATGCCGGGACGGTTTACCGGATCAACAAGGATGGCACGGGTTTCGTCGTCCTTTTCACCCTTCCCGGCGCGACCGGCGCGGCCTCCTCATTTGGGGGTGTGATCGAAGGGGCTGACGGCGCGCTCTATGGAACGACCGTCCTAGGTGTAACCTACGGCTACGGCACGGTATTCCGCATCAACAAGGATGGAAGTGGCTTCGTGGTGCTCCGGAGTCTCAATCGATTCGCCGATGGCGCCTACCCTTACGCACGCCTTGCGGCCGGCGGGGACGGCGCGCTTTATGGGAACGGAAGACAGGGCGGCGCGAACGATGACGGGACGGTTTTCCGGATGAACAAGGATGGCAGCGGTTTCGCAGTGCTCCGGAGTTTCCATCGAACGCCCGATGGATCCTTCCTTTCCGGAGCCCTTGCGGAGGGCAGGGACGGCGCGCTTTATGGGACGGCACTGCAGGGGGGAGCGGTTGGCTCGGGCACGGTCTACCGAATGAACAAGGACGGCACTGGCTTCGCGGTGCTCCGGAATTTCAGTGGCGGAAGCGAGGGTGCTACCCTTTTTGCAGGCGTCGTCGAAGGGAGCGACGGGGGGTTGTACGGAGTGACCCGGGACGGTGGTGTGAACAATGCGGGGACGCTTTTCCGGGTGAACAAGGACGGCACCGGTTTTTCCTCGCTCATGCGTTTCGCCATCGCAACCGACGGCAGTTCGCCGCAGGCAGGCGTGATCGAGAGTCGTGATGGCATGCTCTACGGCACGGCCCAGGGAGGAGGCCTTGGTTTCGGAACCGTCTACCGGATGAATCGGGACGGCACTGGCGCCGTTGTGCTCAGAAGCTTCAATGGGGGTACCGACGGCTTGTCTCCCCAAGCGGTGGTGGAGGGAACCGACGGCCTGATCTACGGCACGACCCTCCAGGGAGGTCTTTACGGCTCTGGCACCATCTATCGGATGAATCGGGACGGCACCGGCTTCGTTGCGATCAGGAGTTTCACCGGTGGAAGTGACGGCGGTTACCTTTACGGGGCGCTGGCCGAAGGGAGCGACGGCATGTTTTACGGGACCGGCAACCAAGGCGGTGCCTATGGCCAGGGCACGGTATTCCGCATGAACAAGGACGGCACCGGCTTCGCCGTTCTCAATGTGTTCAACGGAAGTTCTGGCTCCCGTCCGTTCGCCGGCGTGATCGAGGGCACCGACGGCGCGATTTACGGAACGACCATATCCGGCGGTGCCGTCGGTTATGGCGTGGTGTTCCGTATGAACAAGAATGGCACCGGCTATACCGTGCTCCGGAGTTTCAGTGCTCCGGAGGGCATTTACCCCTACGGGGGTGTGGTCGAGGGGAGCGATGGCGCTCTCTACGGCGCGAATAACCAAGGCGGCGTCTACGGGGCGGGCACGGTTTACCGAATCAACAAGGACGGCAGCGGATTCGCCGTGCTGCGGAGCCTCAACCAGAACCCCGATGGCGCCTACCCCCAGTACGGTGTGAGGGAAGGCAGCGACGGAGCGCTTTATGGGACAGGGACGCAAGGAGGTACGTCCGGCGGGGGCACGGTCTACCGGATCAACAAGGACGGTACCGGGTTCGAGGTCTTGCAGGCCATGGGCACAACCGCCGGGTCACCCAGGAATCCCACGGGGAAGCTGGCTTTCGGCAGCGACGGACGGCTTTACGGGACCTCCGCAGCCGGAGGCGATGCCAACCTGGGGACGATATTCGCATTGCAGATCGTCCCGCCGAACCAAGCCCCGTCCCTTGCCAACCCGGGCAACCGGTCGGTGAATGAACTCACGACGCTGGCCTTCACGCTTTCCGCCACCGATGGGAACGCGGGCGACACCTTGACCTATGCCATCGCCAGCGGGGCGCAGCCGGGAATGAACCTTGGCACGGCCAACGGTGCGTTTTCGTGGACCCCGACCGAGGCGCAGGGGCCGGGTGTCTATACGGTCACCTTCCGGGTGACCGACCTCGCGGGAGCAACCTCCAGCCAGACGATCAGCATCGCCGTCAACGAGGTGAACACGGCGCCCATCGCGGTCCCGCTGTCCCTCACGACCGCGGAGGACGTCGCGGTCGTCGTCACCCTGACCGGCAACGACGCCGACATTCCCGCCAACACCCTGGTTTCCACGGTGCTGGCCAGCCCGACCCACGGGGTGCTGGCGGCCAATGCCGGCGGGTTCACTTATACGCCGGCGACGAACTACAACGGGCCGGACAGTTTCACGTTCGTCGTCAACGACGGCACCACCGATTCGGCGCCCGCGACGGTCACCCTCGACGTGACCCCGGCGAATGATCCGCCGGTGGCCGTGGGCGATGCCTACACGACCGACGAGGACCATGCGATCGACGTCGCGTCGCCGGGACTGCTGGCCAACGACAGCGATCCCGACGCCGGTCCGCTGGTCCGGTTCGCGTTTGCCGGGCAGGTGATTTCCGCCGACGGCGATTTCGGGATCGGGGACCGATTCACGGGATTCTACAGGGTGGACCCGGCGGCGGCGCGGTTCGACATCGCCAATTCCACGCTGAAGTACCAATACCGGTCGGACCATGTGCCGTGGGAGATCAGCTTCCCCGGCCGCGGATATCGCTTCGTGGCGGCCTCCGCCTATACGTGGATCTACGTGGGCAACGACACCCCTTTGGGAGACCGCTATATCGCGAGTCTGACGAGCAGTTCGAGCGTGGGCACGCCGTTGCCGTCGGGCCGGGTGTTGGGCACGGCGCAAATCGACCTGTGGGATCCCACCTCGGCCGGGGCGGACCTGCTCACGGATGATTCCGTCCAGACGACCAGCATCGGCCTCGCCGCCGCGCTGAATCCGGTGGGGAGAATGGGCTTCCCCGACGGTTCCAGCGTGTCCCTGCAGATCGACCAACTGGTCGGGCCGCTGACGATCAGCGAGGTGAACGGACAGGCGGCCAGCGTGGGAGCGCGGATCCAGCTGCCTTCGGGAGCGCTGTTGCGGGTGAACGGCAACGGGAGCTTCCGCTACGATCCGAACGGGAGTTTCGAGAGCCTGCGGGCGGGTGCGACGGCGAGCGACAGCTTCGTCTACAAAGTGATCGACCCGGAGGGGGCGGGGGCGACGTCCACGGCGACGATCACGGTGACCGGGGTGAACGACCTGCCCCGGGCCACGGCGCAAGCGGTGAGCACGGCAGAAGACACGGGGGTGGCGATCACGCTGGGGGGAACGGACGCGGAAGGAGACGCGCTGGCGTACGCCATCGTGACGCCGCCGACGCACGGGACACTGGGAGGCACGGCGCCGCAACTGACCTATACGCCGGCGGCGAACTACAACGGGCCGGACAGTTTCACCTACAAGGCCAACGACGGGACGGTGGATTCGGCGCCCGCGACGGTGAGCATCAATGTCACCCCGGTGAACGACGCGCCGGTGGCGGCGAACGACGGGTATGTCGCGGTGGAGGACCAACCGCTGGTCGTGGCCGCGGGCGTGGGCGGGCCTGCCCACGGCGGCGCCGGCAAGGTCGTCGGCACGGTGGACCGAACGGCAACCTTCGACGCGGTGCGGGATGGAACCGATCTCGATGGTTACACCGAAGGCCAACTCCGCGTGTCGGTCCCGGCAATTGCCTTTGTCTCCGATGGAGCGCTGACCGGCGGCCATTTCTATCCCAACGCCGGCGCGAATGGGGCGACCTCGATTAGGACGGCCGACGGTCGGAAGATGTATGCGCTGGAGTTCGACACGATGGACGGGTGGGGGAGCGCCCACACCCTGCACTTGCACTGGTGGATGATCGACAGTGGCGTGGTCGTCGACTCGGGGGTGTTCGACTCGCAGTACACGGCCATCTCCGGTTTTTCCCGGGGCGCCGGCTTCGACGAACTCCGGGTGGGGGCGTACGACACGCTCGCCACTGCGGCGAGCGCGACGCCCGCCAGCTATCAGGCCCTGGGGTTGGACAACCTCAAGGTCCAGTTGGGTGCGCCCGGCGTGTTGGCCAACGACAGCGATGCGGACGGCAATCCGTTGACGGCAGTGTTGGTGGGCGGCCCGGCGCACGGCACGCTGGCGCTGCAGCCGGACGGGGGTTTCACCTATACCCCGGCGGCAAACTACAACGGGCCGGACAGCTTCACCTACAAGGCCAACGACGGCACGGCGGACTCGGGCATCGCGACGGTGAGCATCAACGTGACCGCGGTGAACGACGCGCCGGTGGCGGCCAACGACGGTTATAACCTGGCCGAGGACCTGATCCTGTCGGTGGCATCGGCGGCGAACGGGGTGCTGGCCAACGACAGCGACCTCGACGGCAATCCGTTGACGGCGGTGCTGGTGGGCGGCCCGACGCACGGCACGCTGGCACTGCAGCCGGACGGGCGTTTCACCTATACGCCGGCGGCGAACTACAACGGGCCGGACAGCTTCACCTACAAGGCCAACGACGGCACGGCGGACTCGGCGCCCGCGACGGTGAGCATCAACGTCACCCCGTTGAACGACGGGCCGGTGGCTGGGCACCCGGTGGTGACGACCGCGGAAGACACGGCCACGTCGGTGACGCTCGCGGGTTCCGACGTGGACGGCGACGCCCTCGCCTACGCGGTGACGACCGTGCCGACGCACGGGACACTTTCGGGCACGGCACCGAACCTGACCTACACCCCGTGGCCAAACTGGTCCGGCCCGGACGCGTTCGGGTTCCAGGTGGGGGATGGGTTTGCGACGGCGGCGGGAGTCGTCGGGGTGACGGTGACGCCCGCGAACGACGCGCCGGTGGCCAACCCGCTCGGGGTGACGACCGCCGAGGACATCGCCGTGCCGGTGGTGTTGTCGGTTGCCGACGTGGAGGCAGTTGGATATTCGGTACTCCAAGTCTTCGGGTCCGACGCGACCGCGGGACAGATGCCGTCGGCGGGGCTGATCGAGGGGTCCGGCGGCATGCTCTACGGGACGACCGAGTTTGGGGGGGCGAGTGGGAACGGCACGGTATTCCGGGTGAACCGGGACGGCAGCGGCCACACCACGCTCCACGGATTCGCGGCCAACGGCTCGGAGGGCGCGTGGCCGCGGGGTCGGCTTGCGGCGGGCCCGGGTGGGATGCTGTACGGGACGACGGCGATCCGTGGCAACGCCAACGGTGGCACGGTGTGGAAGATGAAAACGGACGGGACCGCGTTCGGGGTTTTGCAACACTTCGGGTTCTCCTCCCCGTCGGTCCGGAACCTTTCCGCCGGGGTGATGCTGGGATCCGACGGCAAACTCTATGGGACGACGGTGTTCGGCGGCGCGGCGGATGCCGGGACCGTGTTCCAGGTCGGCACGGACGGTAGCGGCGCGGTGGTCCTGCACGCGTTCACCGGACTGGCCAATGGGGGCGGTCGGCCGTACGCGCAGTTGGTCGAGGGCCCCGATGGCGCGCTGTTGGGCACGACGGAGGTGGGCGGTAGCGACGCGAACGGGGGCGGCACGGTTTTCCGAATCCAGAAGGATGGCTCTGGCTTCGGGGTAGTGCATGCCTTCGCCGGGGGCACCGGGGACGGCGGCACGCTCCGCAGAGGCCTGCTGCTTGGAGGGGACGGAACGCTCTACGGCGTGACGACGACGGGCGGGCCGGGCAATGGCGGCACCGTGTTCCGGGTGCGGCCCGACGGCACCGGATTCCAACTCGTCCACTTCTTCGCCTCGAACGGCGCGGAGGGCAAGGTGCCGCAGGCAACCCTGGCCGAGGGACCGGGTGGCGTGCTCTACGGCGCCACCTATTCCAACGGCGCCTATTTCGGCGGGACGGTCTATCGCATGAACCGGGACGGGACCGGATTTGGTGTGCTGCACCATTTCAGGTCCGGCACGGCCGACGGCCACGGGGTGCAGGGCGACCTGCTGGTGGGCGGAGACGGGCTGCTGTATGGCACGACGACCGGCGGGACGGCGACGGATGCGGGCGAGCTGTTCCGGTTGGGCACGGAAGCGTCCGGCCTGACCTACACGCTGGCGAGCGCCCCGGCCCATGGCACGCTCTCCGGCACGGCACCGAACCTAGTCTACACGCCGGCCGCGAATTTCAACGGTCCGGACAGTTTCACGTTCAAGGCGAACGACGGCACGGCGCACTCGGGAGTGGCGACCGTGTCGATCACGGTGACGCCGGTGAACGACGTGCCGGTGGCGGGCGCGCGGTCGGTGACGACCGCCGAAGACACCGCGGCGGCCATTGCTCTCGTCGGCTCGGATGTGGACGGCGACGCGCTGGCCTACACGGTGGGCTCGGCCCCGGCCCACGGCACGCTGAGCGGCACCGCGCCGAACCTGACCTATACCCCGGTCGCGAACTACCACGGCCCGGACCGCTTCACCTACACGGTGGGCGACGGCCTCGCCACATCGGCGCCGGCCACGGTCACGATCACGGTGACACCGGTGAGCGACGGCGATCCGGGCGACGTGGATGCCGGCCTCGCGTCCAGCGCGGATGGCCCGGTCTTCAGCACCACGCCGCAACCGGACGGCAAGCTCGTCGTGGGCGGCGGGTTCACGATGCTCGGAGGCGTGGCCCGCAATTACCTCGGGCGCCTCAACGGCGACGGCACGGTGGACGCGGCCTTCAATCCCAACGCGAATGGCCAGGTCAACGGCGTCGCCATGCAGCGCGACGGTAA
>WBXI01000101.1 GCA_008933025.1 Verrucomicrobiota bacterium
GCTCCTGCTGAGCCGCCGGCTCGATGCTTTCTGGGTCGACCGCGCCAATGCCGCCTCGGCCCGCAACGACTCCCTTGCCTTGGCCGCCTAAATCCACATTCCAACGATTCCGTCGTGCACCCCCTGGCAAACCGTGGACCTCTTTCCCCGCGACAAACCCCGATTCCCCCCTACCCTCGTCGCGTGGGCGAATTGCCGGTTCAACACCATTGGCGCAGCGTGAAGGACCACTCCCGGTCCTTTTGGGATTTCACCTACGTCTACCCCGTGATCTCCCGCCGTTCCCGCGGGCTTTCCATCGGCATCAACCTGAACCCCGACAAGGTCTGCAATTTCGACTGCGTTTATTGCGAGGTCGACCGCTCCACGCCGCCCAAGTCCAGGGTTCTCGATTTGGCCAAGGTCCGCTCGGAACTGGCGGAAATGATCCGGCTCGCGCAGACCGGCAAGCTCGGCGAGGACCCCAAGTTCGCCGAGGCAGCGCCCCTCACCCGGCTCGTCCGCGACATCGCCTTCAGTGGCGACGGCGAACCGACCATGGTCCCCAACTTCGACGAATGCGTCCAAGTCGCCGTCGATGCCAAGAGCGCCTTTGGTTTGCACGAAACCAAGATCGTCCTGATCACCGATGCCGCCGGGCTCGACAAGGAGTCGGTGCGCCGGGGGTTGGCGCTGATGGACGCCCATCAGGGCGAGGTCTGGGCGAAGCTCGACGCGGGCACCGAGGCGTATTTCAAACTGGTCAACCGGTCGTCGGTCCGATTCGACCGTATCCTCGCCAATCTCGAGTCCACCGCGAAGGCCCGGCCGATCGTGATCCAGACCCTCTTGCTGCGCATCCATGGCGCGCCGATGCCGCCGGAAGAGTTGGAGGCCTACTGCGGGCGCCTGCGGGCGATCGTCGAGGCCGGGGGCCGAATCGCCGAGGTCCACGCCTACACCATCGCCCGACCGACCCCCGAGCCTTGGGCCACCAAGCTGACGGCCGACGAGTTGGAATCGATGGCCGGCACGATCCGCGATCGGACGGGCCTGCGGGTGGCGACCTTTGCATGAAGGATGGATCGGGGCGGCGGACTGCCGTCGGCCCCGGAAATTCCGATACTTTCGCTTGAACTCTGGCACGGCTCTGGCTTTTTACGCGCCGGCCCCGCGTGGAAGATCTCGATGGGATGCCGGGCCGACACCGATACAAAACCAGCCACATCCGATGCACGGACTCCGACCCTCCGGTTCTCCCCTGCAGCGTCTCCAGGCGCGGCAGACGCTCAAACCCATCAACTTCATCTGCATCTCGCCCGAGGCCAAGTCGGTACAACTGATGGGTGACTTCAACGATTGGAATTCGGAAAGCCACCCGATGAAGCGCAGCTTCGACGGCTCGTGGCATCTCTCCGTCCAATTGAGCCACGGGGGCCACCACTACCAGTTCGTCGTCGATGGCAAGCGCACCAACGATCCCCGCGCGCAGGGGTTGGCCCGGAACGAGGCGGGCGAGAAGGTGTCGATGATCCTCGTCAGTTGACGGGATCGTCCGGTCCGGGGCCCGGACCACCTTTCGGCGTGGACCCGTCGGGAACCGGGCCGGGCGCGGTTTCGGCCGCGCGTTCGAGTTCGCGCCGTCCGCGCTGTTCCGCGAAGAAGGCACGGAGCATTTGGCGCGATTCGTCGGCCCGGATGCCCGGGGTGACGACGCAGCGGTGGTTGAGCGTCGGGAATTGGAGAATGTTCATGGCCCCCCCGGCCGCCCCGCCCTTCGGGTCGGGCACCCCGAAGACCACCCGTTCGCACCGCACGTGCACCACCGCCCCCGCACACATCGGGCACGGTTCCTTGGTCACGTACAAGGTGCAGTCGGTCAACCGCCAATCCCCAGCCGCCGCCTGGGCTTGGGTCAGGGCCAGCATTTCCGCGTGGGCGGTGGCATCCTTGAGGCGCTCCACTTGGTTGTGCGCCCGCGCGATGATGCGTCCTCCGCGCACCACCACCGCGCCCACCGGCACCTCGCCGGCCTCGTAGGCCCGCAACGCCTGCCGCAGGGCCTCCCCCATGAAATACAGGTCGGACCCGAGGTCGATGACCGGTTCGGCGGGATCCGATTCGATGGGGTTCATGCGTGGGCGGGTCGGGACTCCTCGAGGGACCAGCGATGGGATCCATCGGCGGTGCAATGGCAATGGGCGGCGAAAAATCCTCCGCGATGGCGCCAAAACAGCGGCCAGATCTGGTCGCGGTCCGTGTCCGGCATTGGCAAACGGCCGAGTTCATCGCGGCGCCAGAAGCCGAATCGCCCTTCGCGATGGGGTGGCGGCAACTCGCGGAATCGCCGGCGGATTTCGAAGAGAAACATGAGCCAATGCGACTGCCCGAGGTAGCCGTGCTCGCTGACGATGCCCGCCAGATGGAGGTCGGCCGGATCCAATGCGACACCCAGTTCCTCGTGGGCCTCGCGGAGGGCGCAGGCATGGGGGGATTCGCCGGATTCCTGTTTCAATTTGCCGCCGCACGGACTCCACAGGCCACGGTTCGGCTCTTGGGCCCGCTCGATCAGCAGGACCTCGTCCTGCTCGCCGAAACAGTAGAGCAGGGTGGCCACTTTGTAGGGCAACGCCATCGTCGCCACAGCCTATGCTTGGGCAGCCTTCGGGGAAAAGGGGTTTGACCGATTCGTCCACATCCCCTAGAAAGAGGGTTCAGAGATGCAAACCTTCGTCTCCATCACCGCAACGCCGCGCTGCCATCGGATGGCACGCAACCTTCGTTCCTGGGCCAAGCCCGGAACGTTCGGCGTCGTGGGGGAGACCGGATAGAGTACCGAGTCAACGGCTTTTCGAAAAACCCACGATTGCCTCGCAATCGTGGGTTTTTTGCATTCCGGACGGGCCGCCGGATCCTTTTCGGCCCAACGACACAACCAGAAGAAACCAGTAGCATGAACACAACGGAAACCATGAAACCCGCCGTCTTCGGTCCCCTGGGACCGGGGACGCCCTATCCAACGGACCTGAGTCCCTGGACCCCCGACGCCGAGTTGGAACGGCTCAAACACCGGTTGCTGCGCCACGAACTGGCCCAATCGACCCCGAACATCTGGGTCGCCTTGCGGCGGGCCGCCAACGAAGCCGCCGCCTTGGCCTGGCTGGAACAACACCCGTTGCTGGTGTTCCCAACACTGTTCGCCGAGCTCACCCTCGCGGCCCGGCGCCGCGCCTACAAACAGGAGTTCGTGCGGGCCCGTTCCGCCGAATTCCTCTTGGAGGCCGCGTGATCCCGATGGCACCCCGCGGCGATGCCCGCTCGAGCACCGGTGGCCAGACCCGGACGGAAACCGTCGCGGACCGCGTCGCGTCACGCGGCCCGCTACGGTTTCCGGCCCGGGTCGGCTGCCGTCCGGTCAGCCGAACCAAGGATTGTTCGCCTTTTCCTGGGCCACCGTGGTGAGCGGGCCGTGCCCCGGACACACCAGGGTTTCCGCCGGCAGGGAAAAGATCTGTTCGCGCACCTTCTGCCGCGCCAATTCCAGGTGTTCCTTGGCACCGCCCATGGATCCCGCGAACAGCGCGTCGCCCACCATCGCCACGTGGGGCGCGTCCTCCGGCCACGTGCCGACGATGTAGGTCACCCCGTCCTCCGCGTGCCCGGGCGTCTCGCGGTTGGTGACCCGAAGGCTGCCGAGCATGATGAAGTCGTTCGACCGGATCCGATGCTCGACCGGCGCGTTCTTGTTGCCGGAGTGGATCCGCGCCTTCGGAAACCGTTCCCGGACCGCGCCCAACGCCGCGATGTGATCGCCGTGGGAATGGGTGATGAACACGTGTTTCAACTGCAGCTGGTTCGCGTCGATCAACGACAGGATGGCCGCGCCGTCGTACCCGGTGTCGAACAGCGCCGCTTCCCGGGTCACCTCGTCCCAAACCAGGTAGCAGTTCACGGTCACGCCGTCCCCCGTGCTCGTCAGCATCCGGAGTTCGCACCATTTCGACAGGTCGACCGGCTCGGGCATCCAACCGTCGTGCTGCCGTTGCAGCCGCCCGCCGTCCAGGGTCAGCCGCGCGCCCAGTTCCACCCACCGTGTCCCCGCCGGGGCCTTGCCCGTCTCCTCGAATTGGCGGTACGCGTCCACCGACAGTCCCGCCGCGGTTGCCGCGGCTTCCATCGTCGTTCCCGTCGACACCCGCGCCTTGCGCAGGATGTCGCCGATCGTGTCGTCGAGATTCATCAAAGCGGGACACGTTAGGCCGGTCTCCCACCACCTGTCACCCCTGCTTTGGACCTCGTTCGGTCGCCCCGGACATGGTTCCCTGCCGCCATGCGACGCCTTCCCCTATCGTCGGTCATCCGTCATGCCGACGCCCTGCTGCGCCCCGGCGATTTCGTGGACTACGACGGCGCCGTGAATGGACTCCAGTTCGAGAACACCGGTTCGGTTTCGCGCATCGTGGCCGCCGTCGACGGAACAGTGCCGGTGGTGCGCAAAGCCATCGAGGCGGGTGGCGACCTCCTCGTGGTCCACCATGGCCTGTTTTGGGGGAAAACGGTGCCATGGACCGGGCGGCGGGCCCAGATGCTGCGCCTGCTGGTACAGAATGATCTCGCCGTGTATGCGCAGCACCTGCCGCTCGATGGCCACCCGAAACTTGGCAACGCCGCGAGGCTCGCCCATGCACTCGGCTTCACCCGCCTCCGTCCGTTCTTCGAATCCAAAGGCTCGTGGATCGGGGTGCGGGTCGATCTGCCGCGCCCAATTCGACTCGAGGCATTGGCCAAGCGCCTCGGCACGGTGCTGGGTGCACCGCCCACGGTTCTGCCCGGTGGGGCTGCCACCTGTCGGCGCATCGGCATCTGCACCGGGGGCGCGGGCGCCGAGATCCCGCAGGCCGCCCGGGAAGGCGTGGACACGTTCATCACCGGGGAAGGACCCCACTGGACCTACGCGCTGGCGGAGGACCACGGCATCAACGCGCTCTACGGGGGGCATTACGCGACCGAGACTTTCGGCGTGAAGGCGTTGGCCGAGGTGCTCTCCCGGAAATTCAGGATTCCCTGGGTCTTCGTCGATCATCCGACCGGACTTTGACCCGCCGGCCGCCGTTCAGCGGAGATCGTCGGTAATCTGGTACCGGCGCCAGTCGTTGTCCTGGGCGGATCGCCAGGTCTTGTTCGGCTGCTGGTTTTCGGCGTGGCCGTCGGCGTAGGTGATGTTCGCCCGACCGCCGTGCCGGCCCAGGAGCCGCGCCTGTTGGGTGGCGGATGCCGCGTCGTCGAACGCCCACGGCTGCGGGTACATCCCGCCGCGCGATGGCGTGCCGTTGGCGCGCCCGGCGTCGCCCAACATGATGAAGGAGGACGGGCGGGGGAACGAAGGCAGCTGGGTGGTTTCGTTGAAACCAAAGTCCGGATTGGCCGTGTACCATGCGCGTTGGGCGGCCCCCTCGATGTTGGATTCGTTGTGGTTGTTGCCGTAGTCGGTGGTGAACCACGCCCCGGCCTTGGGCGCATCCCATTTCGGCCCCGCAGTGCACCGGAAAACATTGGTCGCGCCGCCCACGTAACCCAGCAGCAGTTGGCGATACGAATAGGACGCCCGGGCTTCCGCGGTGTCCGGCGTTCCGGCCGGAGCAGTGCGCTCGGTCACGTAGGCTGGCAGCCGATCGTTGGAATCCAGGGCGTAGGTCTGATACGCGAGCCCGATCTGCCGCACGTTCGAGAGGCACTTGATCTTCTGGGCGTTGCTTTTTGCCTTGGCCAGGGCCGGGAGCAGCATCCCGGCGAGGATCGCGATGATCGCGATGACCACCAGCAGTTCGATGAGGGTGAAGCCGGGGGTCCGGCGGGCATTTCGGGGGAACGCTTTCATGAGTTGGATGGCAAGAGGCGGGACAAGTTCGATCCCCATCGAATTCCCCGCGCCACCCGGCGCGGGGCCATCAGCGCATTCTCTGCAAATGCGCGGAGGCAGCAGCGCTGCCATCAATGGTTCTTGAACCGTCATTGTCTATCACCATGCTAGGGAGACCGTTTCATCTGTCAATCGAGCTTTTGAGTGTTTGTTACATGTTGTTAATACGATGTTTATGATTTCTATGTCACGTTCTTACAACAACATGTTCTCAGTATGTATGGGATATTCTCTTCCGTTGTTATCCTATTGTAGATGTTTATGAAGGATGGGCGTGTGCCCACCGGGAGCATCCGGGTTCCGGATGAAAGGCGGTGCCTTCCCCCGCCGTTTCGTCCACCGTCCGGCCCGGTGAACGCGTTGATCGCCAAGATCGAGGAAAACGCCCGACGCCGTCTGGTCCTGCCGCCCCTGAGCAAGCCGTCGGACGAAATCCCGCGTTACAAGCAGTTCCTGAAGGTCGAATCCCATCGGCTGCGGATCCTGCACCGCGGCGGCGCGGGCGGCCTCGAGGTTTGCCAAGCCCGGGCGGGCATGATGGACGTCATGGTGCGCCACATCTGGGACGCGGTCGGGCGCTCGTTTCCCGCGCGCGGCAAGGCACCCCCGGTGGCCTTGGTGGCCTTCGGCGGCTACGGCCGGGGCGAACTCAACCCGGCCAGCGACATCGACCTCATGTTCCTGCACGGCCCGTTGCCGTCGCTCGACGCCGAGGGACAGCGGGTTCTGGCGGACTGGACCAGCGGGTTGCTGTACACGCTTTGGGACGTCGGGCTCAAAGTGGGCCACGCGGTTCGGGCGATCGACGACTGCATCCAGGTGGCGAACGGCGACATGCAGTCGAAAACGTCTTTGCTGGAGGCCCGGTTGGTGACGGGCGACGCGGCGTTGTTCGCGGATTTCCAGAAACAGTTCCACGCGGCGTGCGTGGCGGGGCACGCGTCGGAGTACGTGCAACAGCGGCTCGAGGACCAGCGGACCCGCCGGCTGAAGCACGGGAACTCGCCGGCGTTGCAGGAGCCCAACATCAAGAACGGCGTGGGCGGCCTGCGCGATTTCCAGAACCTGCTTTGGATGGCCTATTTCAAGGAAGGCCTCCGCACCGTCGGCGACCTCCAGCGCGAGGAATTCCTGGGCTCGGGGGAACGGCGCCAACTCGAGGCCGCCTACGATTTCCTGCTGCGCACACGGACCGAATTGCACCACGTGGCGGGACGGGCCATCGACGTTCTCGCGGCCAACGTGAAGCCGTCGGTCGCCACCGGGCTGGGGTACGCCGACCGCTCGCCGCAGGCGCGGGTGGAGGCCTTCATGCGCGATTACTATACCCATGCGCGCAACCTCTACCTCATCACCCGCATCGTGGAGCAGCGCCTCGCGCTGGTCCCGACGCCGGCGGGGCGCTCGGTGCCCGCGCAGCAGTTCGATGGATTCAAGGCGGTCGAGGGACAACTCCGGCACGTGTACAAGACCACGCTGCGGGATGATCCGCGGCGTTTCCTGCGGGCCTTCCTGCATTGCCAACAACGCGGGCTGGTGTTGCACCCGGACCTCGCCCAGCTGATGCGCCAGCAGGTGAGCCTCGTGGACCGCGGTTTCGTGGCCGACCGCCACAACCACACCACGTTCCTCGAGATCCTCAACCAGCGCGGGAACGTCGCCGCCCACCTCCGCGCGATGCACGAGGTCGGGTTCCTCGGGAAATTCATCCCGGAATTCGGCCGGCTCACGAACCTCGTGCAGCACGAGTTCTACCACCAGTACGCCGTCGACGAGCACACCCTGGCGTGCGTGGAGAAACTCGACCGCGTCTGGGACGCCACCGAGAATCCCTACCGTCGCTACACGGCCCTGCTGCGCGGACTGGAACGGCCGTTCGTGCTCTATCTCGCCCTGCTGCTGCACGACGCCGGCAAGGCGCTGAACTCGGGCCGCCACGAGGTTGCCGGCGGCGACCTTGCCGAGAAGGCCGGCCGCCGACTCCGGCTGGACCCGGCCACCATCGCCACCCTGCGCCTCGTGATCGAACTGCACCTCGCCATGGTGCAGGTCTCGCAACGCCGCGATCTCGAGGATCCCGGCGTCATCCGCGAATTCGCCGCCAGGATCCAAGGCCAGGAAAACCTCGACCTCCTCGCGCTCCACACCTTCGCCGACTCGATGGGGACCAGCGACACCCTGTGGAACGGGTTCAAGGACTCTTTGCTCTGGTCGCTCTACCACAAGACCAAGGACCTGCTCCGCGGCGGCACCGATTTCATCCAGGCGGAACAACGCCAGCGCGAGCAGCTCCGCGATTTCGTCCGGCACTTGCTGCCGAAGACCTTTGCCCCGGACGAGATCGAGGCGCATTTCGCCGGCCTTCCGCCGCGCTATTTCCAATTGCACGGCGCCAAGGAAATCGCCCGCGACCTCACCTTGGCCCACCGGTTCATGCACCTCCAGCTCACCGAGGCCGAACGGGCGCTGGAACCGGTGGTGGCATGGGACGACGACCGCGACCGCGGGTATGCGACCGTGCATGTGTGCACGTGGGATTGGGCGGGCCTCTTCAGCAAGATCACCGGGACGCTCACCGCCGCCGGCCTCAATATTTTCGGGGCGCAGATCTTCACCCGGACCGACGGCATCGTGCTCGACACTTTCTACGTCGCGGAAGCCCGGGGCGGGGCTTTCCCGGGCCCCGAATCCCGCGAGCGATTCGAAAAGATCCTCCTGCAGGCCCTGACCGGCGACCTCGACGTGACCAAGGCCATCGCGCAGGCCCCGCGCTACCAATCGCTCTGGCAGGCCGCGGGCGAGTCCATCGCGCCGCGCGTGCGGGTCGACAACCAGGCATCGCCCACGGCGACGGTGATCGATCTCGAGGCCGAGGACCGCGTCGGCCTCCTCTACCGCGTCTCGCGTACCCTGTATCGGCTTGGCCTCTCGATCACCCTGGCGCGGATCTCCACCGAAAAGGGCGCGGCCCTCGACACGTTCTACGTGACCGATCTGGAGGGCGACAAGCTGACCGACGAGGCGCGCCTGGCCCAGATCGAGAAGAAACTGCGCGAAGCGTTGGCCGGCTGACGGCCCGTCGGCAGAGCCGGTGGGTTTCCCGGTCCACCGAACCCGCCGGGGGTCGGGTCCGCCTTCTCCCGGCGGTGGCCCACCGACGGGGATTCTCCGGCTTTGGTTCCGGCATTGCCGCCGCGACACCCGGCGACCTAGCGTCGCGGCCTCATGCCACGCACCGTCACCCATTCGCCCACGCTCACGGTGCCGCTCACGACCGATTGCCCGTGGCATTGCAATTATTGCGGCTATCGCACCGACCAGAAGGGCCTGATCGCCGACGCCTCTTTTCACCACCTGCTCGACCAAGCCCAGGCGCAGGACGTTTCCGAGATCCTGTTCCTTTCGGGCGAGGCTCCGGACACCGTGCCGCACCTGCGCTCCGAATTGCGGCGGCGCGGGTTCCCCGACTTCGTCGCCTACGCCCGCTGGGCCTGCGAACGGGTCCTCGAACGCGGCTTCCTGCCCCACGCCAATCTGGGCGCCCTGGCGCGGCCGCAAATCGACCGGTTGAAAGGCGTGACCGCGGCCATGAGCCTGATGCTCGAGAACGTCGACGACGCCTTCAACCGGACCGTGGCGCCCGAGAAGACCGCGGCCTCCCGGCTCGCCGCCATCGAGGCCGCCGGCGCCGCACGGGTTCCGTTCACCAGCGGCATCCTCGTCGGGCTCGGCGAAAGCCGGGAATCGCGCCTGCGCTCATTGGACGCCCTGGCGGCGTCCCACGCCCGGCATGGCCACCTGATGGGTGTCCTGTTGAACAACTTCGTCCCCAACGCCGGTTCGACCCTGCACGCGGCCCCAGAGACGCCCGGTGTCGCGGACTATCTCGAATTGATCGAACACTGCCGCCGGGTCATGCCCGGGGTCGGCATCCAGATCCCGCCCCACCTGAATCCGCATTGGCAGGAACTGTTGCCCCTCGTCGACGATCTCGGAAGCATCGGCGCCGGCGACGATCTCGCCAACTCGTCGCATCCGTGGGCGTCGCCCGGCATCTGTGCCGAGGCCTGCGCGGTCCATGGATTGGACCTGGGAAAACGCCTGCCGGTGTGGGGCGCGCACGCCGAGCCCGGCTGGGTTTCCGACCGGGTGCGCCGCGCCATCGAGGACCGCGGCTGAGTGTCTCTGGAACGGCCGCCGACCGGGTCGACGCGGGTCAGTTCCTTTTGTGGCCCATGTCGGGCCGGGGCAATGGCTGCATCGCGACGGAATGGTATTCCACGATGCCAGCGCCCGGCTCGACGCCGCCGGGATTCCATTGCCGGTACGCGCCCGAAGGCATCGTCCAACTCACACGCTTCGCGGCGTCCACCGCGAAACATTGGACCCGATTCCCATCCTTTTCCTTGAGGTGCCAGTCGGAGTTCGCCACGAGCAGGCGGTGGTCGGGCAGTTCCGTCACGCCCCACGGCAATTGCAGGGCAAACGCCGGCGCCGCGTCCCCGGCACCGTACGACCAGATTTCCTTCCACTGGGCGTCGAGGCGCACCATTCCGAAGTAGCCGGTTCCCAAGGTGGAGCCATCCGAGAGACGCTGGGCCATGACCGGCATGCGCGGGACGGCCAGCGAGCGCAGCAATTTGCCGTCGCGGTCGACCTCGACGAAACGCTGCTCCTCGCGCAGCGCCACCAGATAGGTTCCCTCGGGCGTGCGGCGCAGCAGCATGTAACGCGTGTGGTCGCTGCCTTTCGCCGGCACCGGCGTCCGGTGCAGCACCCGGCCGGTGCCGGATTCGAGCTCCACGATGGCCTGCTCCTGGCTGTTCAGCGCGGCGACATTCCCGTTGGGAAGGGGCACCCCGCTCTTCACCTCGGCCGGGGCCGCCAACCGATACTCCCAGACCGTCCGCTTGGCGGCGTCGACCTCGCGGACATAGCGATGGGTGGAGACGAGGTATCGGTGGTTCGGCAAGGCCCATCCGTCGTAAACGAGATCGTCTTCCGACCCGTGGAGTTGCCGGGAGGATCCGGCCGGATGGTACGACCAGGAAGCCGTGCCATCCGGCTCGACGACATGCAGTCCTTCCGCGGAGACGAGGAGGAACCGGCCCAGGGGGGATGGCCATGGCTTGCCGGCGATGGGCGCCGGACTTCCCGGCACGGAAACCGCGGCGGCCGGCAGCGCGATGGCAGCGACCGCGGCCATGCAGGCGGCGGCCCACCAACGACGGGGCATGGGATTCATGGCCGCAAGGCTGGGCCGGATGGTTTCCGGGTTCAAGGCAGCCGTGCGCGGCCCCGACGAGTGTTCGCGAGAACCGACCCGGCGGCGGTCTTCAGCCGGTGGCCTTGCGTGGCAGGGAGACGCAGAATTCCGAACCCTCGCCGGGCTGGCTCGTCACGGACACGCGGCCGCCGTGGGCTTCGACCACCGCCTTCACCAGGCTCAGGCCCAGCCCGAGTCCACGCTGCGAGCGGCTCTTGTCGCCGCGGTAGAGCCGGGTCCAGATCTTGTCCTGTTCCCCGGCCGGGATCCCCATGCCGTTGTCGCGCACCCGCACCGTCGCCTCGTCGGCCCGGCACTCGGCGACGATCCGCACGGAGCCACCCTCCGCCGTGTACTTCAAGGCGTTGTCCAACAGGTTGCCGAACACCTGCCGCATCCGGTTCGGATCCACCGACGCCCAGCACGACCCCGGCAGGTCCACCCGGACCTGGATCCTCCGTTCCTCGGCGACGAATTCGTAGACTTCCACCACCTCGCGGAGCAGACCGCACAGGTCGGTCTCCTCGCGATGCAACCGCATCATGCCGGACTCGGCCTCGGTGACGTCCATGAGGGTGTTGAGGATGCGCAGCACGCGCTCGGATTCCTCCACGCAATCCGCCAACGCCTCCCGCGCCGCGGCCTCGCCCGCGTCCGGGTGCAGGGCTACCTCCGCGGTCGCCCGCAATCGCGTCAACGGCGTGCGCAGGTCGTGCGCGGCGTTGTCGAGCGATTCCCTCATGGCGCGGATCAGCGATTGGTTGCGGTCGAGGACGGTGTTGAAGAGGCCCGCCAACTCCGCCAGTTCGTCCTCGCGCCGCGGTGCGGGCACCCGGGCGTCCAACCGGCCGGTCGCCAGGATGTCGCGTGCCGTCGCCACCATCTGCCGGATGGGTCGGGTGGTTCGGTAGGCGAACACCGCGCCGCCGAAGAAGCCGATGCCCACCACGGCCGAGGCCAGCACCAGAAACGCGCGGCGCAGCGGATCGAACAGCACCTGCCGGTTGTCGGTGCTGCGTCCCACCTCGAGCAACGTGCCGTCGCCCTGGGCCCGCGCGGCGAACGCGAAGTCGCGCGCGGCGTCGCGGGGAATGCGGATGACCTCGCGGTTTTCGCGCAGGGTGAGGCGGCCCCCGAAGATCGGCGTGTCGACCTGTTGGAACCCGACCCAATCCTGCGGCACCCGCACGAACACCACCTGGTTGTCGCGCCCGATGAGACGGACGAAGAGCGAGCTCTGTTCGGGGATGGCGGAATCGCGCGCCACGGCGGATGGCAGCGCCCCCGGGCCACGCGTGGCGTAGACTTGGGAATACTCGTCGAGTTTCCGCTCGAGGAATCTTTGTTCGCGGGCCTCGAGCGTTCCCGACAGCAGCCAGTACAAGGCGCCGAACAACGCCGTCGTGCTCGCCACGAACACGAGCCCAAACCACAGGCTGAGTCGCACCGCCAGGGTCCGGTGCATGCGGCCGAGGAAACTTCCGACCGGATTCGGGCGCCGCGCGTTGCCGCGCGCCGGGCCGGGGCCGGTTCCGCCCGGCTCCGCACCTCGTGGCGCCGGCGTTTCAGGAGCGGAGGACATAGCCCACTCCCCGCAACGTCTGGAGTCGCGTCCGCTCCGGATCGATCTTGCCGCGCAACCGATGGACCAGCACGTCGACCACGTTGGTCTGCGGATCGAAGCTATAGTCCCACACGTGTTCGAGGATCATGGTTTTCGTGACCGTGCGGCCGGCATTGCGCATGAGGTATTCGAGCAGCGAGAACTCGCGGGGCTGCAATTCCACCGACTCCGCGCCGCGCCGCACCTCGCGGGTCAGAAGGTCCATCGTCAGGTCCCCGGCGACGATCCGGCTCGGCTCGGCCGCTTTGGTGGAGCGGCGGATCAGGGCCTGGACCCGGGCCAACAATTCCGAGAACGCGAACGGCTTGGTGAGGTAGTCGTCCCCTCCCGCCTGCAGGCCGCGCACCCGGTCGTCGACCGACGCCTTGGCACTGAGGAACAACACGGGCACGGCGTTGCCGGCCGACCTAAGGCGCTGAACCAAGGAGAGCCCGTCCAGCCGCGGCAACATCACGTCCACCACGGCGGCATCGTAGGGAGTCGTGGACGCCAACTCGAGCGCGGCATCGCCGTCCGCGGCCGTGTCGACGGCAAACCCGCTTTGCTTCAGCCCGTTGGCGACAAAGGACGCGATCTTCGCGTCGTCTTCCACGACCAGGAGGCGCACGGCGTCGAGCATGGCGTTTGGCGGGTGAGTTCCCAGTTTCAATTCGCGGCGAAAGTGGCGGGACCCGATTCCATCCCGCGTCCGTCCGGTTCCCGGCGCCGGCGACCTCGGGTGCCACGGCTATCCAAGACGAACGCGGGGACCGGAGCGATCCGGTCCCCGCCCATGGGCCGGGTCCTTCAAACCTCCATCCGGAGGCTTGCGAACCACGGCCACCGCCCGGCGGTTCACTTCGCGGCGGTCTCGTCCACCACGATGAACTGCGTCCCGTTGCGGTTCCACACCTTGAGCAGGGTGGTCTTGTCCTTCGGGTTCTCGGTGAGCTTCACGGCCTGATCCGCGGCGGTGACCGATTCCTTGTTGATCTCGAGGATCACGTCGCCCGGTCGCAGCCCGGCTTCCCAGGCCTTGCTGTCCTGCTCCACGTCCGACACGAGCACGCCCTTCACCGAGTCGCGGATGTTGTGTTCGCGGCGCGCCTCGCGGGTGAGGTCCGCCACGCCGACACCGTTGAGCGTGCCCTCGTCGTCCTTCGGCGCGGCATCCTGCCCGAGCTCCATCTGTTCGGGACGTTCCTTGGGCGTGACCTTGATGGTCTTGGAATCGCCGTCGCGCCGGATCTTCACGGGCACCGTGTCGCCGGGCGTGGAGCGGGCCACCTCGAGACGCAGATGCCGCGCGTCCCGGATCGGTTTGCCGTTGTACTCGACCACCACGTCGCCGCTTTCCAGGCCGGCCTTCGCCGCGGGGCTCTTCGGCGTCACCTGCGTGAGCACCGCGCCGGTGGCGTCCTTGAGGTCGAGCTTGCGGGCGAGCACCGGGGTGATGTCCTGGGGCATCACGCCGAGGTAACCGCGGGTCACCTTGCCGTCCGTCACCAGCCCTTGCAGGACGTCGCGGGCCATGTTCGACGGGATGGCGAAGCCGATGCCCTCGTTGCCGCCGCTGCGCGACAGGATCGAGGAGTTGATGCCGATCAACCGGCCCTCGGCGTCCACCAACGCGCCGCCCGAGTTCCCGGGGTTGATGGCCGCGTCGGTCTGGATGAAGTCCTCGTACGGGGTGTTGCGGGTGGCGCGGCCCAGGGCGCTGACGATGCCCATGGTCACGGTCTGGCCGATGCCGAATGGATTGCCCACGGCGAACACGATGTCGCCCACCTCGAGCCGGTCGCTGTCGGCGATCGTGGCGGGATCGAGATCGGCGGCACCGACCTTGATGATCGCCAGATCGGTGTCCGGGTCGCGCCCGATGACCTTGGCGGTGAAGTCGCGGCCGTCGGAAAGTTTCACCTTCACCTCTTCGGCACCGTCGACGACGTGGTTGTTCGTGAGAATGTAGCCGTCC
>WBXI01000102.1 GCA_008933025.1 Verrucomicrobiota bacterium
GCCACGCCTCCATCGCCCGGATGCTCGCCGCGATTTGCGCCGGGGTGGGCGGGACGCCGAGCACGGCGACGAAGGCGTCGCGGATGAACTCCGGGTCGCCGCCGCCGTCGCGGCCGAGCCGCGTCGCGATCAGGCCCGCCGAATCCTGGACCAACGCGCTGTTGGAAAGCGCCAGCGCCTGTTGCGGGACGATGCTTTGGTCGCGTTGGTAACACTCGTTCACCCCGGCCGCGTCGAAGGTGGTCAGGAAGAGGTTCCGTTCGTTGTTCGAGTGGAAGAAATACAGGCTGCGCCGCCGCGAGGCGGCCTGGGCTTCCGGTGCGACCGGCGGACCACCCCGGGTCGGATCGAGATTGCCCGCGATCGAGAGGATGCAGTCCCGCACCACTTCCGCCTCGAGCCGGATGGGCAGGCGGCGCCACCAGCCGTGGTTGTCCGGGTCCCGCGCCAGATTCGCGTCGGCCCCGGCCAGCGACGACGACATCCGGTACGCGGCGGAGGTCACGATCAGGTGGTGGAGGTGTTTCATGTCCCAACCGCTCGCGACCAATTCCGACGCGAGCCAATCCAGGAGTTCGGGATGGGTGGGTGCCTGGCCTTTCCTGCCGAACTCGAACACCGGGCCGGCCAAGGGCGATCCCATGTGGCGCGCCCAGATGTGGTTGGCCGCGACCCGCGCGGTCAGGGGATTCCGCGGGTCCGTGATCCAATCGGCCAATGCCGTGCGCCGGCCCGTGCTCCGCGCCGGAAAAGCCACCGGGGGATCGTCGTGGTCCGGATGCGCGAAGCGGGTGGTGGTCCACTTCGACGCCGCCAGCCGGGTATAGGTCTGTTCGGGTCCGATCGGCGAGCCGAGCGCCTTCTCCGCCGCCGCGAGGGTTTCCCGCGCCGCTTTCACGTCCTTGGCCACCGCCTCCTTCTGGCCGGGCACGGAGCGGTCGTGCCGGATCTCCGCGGCCGCCAACGCCCGCGAGGCCATGGCGCGCTTCACGTCGAGTTCGGCACGGACGGCCGCCTGCGATCGCTCGCGCTCGTGGGTGGCCAGGACCGGGTGGTTGGTGGCGCCGCCGGCGTCGACCACCGCGAATCCCGCCCGCATGGCCTCGATGCGGCGGTCGAGCGAGGTCTGCTCGGCCTCGGCGACATCCAGCGCGCGTTCGGCCAGGCGCAGCTCGCCCTCGGCGCGCGCCACGGCGGAGATCGCCGCCGGTTCCGCATCCGACGCCCGCAGGGGCACCGATGCCGGCAAGGGCCTCAGGGTGAATTCGTGGAACACGACGTGGGCGTCGAAGGCGGTCAGTTGCAGCGCGCCGTCGCGGCGTTCCCAGGGCACGCGCATGGCCAGCACCGGTTGGCCGTCGACCGACGCGTTGAGGAGCGTCCCCCGCGCCTGCACCCGCAGCGTGTGCTCCCGATTCGACTCGATCCGGTACGGTCGCGCGCCCTCGGCCGGGTAGTCGTACCTGCCGGCCTGGCCACGGGCGGCCTGGACCTTCGGGCCGGGACCGTGCGCGCTGGCATAGACGAGGATCTCGGTGTCGCCGGATCCCTGCTGGATCGCGTCCGCGGCCGTCGCGTCGAACGAGATGCCGACGCTGCGGTAGAGGTCGCCTCCCAGGATGGTGAAACGGACGGCCGCATCGAAATCCCGCGGCGCTTTCCCGAGCCAACGCAGGGCGCTCAACGACTGTCCGGTCGTCTCCTGTTGCACGCCGCCGGGCGCGGGGCTCCAACGGCCTCCGAAGGCCTTCCAACGGGTGTCGTCGAGGGAAACAAACTTCTCGGAGAACAGGGGCGGGACGATTTCCGGGGCGACGGCGGCAGCGGGGGGGCTTGCCGGGGCCGCCGATCGGGCGGCCTGGGCCGCGGCCTCGTCGCGTCGGGCCTCGGCAAGCCGGGCTTGTGCGGCCGCCAGGCCGTCGCGGGCCGCGGCAAGGTTCCGGCGGGCGATGTCCCGGTGAGCCTCGAAGAACCAGGGATGTCGTTCCGGTTGCCAGGATCCGGCGGGAAGGACCACCGGGCGGATGGACGGTTCCTTGAACGCCAACAACGCGGGCACTCCCGGCAGCATCGGCTCCGACTTGTCCGGATTGGTTTCCACGCCGCGGACATAGCGGTAGGTGGGGGTGTCGAGCTTGGCGTCGAAGGCGCGCGGAATCCCGTCGCGGACGAGGTCCAGTTCGCCGGGGACCATGTCCATGCGGACCTGGTAGGGCTCGAAGAACGCCCGCATCCGGTAGAAGTCCTTTTGCGCGATGGGATCGTATTTGTGGTCGTGGCACTTGGCGCAGTTCAGGGAAAGGCCGAGGAAACCCTTGCCCACGTGCTCGACGGTTTCCTCCATCCAGTGGTCCCGGTTGAAAAGGAAGTACTGCCGGGCGAGGAAACCGGTGGCCCGCAGTTTGTCCGGTTCGCCCGGGTGTGATTCGTCCGCGGCCAACATCAACCGCACCATCTCGTCGTACGGCGTGCCGGCATTCAGCGACTCGACGATCCAATCGCGCCAATGCCAGATGTGTTTCTGGCTGGCGCGCAGTTCCTGTCCCAGTCCCCACCAGTCGCTGTAGCGCCAGATGTCCATCCAATGCCGGGCCCAGCGTTCGCCGTGACGCGGGTCGGCCAGCAAACGCGCCGCGGTGCGTTCGTAACGATCCGGCGCCGGGTCCCTTTCGAACGCGCGGATTTCCGCGGGCGACGGCGGAAGCCCGACGAGGTCGAGGTAGAGACGCCGCAATTGGACGAGGGGCGATGCCTCGGGCTGGGGGGTGAGTCCGAGTTGCGCGTGTCGCCGCGAGAGGAACGAGTCGATGGGGTTCCGCACCCATGCCGCGTTGGCGACGGCGGGAACCGCGGGACGGACGGGAGGACGGAATGCCCAGTGATCCTTGGGGTCCGCCTCGGGTTTCTCGCCGCCGGGGGCCGGCGCGCCGGCGGCGATCCAACCGCGCAGCAACGCGATCTGGTCGGCCGCGAGCGCCTCGCCCTCGTGCTCCGGCGGCATGCGCTCGGCGATGTCTTTTTCGGCCACCCGCAGCACCAGCGGGCTGGCATCCGGCTCGCCGCGCTTGAAGGCGGGGCCGTCCTTGCCCCCGCGCAGCATGGACTCGACGGTGTCGAGGCGCAGACCGGCTTTCTGTTTCAGCGCGCCGTGACAGCCATAGCAACGGGACCGGAGCAGCGGCTTGATCTCCCGGAGATAATCGGCCGCGGCATGGGTCGGGGCGGCGGTCAGGAGCGCCAACACCAGGCCCAGTGCCACGCGGGAGTGCCACGCCGGACCCGTGCCCGGCGCATTCGGGGACCGTGGAAAGCCAAGCCGCCGCGCCGTGGGACGACTGGCTCCACGCGGCGATTCGGCGCGAGCGGGCAAGGATTCGAGTGGAGCCTTCAAGACGGTGGGTGGTCGGCCGGTTCGGGAGCCCCGGCACGGCGGGGGTGGTGGGGCGTGGACCGTTCGCTTCAATAAGGGTTCGACGGCATCATCTCCCAAGCCTCGAGGGTTTCCACCCGCGCGGTCCCGCCGTTGGAGAAAAGGGTGACGCCGACGCTGTCCGGGCGGATGGGATAAATGCGCCGGACCACGGCCTGCCGGCCGTTGGCGAAGACCTCGACGACGGACTTGTCGACGAAGACGCGGAGTTGCAGCGGTTCGCCCGCGGCGAGTTCGAGCGGGCCGGCCTCGATGCCTTTGGGACTGGCACCGGAACTCGAGCGGGTGGTGTCCACCTTGAGTTTCCTGTCGGCGGCGTCGTAGTAGATCCGGGTCTGTTCTTCCCCGTTCGGCGAGGTGCAGACGGTGATCCCGTACTGGCGGGCGTCCGGGGCGGCGATGGAGAGATCCACCTCGAGGCTGGTGCCGGCGATCCCCGGGACGGGCAGGGTGGCGTCGGCCGCGACGGTCAGCCCCCGGCGCTTCGCGGGGTTGTATCGCAGCGATTCGATTTCGGGCGGCGGGTTCATGCGGAGGCGGCCGTCGGCGGGTAGGGAAAGGACGCGGGGCAGGCTCATGGTGCCGGACCAACCGTGTTCGGTCCGCATCCGGAAGCCGGGTTCGTCGAAGATCCACGCCCACATGATCCGGCGTCCCCGGTCGTCGAGCAGGCTCTCGGGCGCGAAGAACAGGTTGTCCGCCCAGCTCATCTTCTCGTGGAAGGTGGGGTGAAACTGTTCGTTCTTCCAATCGCCGAGGTAATACCGGCATCCGAGACGATGGCTGATGCACAGGAGCATCCGGCGGTCGCCGATCCGGAAGAAGTCGGCGCACGAAACGTCCTCGGCGATCGAGACGCCCGGAACCGAGTTGGCCATGAGGTCGCCGGTGTATTTCCATTCGCCGCCGAGCGTGGGTGCCTTGGCGACCGCGGGATGTTCGCCGCCGAAGATGGCGTAGTAATTGCCGTCCTCGACCCAGCCGAAGGGATCCCAGGACCGGTATTTCCCGTGGAGCGGATCCCCGGGACTGGTCTTGGGGGTGATCGGGTTCGAATCGAGTTTCTTCCATTCGTTCAGCTCGTCGTCCAACGCGACGGCCATGGCGTTGCCCTGGCCGACCTGATGGTAACACATCGTCGGGCGGCCCTCTTGGTTGACGAAGCAGTTCCCGCTGAACATGCCGGAGACCAGGCCGGTGGGATGGTGGCGCCAATGGAAGAGGTCGGTGCTCGAGACGTGGCCCCAGTTGTGGCCGCGCTTGTCCTGGAAGATATAGAACAGGTGGTAGCGCCCCTTCCAATGGATGGCGCCATTGGGATCGAACGGCATCGCCCGGCCTTCCGGAACGACGAAGTGGTAGCCGGGCCGATAGGGATCGGCGAGGAGTCCCTCGCGAAGGGACCGGGCGACCTGGTCCGCGTCGTTGCCGGTCGAGGCGGCGGGCGCGGTTTCGCGGGTTGCCATCAGGAACGCGCCGCTTTGGTCGAGGTGCAGCTTCCCGCCGGCCACGCGGGCACCGCCGTAGAGCGTGGTGGTGGGAAACGATTTCATCCGGTCGTCGGCCCGTCCGTCCTCGAAATCCCACCAGGCCACCGGTTGGAGCGCCGAGGCCGTGTTGGGCTTCAACGCGGCCAACTGGGCGGCGTCCAACGCCGTGCCATAGATGCGCGCATCCTCGATCGTCCCGGTGAAAAAGCGGTTGTCGTTCCCGGCGTCCAGATGTCGCAGGCCCATCAGGACCCTGGCATCGGTGCCGAACCGTTCCGCGCCCTGGATGTCGTAGCGGGCCGCGGCCACGCCGTCGCGATACAGGCCGACCGTCTTGCCCCGGTAGACGATGGCGATCTGGACCGGCGCCGTGGGAAGGGTTGGCTCGGCCGGAAACAAGGACTGGTCCCGTTGGGTCCGGTTGAATCCGTCGCTGCCCGCCATCCATTTGCCGGGGGCGATCTCGCCGAAGACCACGCCGTCGAAATGGCCGCCGGACCCCTCGAGGGTGAGCGCGCTGCCACCGCGCTGGGTGAGGTTCGCCGGGGTGGCCCAGACGACCAGTGTTTTGTCGGCGAGCGGCGCGGGCGGTGCCGCGGACAACGGGGCGCCCCCGATGGCGGCCCACAGGCAGAGGCCCGGGAGGGTGCGGTTTCGGATGGGTTTCATGGGGGGCATGGAGGCCGTGGGGTCTATTCGGTGTCGTCCTTGAACGCGGTCTTGAGCCGGAGCAATTCGGTTTTCAATTCGGCGACGGTCTTGGCGTAGGCCGGGTCGCCAAGGACGCTGCGCAGTTGCTGCGGGTCCTTTTTCCGGTCGAAGAGTTCCCACTCGTTGGTCCGGTAGAAGTGGACGAGGGTATAACGGTCGGTGCGCACCCCGTTGTGCCGCGGCACGCCGTGGCCGGCATCGTAGTAGTGGTAGTACAGGCTGTCGCGCCAGTCGGCGGGCGTTTGGCCGCGCAGGATCGGTACCAGCGAGCGGCCGTGAAGGCCCTCGGGCACCTTGCCGCCCGCGATCTCCACGAAGGTTTCGGCATAGTCGATGTTCTGCACCACGGGCGCGAAGCGGGTGCCGGGCTTCACCACCGAGGGCCAGCGCACGATGAGGGGCATGTGGATGGATTCCTCGTAGATCCAGCGCTTGTCGAACCAGCCGTGCTCGCCGTTGTAGAACCCCTGGTCGGAGGCGTAGACCACCACCGTGTTGTCCTCGAGTCCCTCCGCCTTCAGATAGGCCAGGAGCCGTCCCACGCCGTCGTCCACCGCCTTGATGCAGCGCAGGTAGTCCTTCATGTACTCCTGGTACTTCCAGCGGGTCAGTTCGCGTCCGGCCAGATGGGCGTTCGTGAACGCGGCGTTGCGTGGGCCGAAGACGGCGATCCAATCCGCCTGTTCCTCCGCCGTCATGCGCTTCATCTCCCCGGGCCATTTGTCCGGCGCGAACGCCTTCAGGTCGACCGCCAGGTCCATGTGGCGCGCGATTTCCATCTTCTGGTCGTGCGCGGCCGAGGCCCGGCCGGCGTAGTCGTCGAACAAGGTTTCCGGTTCGGGCACGCGGACGTCGGCGAGCCACCGGTAATAGCGCGGTGGGGGCACCCAGTTCCGGTGCGGCGCCTTCTGCTGCACCATCAGCATGAAGGGCCGCGTTTTGTCGCGCTGGCGGAGCCAATCCAGACTCATGTCGGTGATGATGTCCGTCGCGTATCCGGCGTGGGTCTCGCGCCCGTTCGGCCCGATGAAGTCCGGATGCCAGTAGTCGCCTTGCCCCGGCAGGATCCGCCAGTAATCGGTGGTGGGGCGCGTGCTCGCCAGATGCCATTTGCCGATGACCGCCGTCTGGTAGCCCGCCTCGCGCAACGAGTCCGGATAGGTCCAGACCCCCGGACGGATCGGCTTGTCCAGGGTCATCACGCCGTGGGCGTGGCTGTGCAGGCCGGTGAGGATCGATGCCCGGCTCGGCGAACAGAGGGAATTGCCGCAGAAACTGTTCACGAACAGCCCGCCCCGGTCGGCCAACCGGTCGATGTTGGGCGTGACGCCCTGCTGGCGGCAGAATTTCGACAGGCGCAGGTTGTAGGCGCCGATGGTCTGCAGGGAATGGTCGTCGCTCAGGACGAAGACGATGTTGGGCCGGGCGGGCGGCGCGGCGGCGCGGGCCGGGCGCGCGGGCAGCAGCGCGGCCGCCAGGGCCAGCAACGGGTAGAGAAGTCGGGGATTCATCGCGCCAAAACGGGCGGGGCATTCGTGACGTCGTTGCGCGCGTTCCAGTCCTTGAGGAGTCGTCGCATCGACGCGAGCCTGCCGGGGTTTTCTCCGGCTAGGTTATGGTGTTCGCCGGGGTCCGTCGCAAGATCGAAAAGTTCCTCCGTCTTCTGGGTGGCGACGTATTTCCACGGGCCCTGGCGGACCGCGTTGGAAGCGTGGAAGAAGACGGCGTGGGGCGTCTTCGCCCCCTTCTTGCCGAACAGGAGCGGGCGGATGTCCTTGCCGTCGATTCCCGCCGGCACCGGGATGCCGGCGAGGGCGCAGAAAGTCGGGAGCACGTCGAGGGTCGTGGCGAGTTGGTCGCAGGTGGCGCCGGACGGGACGCGGCCCGGCCACCAGGCGATGGTGGGTTCGCGATGGCCGCCCTCGAACTGGCTGAACTTGCCGTCGCGCAAGGGACCGGCGGTGCCGGCGCGTTCCTTTTTCGCCAGCCACGGGCCGTTGTCGCTCGTGAACAGCACCAGGGTGTTCTGCGCCAGACCCAGCCCGCGGAGTGCGGCGAGGATCTCGCCGACCCCGGAATCGATCTCCTCGACGACGTCGCCGTAGAGACCGCCGGCACTCCGGCCCTTGAACGCCGGGGAAGCCGCCAGCGGCACGTGCGGCATGGTGTGCGCGAGATAGAGGAAGAACGGGCGGCCGCGCGTGGACGCCAGGAACCGGAGGGCCTCGTCGGTGTAGCGGCGCGTGAGCGTCGATTGGTCGACGGGATGCTCGATGACCACGTTGTCACGCATGAGGGGCGCGCCCGGGTACTCGCGTTCGCGCTGCTCCTTCGCGGCCGCGGTTTCGTCCGGCTTGGGCTCGGGACGCCGGAACTCGACGCCGGGCGCGGTCTTCAGGGTCGGATCGGCGCCCATGTCGTTGCTGTAGGGAATCCCGTAATAGCGGTCGAAGCCGTGGTCGAGCGGGAGAAAACCCGGTTTGTGCCCCACGTGCCACTTGCCCACCGCCGCCGTCGCGTAGCCGGCGCGTTTCAAGGTCGACGGCAGCGTCGCGAGTTTCGGGGAAAGCCCGATGGCATCGCCGGGGAACAAGACGCGGGTCACCCCGGTGCGGACCGGATAGCGCCCCGTGAGCAGGGCGGCCCGCGACGGCGAGCAGACCGAGGCGCCGACATGGAAGTCGGTGAAACGCATGCCTTCCGCGGCCATGCGGTCCAGATTCGGCGTCTTGATGCGTTCGTTGCCGAAACAGGCCAGATCGCCGTACCCGAGATCGTCGCAGAAGATGACGACCAGGTTGGGCCGCGGCGAGGGCGCGGCGCGGAGCGGGAGGACAGGGACCAAGACCAGCGTCCAAAGGAGCAGGAAGGCGATGCGCGGGGGTTTCATGGGGAACGGGTCGCGGGACGGGCTTCAGACCTCGTGGTCGCACACGACGACCGACTCGAGGTGTGGCACGACGAGGCCGACGGCTTCCTGGTGGATCGGGTGGGGCAGGTAGGCGTCCCGGGCGGCGACGCTCTCGAAGAGCATGACGAAGCTGTGGGTGAAACCCTGGGAAAGTCCCTCGGTGCTGTTGTTGACGCCCCAGGTGAGGTCGAGGATTCCGGGGATGCGCTTGGGCAGGTCCTCGATGACCCGCCAGACGCCGGCGATCTGTTCGGGGGTCCGGTCGGCCTTGAACTTGAAGAAGGCGATGTGCTTGACGCGTGGCATGGACGGAACGTAGCCGGGCTTCGCGTGGGTTGAACCCCCAAAGTGGGTCCCCTTCGTCGATCCACCCAGCGGGTCGGGACCGGGAATCGGGATGCGCCGATGTCGTGCGCGGGGGACGCGGATTCTTCCCGGGACTTGATGGGACGTGTGTCGGCGGCCTAGTGTGCTGACCGCAAAGGAAGTGGCGGTCAGTACACTCGATAGGCAGCCTTGCACTCCCGATTGAAAACTTGGTCTTCCGCCATTGCCTTGATGGTCGTCGTTGTCGTGCGAACCGCGGCCGGGGCGCCGCTGCCCCCGCTCGATCTCGGTGGCATCCGCGAGGAACACGTGATGATCCCCATGCGGGACGGGACGCGCCTTTCGGCCTATGTCTATTTCCCGCCCGGAAACGGTCCGTGGCCGGTGATCTTCGAGCAGCGCTACGCGGTGATCATCGGGAATGGTTCGCGGCGCGAACTGGCCTCGCTGGCGGCCCGTGGGTACGTGGCGGCCCGGGTCAGTTTCCGCGGATCCCAAGGGAGCGAGGGTGTCTGGCGCGGGTACCGGTCCTTGGCATGGGGCGAATCGCGCGACGGATACGACCTGTGCGAATGGTTTGCCGGGCAGTCGTGGAGCGACCACCGGGTCGGGACATTCGGCGGGTCGCAGGGCGGATTCGCGCAGAACTTCCTGGCCGTCACCCGGCCGCCGCATCTGGTCTGCCAGTACATGACGGACACCGGCTTGAGCCTGTTCCACGAGGGCTACCGACTCGGCGGGATGTCCAAGCCGGAACGGTTCAAGAAAATGGGCGAGGTCTGCCGCGACCCGGCCGACAACCGCGCGTTGATGGACGAATGGCAACGCCACCCGGACTACGACGACTATTGGAGGGCGGAGGATTGCACGCTGCATTTCGGTCGCATGGACGTGCCGTGTTTCACCGTGGGCAGTTGGTACGACTTCATGAGCCAGGGCAGTCTGGCGAGTTTCGAGGGGCGCCAGCACCGCGGTGGGCCGGGTTCGCGCGGTCGCCAGCAATTGCGGGTCGGCCCCTGGCTCCACGGCGGACTGCCGAAAACCAACGTCATCGGCGAGATGGCGTATCCGGAGAACGCGCGGTTCGACGTCCAGGAACACATGCTGCGTTGGTTCGACCATCATCTGAAGGGCGTCGCCAACGGCGTGGAGAAGGATCCTCCCGTCCGGTATTACGTCATGGGTGCGGTCGGCGAACCCGGCGCCCCGGGCAACGAGTGGCGCGAGGCCCGGGATTGGCCCGTGCCGGCCCACGAGACCGCCTACTATTTCCACGAGGGCGGCGGGTTGGACACCCGGGCGCCCGCCGAACGATCGTCATCCACCCGTTACACCAGCGATCCGCGCCATCCGGTCGAGATTCCGGGCACGGCATTTCCCGGGGCGCGGGACGCCCGCAAGGTCGAGGCGCAGCGCGATGTCCGCACCTTCACCACCGATCCCTTGGCGGAACCCGTGGAATGGACGGGCAAGGTGCGGGCGGAACTCCGGGTGGGGTCGACGGCGCGGGACACGGATTTCATCGTGCGGATCACGGATGTCTATCCCGATGGCCGCAGCATCCTGATCGTGGACTACGCGTTGAGGGCGCGGTACCGGGAGGGATTCGACCGGGAAGTGCCGATGAAGCCCGGCACCATCCACACGGTGGCGTTCGACGTGGGTTCGCTGAGCCAGATCTTCAACCGGGGCCACCGCATCCGCGTGACGCTGGCGAGCACGGGGGCGCCGTTCTACGAGCCCAACCCGCAGACCGGCGCGTCGGTGCCGATGGATTTTCCGTCGGACGCCGTCGTCGCCACCAACACGGTCTGGCACGAACGGTCCCACGCCTCGCGGGTGATCGCGCCGGTGGTGCGCGGTTCGAAGGTCGCCGGCCCCGGTCGGGTTTCTTCCGGCGCGTCGTTGGGTCGCGGGAGGCAGGCCGACCGGTAGTCCCGGTGGCGGGCGGGCGGTCCGCGGTCGCCGGACGCGCCGGGCTGGTTCCGACGCCTACGGGGCCTTGGGCTTCGGGGGCGTCCAGGCGGCGGGCTTGGGCGTGGCGACGCGCAGCGGCGCGGGGTCGCCGATGGCCTTCAGTTCCCGCTCCATCGCCGCGGTTAGGTGGGCGACGCGTCCGGCTTGGCGCGGTCGATCGGCCAGATTCGTGGTTTCATACGGGTCGGCGCGCAGGTCGAAGAGTTGGGTGCGGTCGACGAGGGGATACCGGATCAGTTTCCAGCGGTCGTCGCGGATGGCGCGTTGCACGTCCCGGTAGGCGAAGACCAGTTCGGCGCGGGCCGGGGTCGAGGGGTCGCGGAGCGTGGCACTGAATTCGCGGCCCTCGCTGGTGGCCGGGGCGTCGACGCCGCACAACCTTCCGAGCGTGGGCATCACGTCGTGGAGATAGCACATCGCCCGGGTGGTGCGGCCCTTGGGAATGCCGGGGCCGGCGACGATCAGCGGCACCCGCACCGAGTGCTCGTAGAGATTCTGTTTCCCGACGAGGCCATGGCTGCCCCGCGCCACGCCGGAATCGGCCGCAAACACCACGATCGTGTTGGCGGCGTGCGGGGATGCCTCCAGGGCGTCGAGCACCCGGCCGATCTGGGAGTCGAGGTAGGAAACGTAGCGGTAATATTCGGCGAGCATGGAGCGGACGCCGTCGCGGGTGCGCGGCCACGGCAGCAGTTGCTCGTCGCGCACGGTCATCTCGCCGTTGTCCCACGGGTGTTGCGGCAGGAAATTCGCGGGCAACGGGATCTTGGCGGGGTCGTAGCGGACCGGGAACCCCGCGGGCACGACGTGGGGATCGTGCGGGGCATCGAAGGGGACGTAGCAGAAGAAGGGTTGGTTCCCGCCGGCGCGCAGGAAGGCGATGGCCTCGTCCGCGAAAGCCTCGCAGGCGTGTTTCGGGGAGAGCTTCGCGGGTTGGATCTTGCCGTCGACCATGTCGGACAATTTGGCCTTGAGGGGATCCGTCATGCCGCCGGTGAACATCTGGCGGGCGATCTGGAAGCTGCGGGGTATGGAGGCCTCGCCGTTGTGCCATTTGCCGCTGACGAAGGTGGTGTAACCCGCCCGGCCGAAAGCCGCGGGCCAGGTGGGGTCGCGGAGAAGTTTCTCGTCGATGCGGAACAGGGGGCGGGACGAGAGCAGCATGGCGCGCGAGGGCACGCAGGTGGCGCCGTGGAGTCCGCCCTGCATGTAGGCGCGTTCGAAGGAAACGCCGGAGCGGACGAGTCGGTCGAGATTGGGCGTCCGGATGGCCTTGTTGCCGAGCGCGGCGACGGTGTCGGCGCGTTGGTCGTCGGCGAAAAAGAACAGGACGTTGGGACGATCGGCCCGGACCACGGAAACGTGGACCAGGGCGGCCAGCAGGAGGACGAGGCGGAGGGGTTTCATGGCGGGGTGCCTGGGGACAACGACGGGGATGCGGGGCGAACCGCGCGCCGGCGCACGGGGCGACGGGTGGTTCACGCGAGGATCTCCCGGATCACGCTGCCCTCGACGTTGGTGAGGCGGCGTTGGATGCCGTTGTGTTCGTACACCAGCTTCTCGTGGTCCAGGCCAAGCAGGTGCAGGATGGTGGCGTTGAAGTCGTAGAGGGGATGGATGTCCTGGATGGCTTTGCGGCCGAGTTCGTCGGTGACGCCGTGGCTGACGCCCGGCCGGATGCCGGCGCCGGTCATCCAACAGGTGAACCCGTCGGGGTTGTGGTCCCGGCCCTGCGCGCCTTTCTGGAACATGGGCATGCGGCCGAACTCGGTGCACCACACCACGAGGGTGTTCTCGAGGAGGCCCCGCTGGCGGAGATCCCGGATCAGGGCGGCGGCCGGTTGGTCGAGGATGGCGGCGTGCCTGTCGTACTGCTCGCGGAGCTTGTTGTGCCCGTCCCAATTCAGTTCGCCGCCGCTGGCGTAGGCGCCGTTGAACAACTGGACGAAGCGCACCCCGCGCTCGACCAGGCGCCGGGCCAGGATGCAATTGCGCGCGAAGGCCGCCTTGGTCGGGTTGGCCGTGTCGTCGGCACCGTAGAGTTTCAGGATGTGCGCCGGTTCCGACGAGAGATCGCCGAGTTCCGGGACGCTCAGTTGCATCCGCGCGGCGAGTTCGTAGCTGGCGATGCGCGCCGCCAGTTTGCCGTCGCCCGGATGCGAGGCCCCGTGGCGTTCGTTCATGCGCCGGAGCAACCCGCGCGCGGCCTCGTCGCCGGCGGCGGTGATGCCGGACGGCGGCGCGAGGTGGCGGATCGGTTCCCGGGCGCTCATGGGCGTGCCCTGGAAAACCGCGGGGAGGAAGCCGGGGCCCCAATTGTTGGAGCCGGCCTGGGGCACGCCGCGCGGATCGGGAATGGCGACGAACGCCGGCAGATCCTGGTTCTCGCTGCCCAGCGCGTAGCTCAGCCACGAGCCGAGGCTGGGAAAACCGTCGGGGGCGAAGCCGGTGGAGAGGAAGTTCTCGGCGGGCCCGTGGGTGTTGCTTTTGCTGGTGAGGGAATGGACGAAGGCGATGTCGTCGGTGAGTCGCGCGAGATGCGGGAGCATGTCGGAAACCCACTTGCCGGTCTGGCCGCGGCGTCGGAACGCGTACTGGGGGCGCGCGAGGTTTCCGGCCGGGCCCTGGAAGGTCACGGGCGGCCCGCCGGCCAGGGGCGTGCCGTCGTGGCGGATGAGTTCCGGTTTGTAGTCCCACGTTTCCAACTGGCTCACCGCGCCCGCGCAGAAGATAACCACGACGTTGCGGGCCTTCGGCGCGAAATGGGGGCCGCGCGGCGCGAACGGGCGGGCCGGGTCGACGACCGGTCCCTGCGCGGCGAGCAGTCCGTCGCCGCCCAGCAGGTTGGCCAGCGCCACCGAACCAAGCGCGGTGGCGGAATCGGAAAGGAAGCGACGGCGATCGAGCAACCGATGGCCGTCGCGGGAAAGGGATCCCGTCGGGAGGTTCATGGGACGAAGACGAACTCGTTGCTGTTGAAAAGCGCGCGGCAGAGCGTCGCCAACCCGTGCGCGCGCACCGCCGGACCGGCATCGCGCAACTCGTCGGCGGAGGGTTCGCGCCCGAGGGTCCGGCGCCACGCGCACCGGATCTGGGACTCGACCTCGGCGCCCGCCTCGCGCCGGATGCCCGCGGCGAGGGCCTCCGATGCGTCGAGGGTGAAGCGGCTGTTGAACAGGTTGATGGCCTGGATGGGCGTGGTGGATTCGCGGCGGCGCGCGGTGCTTTGCCCGGCGTCCGGGCAATCGAAGGCGCCGAACACGGCCTCGCGTTCGCGCCGGACTTTGTGGGCGTAGATCATGCGGCGCAGGCCCTCGCCCCGGTAGGACTCGACCGGCTTGAATCCGGACAGACCGCCGCGCACGTCGAAGAGGTCGAAGCCACGGCCGTACATCGCCGGGTTCAGGGTGCCGGCGGCGGCAAGCATCGTGTCGCGGAGCATCTCCGCCTCGAGACGACGCGAAGGGTAGCGCCACAGCAGGCGGTCGTCGGCATCCCGGGCCTGGGCGGCGGGATCGACGCGTGCGGACTGGCGGTAGGTCGCGGAAAGCACCACCAGACGGTGCAGGCGTTTCACCGACCAACCGCCGCGCACGAACTCGTCGGCGAGCCAATCCAGCAACTCC
>WBXI01000103.1 GCA_008933025.1 Verrucomicrobiota bacterium
GAAGGGGGAAGCCGCGGTGAAACCGCGCGCGCACCACACCGCGTGGCCGTAGCCCAGCGGCTCCGGCTGTTCGAGGAACTCGATGCGTCCCGCATGGGCTCCCGCGGCCGCCGCGAATTCGCGCTGGTCGCCGGGTTGCACCACCACCCCGACCTGCTCGATGCCCGCGGAAAGCGCCTCCTCGATGATGATCGCCAGAACGGTTTTCGGCACGCCGTCGCGATCCACCAGCGTTTGCAGGGGAAGCGTCCGTTGGTTGCGTCCGGCGGCCGTGATGAGCGCCTTGGTGATCTTCATGCGCGGCGCGGACCCTGCCACGGCCCGGACGGGAAGGCAGGCCGAAATTCGGTCCCGGCGATTTTGGCCGCGGCGAAACCGTGGGCGGATGGTTCCACGGACCCGACGCGTCGAGCCGCCCGGTGCCGGGCCCGAGCGCGCCAAAACTGCTTGCCGGGCACCGGGCGCTGTCGGCCTATCTTCGCCCCGTGACCCGTCATTGCCATCAGTGCGGCTGGGAATGGACCCGCACCCTGCAACCCGGCCGCCGCGAATCGTGCCCGCAGTGCCGCGCCGATCTCCACGTCTGCGTCAATTGCACCCACCACGACCGTTCCGCCGCCCACCAGTGCCGCGAGCGTCGCGCCGAACCGGTCGAGGACCGCCAATCCGCCAATTTCTGCGAGTGGTTCGAATTCGTCCGCCGCATCTGGTCCGGCAAGGGGGCCGATCCCCGGGGCGATGCCGCCCGCGACGCGCTCAGGCGATTGCTCGGGGACTGAGCTCGGACGCCCACCCGCGCCCGGCACCCGCGTTCACCGTGACCGCACCACGGCGCCGTCCGCGCCAATCACCACCTCGCGCGCCGTGGCCCCGACCTGGGTGGTCGTCTCCGCGCCGCCCGGCCAACGCACCCGCAATTCCGTCGGACCGCCCACCGGCCGCGCCATCACCAGGGTCGCGGCGTCGCACGACCAGTGGCCGCCCCCCAGGCGCGATTCCCGCGCCGGCCCCGTCTGGCCGTCCCACCCGAGGCGCACCGAGGCCCCGGCGGCCGTGGGGTTTCCCGCGGGTCCCTGCAGCCGCACGCGCAACCCGGGCTTTCCCGTCGCGTTGCGGAACAAACGCAGCGGCCCGCCCGATTCGGCCACCGCCAGATCCGGCCGGCCGTCGCCATCGTAATCCGCCGTGGCCGCCCCGCGCCCCTCGCCGTCGATCCGCACCCCGCTCGCCGCCGGGTCCAACGCGTCGAACCCTCCGTCGCCCCGGCCCCGCAACACGACGCCCAGACCCGCGTCGTCGCGCGGCCACCCGTGGTTGTGCCCCGAATAGTTCTGCGCCACGAAGACATCCTCGTGCCCATCGCCGTCGAAATCCGCGACGACGATGCCCCAGACGGGCGCGCGTTGGACCACATCGGGCAGACGCCTGAGTTCGAAGTGATCGCCGCGGTTGAGCAGCACCACCGAGGCCATCCAGCGCGCCTCGACGCGTTTCATGCCCGCGCCTTCCTCGCCCAGCACGCCCGCGAGATCCGCGTTCGCGAACGCCCGGTGGGTGGCGAAGCGCTCCCGCAACGCCGGGACCAGCGGCCCCAGCACCGACAGTCCGTGCACCGGCAACAGGTCCTCCGGCGCCGGTGGATTCCCCGCGTCGATCCACCCCGGTCGCGGATAGGCGAGGATCACGTCGTGGTAGCCGTCTTGGTCGAGGTCGCCGTGGAACGCCACCCGCGGGGTTCCGTAAAGGGCGGCAAACGAGTTTTCGCCCCAGTTTCCCAGCACCAAATCCATCCGCCCGTCGCCGTCGAGGTCCCCGGCCTGGACCGAGGTCCAAAGGCCGGACAACGCCGACAACGGCCGTCGGCTCCCCCCGACCGCGATCTCGGGTTCCCATCCCGCCAACCGGCCCCGTTGGTTGCGGAACAACCGCGGCGGGCCCCACTCGCAGGCGAGCGCCAGATCCGGCTTCCCGTCGGCGTCGAAGTCCGCGAATACCGCGCCCTGGACCAGTCCCAGATTGGTAAAAGTCTGCGCCGCGCCGAAGGCCCCGCCGTCTTCTTTCAACAACCACGACGTCGCCGCCGCGGGCCATTGCCCGGAAACCACCCGGCCTCCCGCGAACAACTCCAGCACGCCGTCCCCGTCGACGTCCGCCGCCGCCAGCGCGCCCACGGCGTCCGCGCCCGCCGGCCACGACGGCCCGGCGCCGGGCCATGTCGAGATCGCCGCACCCACCGGCGTGCCGTCCGCGTGGCTGCTCTCGCCCACCGCCCATTTGCCCCCGAACGGCAACACCGTCGTGTGCGCCGCCCGCGGGACCAGGTTCGTCCCGCGCCGAAAGCCTCCCGCGCCATCCGATACGAACACCGCCAGCGACCCGTGGAAGCCGGCCCCGACCACCAGATCCTCCTGCCCATCCCCGTCGACGTCGCCCCAACTCACGCCCGGCCCTTCGTTCAGCAGCCGGCGCGGCGCGAGGGGTTGGCGGAGGAACTCGTCGAAGGGGACCGCGCGGTTGGTGTGGCCGATGCGCGCGGAGTCGTCCACGAACCATGCCGGGGGCGCCCCCACCCGGGCGGGCGCCGGCGCGGCGGGACCGGGGGAAAGTTCGTAGCGCCGGTTCGGCCGCCCGTCCGACACCACCGATTCCCGTCCGTCCGGCCACCGCACCCGGATGGAAAGCGACTCGGTCCCGCGCGCGGCAAAGGTGCGTTCCGCGTCGTCGCCACTCAGATACCGGCCGCCCGAGGTGATCTCCTGGGTCTGCGCGGGCAACGGACCGTCGCGCGGCGTCACCCGGATCCGGGCGCCGATGCCGCGGCGGTTGCCGCCGTCGCCGCGCAACCGGATCGCCACCCGCGGCGCCGTGGCCTCGTTGCGGTACACGAGCGCCGGACCGTTCAGTGGGTTGACCAGCACGTCCGCGTCCCCGTCCCCGTCGAGATCCGCGAGGCACATCCCGTGTTTCACGCCCGGCGTGTCGAATCCCCAGTCTTGCCCCGCCTCGACGAATCGCCCGTGGCCATCGTTGCGGAAGGCGACGTTGGGCATGTCCAGCCGGGGCAGCTTGAGCCGCATCGCGAACAGTTCCGCGTCCGTCATCCGCCGCGTCTGGCGCATCCGCCGGACCTCGGCCGCCACGTCGAGGTCGCGTGGCGAACGCCATTGTCCCGTGGTCACCAGCAGGTCTTCCCAGCCGTCGAGATCGACGTCGAGGAACGCCGGCGTCCAGGACCAGTCGCTGGCCTGCACGCCCGCGAACGCCGCCGTCTCCGCGAACGTCCGGTCGCCGCGCCCCATCTGCAGGACGTTGGCTTCCTGCTGCGGCACCGCGTCCGGGTCGCTCGGGTCCGTCTCCGACGCCGGCCGGCCTTCCCGCTGGGTGAGCCGCTGCCGGTGGTCCCGGCCCAGCATGTCCACCACCAGCACGTCGTCGTGCCCGTCGCGGTCCACGTCCGCCATGTCCACCCCCATCGAGGACAGGCTGGTGTGGCGCAGTCCACGGCGCGGTCCCGCCCGAAACCGGAGCTCGCCCGGGCGCGATTCGTTCCACCAGATCCGGTCGGCCCCCTCGAAATCATTCGCGACGTAAAGGTCGGGCCGGCCGTCCCCATCCAGATCGCGGAACATCGCCGCCAATCCCCAATCCAACGGGGCCGCCCGCAAGGCCGCGCCGTCCGCGTCGAGAAACGCACCCCCGGTCCACGGCACTTCCGCGAGGTTCGTGCCCCCGAGGTTCCGGTACAACACGTCGGGCTCGCCCAACTCGTCGACGCCACCCCGCGCGTTCACCACGAACCGGTTCGTCAGGTCGGGCGCCGTCGCCGGCCGGCCGTCGATGGCCGCCACTTCCGCGCGGCCCCGCTCGGTCCGGAACGTCGGACGCGCGTTGGGTTGGTCGGCCAAGGTCCGGACCCGGCTGTTCGCGATGTAGAGGTCCGGCCAGCCGTCGCCGTCCACGTCGCCGATGGCCACGGTGCGCCCGCCGCGGCCCGCGTTCAGCACGGGTGCCCGGGCGTGGAAACGGCCGTGGCCGTCGTTCAGGAAGACGTGGGTTCCCTGTCCGTGCGAGTTCACCACCAGATCGGGAGATCCATCGCCGTCCAGATCCGCGAACGCGCATCCCGTTGCATCGAGGGTCGCGAGCGGGCCGCCGGTGCCGAACGCCGTCGCGGTGACGTTCGCGAAATGCCAGTCGCCAAGGTTCGTCCACAACCCGCTCGCACCGCCGAGTCCCGCGAAGAACACGTCCACCCGCCCGTCGCCGTCGATGTCCGCGGCCGTCACGCCCGACCCATCGAGGAGTTGTTGGTTGGCAAGGTGGCGGGCGCCGGCGATCGCGTTGGTGAAATCCAATCCGGTCGCCCGCGGCGGCAGCAACACGAACCCGGCGCGTTCCCCCGGCGGCACCGACAACGCCTGCCAGCGGTGCGCGCCCTCCGCCGTCCACGTCCCCTCCGCCGCGCCGGCCGCCACCACCACCGCAAATGCCAATGCCCACGGCAGAACCCCGGCCGGAAGTTTGCCGAGGAATCGGTCGAAGCGCGGGAAAGACACCGCCGGAAGCATCCGGGTCGGCCCGCGGAGTGCCAGCCGGAAAGCGGGCGCGTCGGGCCGTCGGGAAGCCGGACATGCGCGGCCGCCGTCGTCCGACGGCGGGCCCACGGTGGCCCGGTACGCCCCCCGGATCGTCGGATGCAGCGAACGCTTCCTTCCCGCCGGGTTTTCCCCCAACCTGCCCGGACCCATGGGTGCTCAATGGAAACAGGCCGGGCGCGAGGCGAACGCCCAGAAGAAAGGCCAAGTCGTCGGCAAGCTCGTCCGTGAAATCATGGTCGCCGCCAAGCTCGGCGGGGCCGATCCCGACGGGAACCCGCGACTCCACGTCGCGGTCGAGAAAGCGAAGCGGGCCAGCGTCTACCGCGACACCATCGAGCGGGCCATCAAGAAGGGAGCCGGGCTCCTCGACGAGAAGATCGAGTACGAGACGGTCCTGTACGAAGGCTTCGCGCCGCACAAGGTCCCCGTGATCGTCGAGTGCCTGACCGACAATCGGAACCGCACCGCCCCCGAAATCCGCCGTCTCTTCCTCGCCGGCCAGCTGGGCCAGCCCGGTTCCATGGGCTTTTTCTTCGACCGCCTCGGCGTGGTCGAGGCCACCCACACCGACCGGTCCCGCGACGCCGAGGCCGACGCCATCGAGGCCGGGGCCCAGAACGTCGAGCCGCTGGAGGCCGAGGAGATTCCCGAGGGCAGCCAGGGCGCGCGGTTCCTCACCGAGATCAAGGACCTCGCCACCGCGAGCAATTGGCTCAAGAACGCCGGCTGGAACATCGTCGCCAGCGAGATCCGTTTCGTCGCCAAGAACCCCGCCGAGGTTCCCGAACCCGCCCACGCCGAGGTCGTCGCCTTCCTCAACGCGCTCGACGATCACGACGACGTGCACCGCGTCTACGCCGGCCTCAAGTAGCCCCCGGCAGGGAGCGGGGAGCGCCGTCCCGAGGACACCTCTCCGCCCTGCCCGCCGTTCCCAGCTTCCGGTTCCCGCTCCCCGCTCCCCGTTCCCCGTTTCCATGTCCGACTCCCACGTCGCCCAGATCGCCGCCGAACTCCGTGTCGGCCCCCACCAGGTTGCCACCACCGTCCGGCTGCTTGCCGAGGGGGGAACCATCCCCTTCATCGCGCGCTACCGCAAAGAGGCCACCGGCAGCCTCGACGAGGTCGTCCTCATCGCCATCCGCGACCGCCTCGTCCAACTCGCCGAACTCGCCCAGCGCCGCGAGGCGGTCCTCAAGTCGCTCGCCGAACGCAACCTGCTCTCCGACGACCTCCGGCATGCCGTCGAATCCGCCGCGACGCTTTCCGCGTTGGAAGACGTGTACGCCCCGTACCGGCCCAAGCGCCGGACCCGCGCCACCATTGCCAAGGAAGCCGGTCTCGAGCCGCTTGCCGACCGGGTGTGGTCGGAACAGGCGTCCCTCGATCCCCTGGCCTGCGCCGTGCCGTTCGTCGACGCCGCCAAAAGCGTCCCGGACGTCGCCGCCGCCCTGGCCGGCGCCCGGGACATCCTCGCCGAGCGGGTCAGCGACGACGCCGAGGCGCGCGCGCGGCTTCGCAACCTTTACCGCGGCGAGGCCGTCGTGCGATCGAAGGTCCTGTCGGGCAAGGAAACCGAGGGTGCCAAGTTCAAGGACTACTTCGACTGGTCCGAACCGCTGGCCACGATTCCCAGCCATCGTCTCCTCGCGATCCGGCGCGGCGAGTCCGAGGGATTCCTGATGGTGCGGGTCACGCCGTCGGAGGATGCGGCGCTGGTGTTGCTGGAGGGATTGTTCGTCAAGGCCCCGGGCAAAGCGGCCGGGGAACAGGTGCGCCTCGCGGTGCAGGACGGTTTCAAACGGTTGCTCGGCTTCGCCATCGAGGCGGAGATGCGCATGGAATCCAAGGGCCGCGCCGACACCGAGGCGATCCGCGTCTTTTCCGAAAACCTGCGCGAACTCCTGCTCGCCCCGGCCCTCGGCCGGAAGACCGTCCTCGCCCTCGACCCCGGGTTCCGCACCGGTTGCAAGACCGTGGTCCTGGACCGGCAGGGCCGGCTGCTCCACAACGACGTGCTCCATGCCACCGCCGGATCGGCCGGCGCCATCCGCGAGGCCGCCGAGACTCTCCGGGCCCTCGTCGAGAAATTCCACGTCGAGGCCATCGCCATCGGCAACGGCACCGCCAGCCGCGAAACCGAGCAGTTCGTCCGCGCCCTCCGCCTCCCCGCCGCCATCCCCGTCGTCCTCGTCAACGAAAGCGGCGCCTCGATCTACTCCGCCAGCGAGGTCGCCCGCGAGGAGTTCCCCGACCAGGACCTGACCGTCCGTGGCGCCGTCAGCATCGGCCGGCGCCTCATGGACCCGCTCGCCGAACTGGTGAAGCTCGACCCGAAATCCATCGGTGTCGGCCAATACCAGCACGACGTCGATTCCCTCGCCCTCAAGCGCGGGCTCGACGACGTGGTCACCTCGTGCGTCAACCGCGTCGGCGTCGAACTGAACACCGCGAGCCGCCAGTTGCTCGGCTACGTCGCCGGCATCGGGCCCACCCTCGCCGCGAACATCGTCTCCCATCGCGATGCCAAGGGACCCTTCCGTTCGCGTGCCGATCTCCTCGAGGTGCCGCGCCTCGGCCCGAAGGCCTTCGAACAGTGTGCCGGATTCCTCCGGGTCCGCGAGGGCGCCCACCCGCTCGACGGCAGCGCCGTGCATCCCGAGCGTTACCCGCTGGTGGATCGCATGGCCCGCGACCTCGGTTGCGGCGTGGCGGACCTGCTGCGCGACCCGTCCCTGCGTTCCCGGATCCAGCCGGAGAAATACGTCGGGGAAGGCGTCGGGTTGCCGACGTTGAAGGACATTCTCGAGGAACTCGCCCGACCGGGCCGCGATCCCCGCGAGAAGTTCGAGGCTTTCTCCTTCCAGGAAGGCGTCGAGAAGATGGAGGACCTGCGCCCCGGGATGCGGCTCCCGGGAATCGTCACCAACGTCACCGCCTTCGGCGCGTTCGTGGACATCGGCGTCCACCAGGACGGCCTCGTCCACGTCAGCCAGCTCGCCGACCGTTTCGTGAAGGACCCGGCGGAGGTCGTGAAGGTGCAGCAGAAGGTGTCGGTCACCGTCGTCGAGGTGGATCTCGAGCGAAAGCGCATCGCCCTGTCCATGCGGGCCAACCCGACCATCGGCACGCCGCGCGAGGGTCGCACCGCGCCGGCGGGACCGCGCCCCGCGGGCGGCCCGCGTCCGGCCGGACCCCGGCCCGGCACCAAGCCCCCGGCGGGTTTCAACCAAACCGCCGGTTGGAACGCGCTGTCGGATGCCTTCGACCGCGCAAAGGACAACTGAGGCGTTGCCTCGGTCCCGCCGTCTCGCGACGGCGGTCCGGGGCCAGCGGCCTAGGTCCCGAAGACCGCCCGGACGAACCGGCGGGATCGCGCGTGGTTTTCGACCGCGCCCCGCGTGATCTTCGTCCCGCCTTCCAGCGCCAGTTCGACGGTGAAGAACCGCGGCAATTGCCGCTCGCGAACCACCGCCGCTACCGCCGCGTAGTCGATGTCGCCCGCGTCGAGATCCTCCCACCACACTTGCCCCCGGCTTTGCCGCAGGTGCCAGCTCACGATGCGGTCCGCGTAGGCGGCGAGGCATTCGGCCGGGGAGATCCCGCCGCGATGGACCCAATGGACGTCGTAGCAGAACCCGACCTTGGTCCCGGGGTTCTTCCGGAAATTGGAATGGAACTCCCGGGCGCCGTCGGCCATTTCGGGGGTGTGGTGATGGATGCCGAGCTGGATGCCGAGCCCGGCCAACTCGTCTCCCAACTCGCGCAGCGCCTCGGCCTGGATCTCCAGTTCGCGGTCCGTCTTCGGACGGCCGATGGGGTCCGGGTTGAAATTGACGATGCCAAACCCGGCTTTTGCGGCCTCCTTCGCCGCGACCGCGATGCGTTCGCAGGTCTGCGTGGCCTTGCCGAGAACGTGGGTCGCGCCGCCGGTGTAGAGGCTGACGGGCCGGAGGCCCTTCCTGCCGAGGCGTTCCGCGAACTTCGCGTTGTTTTCCGGACGGGCGAAGTCCAGGGCGCCCTCGGCGTAGTCGTAGCCGGCATCCCGCAATGCCGACAACACGTCGTCGAGCCCGGCGTTCAGGTCTTTGCCCTCGCGTTGGTAGTACTGGCCCCAGCCGTACAGTTGGGAACCCACGAGCGGCGGCTTGAGTTTCGGCGGCGTGTATTTCGCCGCCGTGGCGTTGGTTTTCGCGGCCGTCGTGGCGTCGGCCTCGGCGCGGGCCGACAACGACGGCACCAAGGTTCCCGCCATCACGACCCCGGTGGACAAGAAACGACGGCGATTCATGCGTCTCCTCTGCCCCAGTCGCGGGGCCGCGTCGATGGCGGATTCACCGGCGGAACGACGACGCGAAATCGTCCGAGCCGCCCGCCACCACCTTTTTTTCCAACGTCGAGCCGGCGACGAGTTCGCCCAGCCGCTTTTCCCAGGCGGCGCCGTCGAGGGGCAGGTCGATGGCGCTGCCCTGGAGGGACGAAAACACGATGGCATTGGCTAATTCGACGGAGTTCAAGCCGTCGGCACCGGGGGCGATCAACGGGACGCCGTCGCGGATGGCGGCGACGAAATTCTCCATGAGCTGCGCGTGCGGTGCCGCGGCGTTCTCGAAGGGAATCTCGCAGTTCCAGATCTCCGGCTTCGTGAACCCCCCCTTCGCGGTGCGGTTGAACACGATCATGTCGCCGTCGTTCCGCGTGAACCGCAGCTTGCCGTCCTCGAGCACCGCACGGCCCCGCGTGCCGGTGAGTTCCAGCCGATTCGTTCCCGGTGCCTCGCCCGTGCTCGCCACGAAAACGCCCGTCACGCCATCGCCGTACTCGAGCACCGCCGTCACGTCGTCCTCGACCTCGATGCGGTGGTAGCGGCCGAATCCGCAGAAGCCCCGCACCCGTTTGGGTTGGCCGACCAACCAGGAAAGGACGTCGAGGTTGTGGAGGCACTGGTTCAGCAACACCCCGCCGCCCTCGCCCTGCCAGGTGGCACGCCAACCACCGCTGGCATAATACGCGTCGGTGCGGAACCAGTCGGTATTGATCCAGTTCACCCGTACCAACCGGCCCAGCTCGCCGGTCTCCATCAGGCGCCGCAACCGCAGGTACCGGGGCTCGACGCGCAGCTGGAACATCCCCGCCAAAACCTGCCGCGGCCGCCGCGCCGCGCACGCCAACAACCGTTCCGCGTCGGCTTTGTGCGCCGCGATCGGCTTCTCCACCATCAGGTGCAGCCCGGCCTCCAGCGCCGCGATCCCCAGCGTCACGTGCTGGTAATGCGGCGTCGCCACCAACACCGCGTCCACCGTCCCGCTCCGGATCAATTCGAGGGCGTCGCCCCACACCCGCACGCCGCGCGCCCCATACGACTCGAGTTTCCCGGGCGAGGTCGAACACACGGCCGCCAGCTCGCACCGGGCCACTTTGCCCTCCAGCAGGTAGCCGGCGTGGTGGCGGCCGATGTTGCCCATTCCGATGATGCCAAGACGGAGATTGGTGCTCATGTGTCGTGCCAGGGACCCCGGCAGGCTGTCGTCCGCGGGCCACGGTCGGCAAGGGGGATTTGAAGGGGAGAACATCCCGGCGGGCCTCCCGCCTCAAATCCCCGCGTCCGCCACGAATGGCACCAGGGGCATCGACTCGTCGTGGTCCAGGAACTCGCGGCAGACGCCGAAGAACGCGTCGCGGGTCTCCACCCGCCGGATGCCGTGCAGGAATCGTCCCTGCGGATCCACGCCCGCGCCGACGAAGTTCATGTACTTCTTCATCTTCTCCACCTGCAGCCGTTCCTGGAAACCCATCGACGGGCAGGTTTCCTCGTACAGTTCGCCCACGTAGGCCAGCACCTCGCGGCCCCGCGGCAACTTCGGCGCCCGGCCCCCGAGATGGTCGCGGATCTGGCCGAACAACCACGGGTTCCGGATGCACCCGCGGCCGATCATCAGCCCGCGCGCACCGGTCTCGCGCAACACCGCCGCGGCCCGCGCCGGCGAGAAGACGTTGCCGTTGGCCACCACCGGGCAGGGCAATGCCGCCACGGCGCGCGCGATGTAATCGTAGTGAACTTCCGTCCGGTACATCTCCTTCACGGTCCGCCCGTGCACCGTCAGCAGGTCGAGCCCGTGCCGCGCGAAGATCGGCAGGAAGGTGTCGAACACCGCCGGGTCGTCGAACCCGATCCGGGTCTTCACCGTGAACCGCACTTTGGTCAGCGCGTCGCGCATCGCCCCCAGGATCGCGTCCACCCGCGCCGGTTCCCGCAGGAGGCCCCCGCCCGCGCATTTGCGGTACACCACCGGCGCCGGACAACCGAGGTTCAGGTCCACCGCCGCCACCGGCATCTCCTGCAGTTCGCGCGCCGCCCGCACCAACGCCGGCACGTCGTTCCCGATCAACTGCGCGATCGCCGGACGCCCCGTGGGGTTCTCGTCGAGGGATTTCACGATCCACCGCTCGAGCGTGCTGGTGGAGTGCACGCGGAAGTACTCGGTCCAGTACACGTCGGGACCGCCGTGCCGCGCCAGCAGGCGCCAGAACGGGAGATCGGTGACGTCCTGCATCGGCGCCAGCGCCAGGAAGGGCGCCGGACCCGAGCGCAGGGCGTCGAACGTCGCGACCTGCTCGTCCCGGTTCAAAACACCCGCGCCCACAGCAGCTTCAGGTACCGGCTCTCCGGGCAATTCGACATCACCGGGTGGTCCTCGCCCGCGCCGGTGCGGTCGACGAACTGCAGCTTGCGGCCCACCCGGTGGGCGGCGCGGATCACCAACCGCTCGAAATCCTCCGCCTGCAATTGGCCCGAACACGAGCACGTCACCAGCAACCCGCCCGGTTCCGTGATCACGATCCCGAGGCTGTTCAGGTCCTCGTACCGCACCAGTCCCTCCTCGCGTTCGATCTCGTCGCGGCCGTCGATCAGCTTGGGCGGGTCGAGGATCACCACGTCGAACTTCTTGCCGTCCTTCCGCATCTGCCGCGCGTAGGCAAAGGCGTCGCAATGGATCCACTCGATCCGCGCCTGGTTGATGTTGGCGTTGCGCCGGGCCAGGCCGACGACGTCCTCGTCGAGATCGACGCCGGTGACCTCGGTGGCGCCGCCGAGCACTTTGGCCGAGAGGGAAAAGCCGCCGGTATAACAGCACAGATCGAGCACCCGTTTGCCCCGGGTCCACGCCGCCAACCGGCGCCGGTTCTCGCGCTGGTCGCAGAAAAACCCGGTCTTGTGGCCCGCCGCGAAATCCAACTCGTGCTTGATGCCGTGTTCCTGGATCCGGACGGTGCGCACGTCGTCGGACTTGTGGTCCTGGACGCGGATGCTCTCGTGGCGGGCCACCGAGGGCTCGACCTCGATGACGGCACGGGTGGTGCCCAGCTGGGCGTGGAGATGGGCGAGGATCTTCGGCAGGCGCTTCCAGATCCCCAGGCTGTGCACCTGCACCGACAGCACGTCCGCGAAACGGTCCACCACCAATCCGCTCACGCAATCGCCGTCGGAATTCACCACGCGGAACGCGTTGGTCCGCGCCGGCAGGTCGAGCACCCGCAACCGCAGGTCCAGCGCCAGGTCGATCAGGCGGTAGAGATACGAGTCGTCGGTCGGTTCCTCGCCGTGATGGATCACGCGCAGCGGCACCCGCGCGGCGGGATTGTACAGGCCGTGCCCGAAAGGCCGCCCGTTCTTGTCGTACACCGTCACCCAGTCGCCCGGCTGGGCATCGGAGGAAACCGAGCCGAGCATCGCGGGATAGATGGCGGGATGATAGCTGAAGGTCCGCATCTGGACCCAGGGCTTGTGCCACGACTCGCTGCCCTGCGGCGGGTTCTCGCGGGCCCGCGCCATGCGGGGCGAAAGGCCGTCGCCGGACTGTTCCGGACGCTGGAAGGGCCGGTGTTCGCCGCCCGGACCGCCGGGGTTCCGATAGGGCCGCTGGAAACGCGGCCGTTCCGGCGCGCCTTGCGGCGGCTGGTCGGAACGCGGGGGACGATCGCTCTGCATGAGGGTGGGTAGCGGGACTGGCGCGCGGTATCAAGCCCGCGTGCATCGCGGCGACCGGCCGTCCGGCCCGGCGCGCTACCGCAATGGCGGCACCGGGGGGACCGCCTGCACCACCACGGCCGTCCCGTAACACAACACTTCCGTCACGCCCGGCGCGATCTCGGTGGCGTCGTATCGCACCGCCACCACGGCATTGGCCCCCCGCCCGATCGCCTCCCGCAACATCAGCTCGAACGCGTCTTCTCGCAAAGCTCGGTGTAGATCGTGATGTTGCCGCCGAGGAGCGTCTGGAAGCTGGCGCCGATGTTCCCGACGATGGAGCGGGACCGGACGATGATGCCCCGCACCACCCCGAGTTCGCGGACGATCTGGAAACCGGTGAGGGCGTTGGCCGTGGTCGTGAGCAATGGAGTCATGACCGTCCGAAGCTAGGCGGTCCACCGCGCCCCAACAAGGGCTCCGGGCCCCGTGCCGCCCGTCGTGTTGCCCGCGTCGGAAGGGGAGGTCCGGTTGCCCGGGATCCACCGGACCGCGGGGACGCGCCGCCGGGCCTCAGACCTCGCAGGCCGCCACCGCCCGTCGCAACGCCTCGATCTTGTCGGGCCCCCGCGGGACGAATTCGTGCCCGACATGGCCCTTGTATCCCGCCGCCACCAACGCCCGCATGATCGGCCGGTAGTTGAGCTCCTGGGTGTCGTCGAGGTCGTTGCGGCCGGGCACGCCCGCCGTGTGCACGTGCCCGATCCACGGCGCGTGCGCCCGGATCCGGGCGATCACGTCGCCGTGCATGATCTGCACGTGGTAGATGTCGAACAACACCTTGACCCGCTCGCTGCCCACCGCCTTCACGATGTCCACGCTCACGTCGATGTCGTCGCAGAAATAATCGGGATGCCCCCTCATCGCGATCGCGACGCGGGAGTTCAGCATCTCCAGGCACAGCGTGACGCCGCGCGCCTCGGCGTGGGCAGCCACCTTCTTCAGGCCGTCGATCATGTTCCGGCGGCCGACCTCGCGGTCGAGCCCGCGACGGAATCCCGAGAACGTGATCACGTTGGGCGCACCGAACGCTGCCGCCTCGCCGAGGGCCCGCGTGCAGGCCGCGACGCAGGCTTCGTGTTCCTCCACATGCGCGAATCCCGTGGAGAATCCATGCCGGCCGAAAATCGCGCAGGTCAGGCCGTGCCGGCGCAACACCGGGAAGTTTTCGGGCGCCACCAACTCGACCGATTCCAAGCCGATCGCCTTCGCCGCGGCCGCCAGTTCGTCGAGCGGCATGGGATTGAAGCACCAATTGCAGACGCTGTGTCGGATCCGACCGGACAACGCGACCGGTCCCGCGGGCCCGCGGGGTTCGGCGGCCGTCGCGACGGCGGGGTCGGCCCATCCGGCGGCGGCCAAGGCGCCGGTGGCGACGAAGGCGCGACGGGTTACGGGATTCATGGGCGGAGGTTGGGCTGGTTCGCGGCGCTTGGAAAGGCGACCGGCGTCAGGCGGGGCGCGCCAGCGGGAACAGATCGCCGGTCCTCATGTAGACCTCGCCCCCGGCCCGGGCCACCAGATCCATCCGCGCGACCTCGGGCCAACCCCCGGGGCCGATCACGGCGGCGTCGACATGGAGGGCCACGATGCGGCCGAAGACCGCGTTGCCCGCCGCGGGTCCTTCCGCCAGCCGCACCACGCGGTCCAACCGGCATTCGTACGCGACCGGCACGCCCTTCACGCGCGCCGGCCGGACGATGGACGACGGCTCGGACCCGA
>WBXI01000104.1 GCA_008933025.1 Verrucomicrobiota bacterium
AAGGACGGTGCAGGACGTGCCCACGGACTCGATCGTCACGCTTCCATTGGTCTCGACGATGCGCGTGGCGAGGAATCGTTGGCGCTCGGGTCGTTCCCGCCCCTCCTTGTTCCGGCCGTGCGACCCGATCCAATAGACGAGGTCGTCGATGCGGGCACAGCCCTCGAGATCGTATTGTCCGGCGTGTCGCGACCCCGGGAACGCGCCGTCGAGCGAGAACGTGGCGACGGAGGGCCCCCCGCGGTCGACGGGATAGACACGGATGCGATTGTCGTCCCCGCCCGCGGTCGCGAACCAACGGTTGCCGACGGCGACCGCGGCGGATGCGTTGGCCATGCCGCCGTGAATCACCGGCTCCGAAACGGCGGCCGTGACCAGGGCCCCGGGGCCCGGTCCAACCCCCGAGATCCAGAGGAGAACAACCGGGAACAATCTCCGTGGGGACATGCCCCAGCCTCGCCGGTACAAACTTCGGGGTCAACCCGCACGCCGGCTTGGCGAAACGTTCCCGCAAACCTATCGTCACCCCATGCCTGAGAAGACGTTGGCCGAGGTCCCCGCGGCACTGCGCGAACTCCACGAGAAAGGGGTCGCGGCATTGCAGAAGAACAACCTCGATTATGCCGTCGCACTGTTCATGCAGGTCCTCCGGCAGGAGCCAGCCCTGTACGACGCGCGCCAAGCCCTCCGCGCCGCGCAACACAAGCGGGTGGGAACCCGCGGCGGCGGATTCCTCAAACGCTTCATCGGATCCGCCAACACCCACACCAAGGGCCAACTCGCCCTCCGTTCCAATCCCCTCGAGGCGCTGGTCATCGCCGAGGAGGCCCTGAACGAGGACCCGACCAACGCCAACGCCCACCAACTCCTCGCCGACGCCGCCTTGGCCTGCGACCTGCCCCGCACCGCCCTGCTCTCCCTCGAGGTGGCCTTCAAATTCGCGCCCGGCGACCGGCGCCTCGCCGAAAAACTCGCCGACGCCTCCTCCCGCATCGGCCAACGTGCCCGGGCCGAGAAGATCCTGCGCGACCTCCTCGCCACCGACCCGACCGATCCCCATCTCAACGAGAAGCTCAAGAACCTCCTCGCCAACCGCACCCTGGCGGAAGGCGGCTACGAACAGATTTCGTCCGGCACCGGGTCCTACCGTGACATCCTGCGCGACAAGGAACAGGCGGTGGTCCTCGAGCAGGAGCAACGCGCCGTGAAGGACGACGACGTCGCCGAACGCATCATCAGGGACTACGAGGCCCGGCTCGCCACCGACGGGAACAACCTGAAACTGCTGCGGGACATCGCCGCCCTGTACGCGGGTCGCCGCGAATTCGCCCGCAGCCGCGAGTATTACCAGCGGATCCTCGACGTGGGCGGCGTCCAGGACCCGATGATCCTGAAAGCCATCCAGGAATCGCATCTCGCCGAACTCGACGATCGCCTCGCCCGGTTGGACCCCGCTGCGCCCGACCATGCCGCCCGCGAGGTCGCGATCCGCGCGGAGCGCGCGGTCTTCCTGCTCGAGGACACCAAGCGCCGTGCGGAAGCGAACCCGACCGACCTCCTGGTGCGCTACGAACTGGGCGAGTTGTACCTGCGGGCCGGGCGGGTCACGGAGGCCATCGGCGAACTCCAAAAGGCACAGTCCAACCCGAACCGCCGCATTCCCGCGATGGTCCTGCTGGCCGAGTGTTTCTCCCGCCGCAACATGAACGACCTCGCCGCGCGCAAACTCCAGGAAGCGCTCCGGGAGAAACTGGTGTTCGACGACGAGAAAAAGGAACTCCACTACCAACTCGGCTGCATCCTCGAGAAACTCGGCCGCACCCCGGAAGCCATCGACCAGTTCAAGATCGTCTACGAATCCGACATCGGATTCCGCGACGTGGCCGCGAAGATCGACGCCCACTATCTGGCGCAGGGCTGAACCCCGGCACCGACGCGATGAGTCCTTCCGAATCCCCCCCGTTCGAAAGGGCATGGGCCGCGCCGTTGCTCGCCCGCCTGGCCGGCCGGGGCATCCATCTCGGCACGTCGTCGTGGAAGTATCCGGGCTGGCGGGGCCTGCTGTATTCGGAGGACCGCTATGCCTACCATGGGAAGTTCAGCAACGCCCGCTTCGAGCGCTCCTGCCTCGCCGAGTACGCGGAGGTTCTTTCCAGCGTCGGCGTCGATGCGGCCTACTACGCCTTCCCGAGCCCGCAATACCTCGCCGGACTGGTCGAGGCCGTCCCGCCCGGATTCCGGTTCTCCTTCAAGGTCACCGACGAGATCACCCTGAAGCACTACCCCAATCTGCCCCGGTTCGGCATCAAGGCCGGCCACACGAATCCCGATTTCCTCAACGCCGACCGGTTCGCCGAGGCGTTCCTCGCGCCGTGCGCCCCGCACCGCGACCATGTCGGCCTGATCATGTTCGAGTTCTCCCACTTCCATCCGGCCGATTACGGGCGCGGGCGCGATTTCATCGCCGACCTGGACCGTTTCCTCGGAAAGCTCCCGAAGGGGTGGGACTACGGCGTCGAGATCCGCAACCGCTCGTTCCTGCATCCCGACTATTTCGACGCGCTCGCCCGCCACGGTGTCGCCCACGTCTACAATTCCTGGGAAGCCATGCCGCCCGTCGACGAGCAATGGTTCGCCCCCGGGAGCCGCACGAATCCCGGCTGCTTCGGTGCCCGGTTCCTGCTCCGGCCCGGGCGCCGTTACGCCGATGCCGTGGAAAAGTTCGCGCCGTACGACCGCGTCCAGGACCCGTACCCCGCCGGACGGCAGGCCATCGTCGACATGATTCTCGCCGCCCTGTCGCGGGAACGACCATCCCGCGCGTTCGTCTACGTCAACAATCGGTTCGAGGGCTCCGCCCTCGGGACGATCGCCGCCGTGCTGCATCTTCTTGGCGACCACGTTGCCACCCATCACATTCCCCTGTAGCGCAATGACCGATCCGACAACGTTCCATCCGTGGCCGCGCGTGAATTCCATCCGCGCCGGCATCGTCACCTGCCGCATGCAATTGCCCCGACTGTCGTGGGTGCTCGCGGGCCTCCTCACGGTGGCCCTCCGCGCGGCGCCAGCGGTTTTCCACGTGGATCCCAACGGCCGCGATGCATGGAGCGGCAAGCCCGCGGTTGCCAGCCCGGGCAAGGACGACGGCCCGCTCCGCACCCTCCCCGCCGCGCTCGCGTTGGCCCGCGAATCGCGAAGACTCCATCCCGACCAACCGGTCGAGATCGTCGTGCTTTCCGGCCGGCACGAATTGTCGGCACCGCTCGAGTTCGGTCCCGACGATTCGGGAATCACTCTAACGGGCTCCGGCAAGAGGCTCCGCCCGACACTCTCGGGGGGGACCATCCTTACCGGTTGGAACCCATCCCCGACCAACGCCGATGTCTGGGAAGTGACCCTGCCCGAAGTCGCCCAGGGCAAGTGGTACTTCCACCAACTCTTCGTCGGCGACGAGCGCGCCCAGCGCGCCCGCACGCCGAACGACGGTTTCTTTCTGGCCGCCGCCCCGCTTTCCCGCGGAAGCCCCATCGAGCTGACCTTCCGCGACGCCGATATCCGGCCGCAGTGGGCCACCCATCCCGACGCTCGACTCGTCATGCTCGCCAAATGGACCGACCTGCACCTGCCCATCGCGGGCGTCGACGCCGAACGCCATGTCGCCCGACTCCCCGGCGGGCCGAGACCCTTCTGGATGGACGAGCCCAATGCCCGTTATTGGGTGGAGAACGTGCCCGATGCCCTCGATTCCCCCGGCGAATGGTACCTCGATCGCGCCACCGGCGTTCTGCGCTACTGGGCGCCCAAGGGAATCAATCCCAACGCGGTCCAGGTGGTCGCACCGCGACTGACCGAACTCCTCCGCTGGCGCGGATCCGGGGACGGCAAGCGCCCGGTCACCAACGTCACCGTGCGCGGGCTGCGGTTCGCGGATTGCGACTACACCATGCCCCGCGAGGGCCTGCAGTCACCCCAGGCCGCCGTCCTGGTGCCCGGCTCCCTCAACGCACGCCACGCCGTGGATTGTCGGATCGAAACCTGCCGCTTCGAGACGCTCGGGGGTTATGGACTCGAACTCGGGCGCGGTTGCCAGCGATGGACCGTTTCCGGCTGCGAATTCGGCGGGCTCGGCGGCGGCGGCATCCGCGTGGGCGAACCGGGCGACAAACAACCCAGCGACGCCGATGCCAACCACTCGAACCGCATTCTCGACAATGGCCTGTTCCGCCTGGGCCGCGTGTTCGCCCCGTCCGTCGGCATCATCGTCTTCCAGTCGGGCACAAACCGGATCGCCCACAATCATATCCGCGACCTCTACTACACCGGCATATCGGTTGGCTGGAACTGGGGCTACCAATCGACGCCCTGCCGGGCGAACGAGATCGACCACAATCTCGTGGAGTTGGTGGGCCAGGGAAAGCTGAGCGACATGGGCGGGGTCTACACGCTCGGCCCCCAACCCGGGACCACGATCCATCACAACGTTTTCCACGACATCGCGAGCCACGATTACGGCGGCTGGGGCCTCTACACCGACGAGGGAAGTTCCGGGATCCTGCTCGAGAACAACATCGTCTACCGCTGCAAGAGCGCCGGATTCCACCAGCACTACGGCCGCGACAATGTGGTCCGGAACAATATCTTCGCCTTCAACCGCGAGCACGGGATCATGCGCACCCGGGTCGAGGACCATCTCTCCTTCAAGTTCCTCAACAACATCGTCGTCCAGGATTCCGGCACGCTTTTCGGCGGCGATTGGAGCGGTTCCACAAACCAGGTTTTCCTCGACGGCAACCTCTATTGGGACACCCGGCATGGCCTGAATGCCGCCACCTACCGGTTCGGCAAGGAGACTTGGTCCCAATGGCACGCCCGCGACCTCGATGTTCATTCGGCCATCGGCGACCCACAGCTCCTCTCTCCGCGTCGCCCGGATCTCGGCATCCAGAACATCTCGGCCGCGCACGCCCTCGGCTTCGCCGACATCGAGTTCCACATTCTCGGACGCCGGTCGCCCGGCAACCGGGACTAGTACCGGGCCGGGATCACGGCCCGAGGCGCAGCCGGTAGAACTCGGTGTCCGGGCCCACGGCCACGCCGACGTTCATGGCGCCGCCACCCCACGTCGGAACCTCGGTCAGGTCCTGCCACGGGCCCGTCGGTGCCGGGCCACGCTGGGGGACGAAGTATGCCTCGAACCACGCCAGCGTCAGCGTCGCCGGACCGCGCGTGACGGCGAGGGTTGGCCGTTGCGGGACGAGGGTAACCAGCGCCGTGTTGTTGGCCGTCGCGTCGTCCGGGGTATCCGAGCTGGCCACCGCCGAGAACGATGCCGACGACGCGTTCTTCACGCGCACCCGCACCACCACCGTCGCCTGCGCTCCCGGCTCGAAGTTGGCCGCCGTCACGTTCAGCCCCAACCCCAGTTGTTCGACCGTGCCCAGCGTCGTCGTGGCCTCCAACACGTCCGCGTTCGATGGCAGCACGATGCCGAAACTCGCGTTCTCGGCCGGCAACGGGCCCAGGTTCCGGAACACGAAGGTCAACCGGGCGCTGCTACCCACCACCGGCGTCTTCGTATCCGCCTGCACGCTCACCGACAGGTCCGCGACGGTCCCCACCAGAAACGACGTCGGGCTCGACGCCGTTCCCTTCGCGGTTGTCACCGTGATCGGCCCGCTGGTCGCGGCGGCCGGCACCGTCGCCATCACGCTGGTGCTGCCCACCGCCACGTACGAGGTCGCCGGCGTTCCGTTGAAGGAGACCGAGGTCGGGGAGGCGAGGTTGTCGCCGTTCACCGTGACGGTTTCCCCGGGTCCCGCATGGGACGGGGTGAAGCCGTAGATCACCGGCAGTGTCCCGATGACCTGGAACGGTACCGGGCTCGACGCCGTGCCGCCCGGCGTCGTCACCTTCAGGGAACCCGTCGCAGCGCCTTCGGGAACGATGGCCGTGAGGCGGTTGGTCGCCTGCACCGTGAACAGCGCCGCCGCGCCGCCGCCAAACACCACCGCGGTCGCGTCGCCCACGTTGTTGCCGGTCACCGTCACCAGAGACCCCGCCTTGGCCCGCGACGGATTGATGTCGGCCACCACGGGCGCCACGTAGAACGGCGTGGTGGACACCGCGCTGCCGTTGCCCGTCGTCACCGTCAACGGACCCGTGAATGCCCCCAGCGGCACCACCGCCGTCACCGTGGTGGAATCCACGTTCGTCACCGTCGTCGCGATCGCGTTGCCAAAGCGCACCTGCGTCGTCCCCGCCAGACCCGAGCCCGTGATCGTCACCACCGTCCCCGCCCCGCCCCCGCCCGGCAGGAAGGAATTCACGGCCGGCAACAACACCAATTCCGACGCCGTCAGGAACGTCCCGCCGGGGGTCGTCAGGCTCACCGCCCCCGATTTCGAGAGCACCGGGACCCGGATCTGCACGTTCGTGCCGCTGCCCGAGAGGATCGTCGCCGGGATGCCTCCCACCGACACCGAAGCCGTGTCCAGCAGGCTGTAGCCCGACACGGTCACGGTGTCGCCCACGTGCGCCGCGGCCGGGTCGAAGCCCGTCACCAGCGGTTGGAGATAGAATTTGCCCGTGGTCGTCACGTACCCGGAAGGGTTGGCCAACACGATGTTGCCCGACACCGCCTGCAGCGGCACCCGCACCTGTATGGTTGTCTGCGACGCATAGTCGACGGGCGCCACCACGTACCCACCCGAGACCGACGGGAAATACACCGTCGTCGCGAAACCCGGGTCGTTCACCGCGATGAAGTTCGCCCCGGTGAACAAAACCGCGTTCCCCACCACCCCCCGGATCTTGTCCGCCGGCGTCGGCGCCGTCGGTTCGCTCCGCTCGAATTTCGCCACCAACGGCGCCAGTTCGAAATCAACGGAACTCGTGTAAGCCAACCCGATGCTCCCGAGAAACAAGTCGTACAGCGAGACCGGCCCGGTGGTCGCTTCCTGCGGCACGACCACCACCAACCGCGTCGGCGTCCGCGTGACGATCGAAGCCGATGCCAGTCCGAACCGCACGTCCACCACCGCGTCCAATCCCGTGCCGTCGAACTCCACGCGGTCGCCCGGCTTGATGCGGATGAGATCGATCCCGGTTGCCGGCGGCACGATGCGGCCGAATTGGGAAATGGTCAGCGCCTGGAGCGGCAACACGATCGTGAACCAAGCCACCAGGCCGGCGACGATTCGGGAAACAAAGGATTTCATCGGGGGTCCGTCTCGCAACGACGGGCGCCGGGAATGAAGCGGGGGCGCCCTTCGCTGTCAAAACGCGTTTGAGTCGCTTCGACCGCCCCCAACCGACGTCGTCACGCGCCACCGCCGAACATCTCCCGCGCCGCCGCCAGCATCGCGACCGCCTCCGGCGTGTCCCCGTGCAGGCACCAGGTCCGCGCCGGCAACCGCAACCGGCGCCCCGACACCGCGCGGACTTCGCCCGTCTCCAGCCATTCCCGCACCCGTTCGCGTACCGCCGGGACGCCGGCCACCATCGCGCCGGCTTCGCTCCGCGGCACCAATGTCCCGTCGTCCCGGTAGCCCCGGTCGAGAAACCCTTCGCTCCAGACGTCCACCCCGAGATCCGGACCCAATCGCGCCATCCAACCCGCCGGCGGCGCATAGACCACCGCGCCCGGCACCGACCGGGCCACGAATCGCAACGTGGCTTCCCCCAAAGCCCGGACCGCGTCCGCCTGGTGGTACAGCGCGCCATGCAGTTTCACGTGGGACAAGCCGGTCCCCTCCTCGCCGGCGATTCCCCGCAAGGTGCCCACTTGCACCTCCAGCAACCTTTCCAGTCCCTCCGCCGTGATCGCGACGGGAACCCGCCCAAAGGCACCCGTGTGTCCCGGGTGCGCCCCGATCCTTGTCCCGTGCCCCCGGCATTCCCGCACGATCGCCCGCATGCTCGACGCGTCGCCCGCATGCCCGCCGCACGCGATGTTGGCCGACGTCACGGCCGCGAGCAGCGCGCGGGTCTTTTCCCACGGCTCGCCCTCGCCCAAATCGCAATTCAGGTCGGTTGCCCGATCCATTGTCATCGCGCCGCCCTGGTCCCGGTCCGGGGCCATCCGGACCCTTCCACCGCCACGAACCGCACGTGCGTCCCCGGCGCCGCCTGTGCCATCCGCGGGAGATCATCCGGATCCACCAACGCCAGCTTCGCGTAACCGCCCATCGTCGGGCCGTCCGCCATGGTGACGATCGGCTGCCCGCCCGGCGGCACCTGCACGCTTCCCGGCAAGACCGGTTCCGAAAGCAATTCCCCCGCCGGGGACGCCAGGGATTCCCCCTCGAGCCGGTAACCCACCCGGTCGGATTGCGCCGACACCCGCCACGGGGTCCCAAACCAGCGTCGGATCGCTGGCGCTTCGAAGGCGTCGGCCTGGGGTCCCGGCCACACCCGCACGGTGATTTCGCCCGCCCCGTGTTTCTCGCCGTCCCACGGCAGGCGCCGCGCCGCCGTCCCGTGCGGCAACCGAAACACCTCGTTGCCACCGCCACGGACCTCGCCGCCCGCCCCCAGCACCGTGCCGATTCCCGCCCGGGGAGTCGTCGACCGGCTTCCCATGGAGGTCGCGCCCGCCACGCCGCCCGGAACCGCGAGATAGGCCCACACCCCGTGGCGGCCACCCGGAAACCGCAGTCGATCGCCCGCCCGCAGGGAAATGGTCCGCCCGCTTTCCAGCGCTTCCCGGGAGTCCTCGCCCGCCCGCAGCAGCACCGCCCCCAGATCCGCCCCCGCGAGACCCACCACCAAATCCGTCGCGGCCCGCAATTCCTGCCGCCCCAACGCCAGTTCCAATGCCGGCGTCCCGGGCGGATTGTCCACCAACCGGTTCGCGCGTTCCAACGACACCGGATCCATCGCCCCGCCCCCCGGCACGCCGAACCGCGCCCATCCCGGCCGCCCGAAATCCTGCACCGTGAGCCCCATGCCCGCCGAAATCACCGCAAGGCAAGCGGGCGCGTCCCCATGGTCCGCCACCGAAACCGGCAAGGGTTCCGGCCGTTGGCTGGATTCGACGAAGCGCACGGCATCGCCGGCCCGCAACAAAAACGCCGCCGCCCCGGTCGCCCCCGGGTCGAACAGTCGGAGCGGCGTCGTGCCGATCAGGTTCCATCCGCCGGGGCTGCCGATGCTGTAGATGCCCGTGTGTTCCCCGCCAATGGCTACGCTGCCCGCCGTCACCCGCGGTCGGGGCACCGGATGGCGCGGGGTGTGGAGCTTGGGATCGAGGCCGCCCAGATACGGGAATCCCGGCGCGAAACCGAGGCAATGGACGAAGTACTTTCCGGCCGCATGGCGCCGCGCCAACTCCGACTCGGTCACTCCATGCAACCGCGCCACCGCACCGAGATCCTCCCCGTCGTAACGCACCGGGATCTCGACGTCCCGCCCCGGCGCCGCCGCCAAGGCTGGCCGCGGTTCGTCCCACCCCGTCCACCATCCGTCGTTCCCGGGCGCCGTCCCCCGATCGAACCGGCAGAGCAACGTCGCGAATGCCGGCACCAACTCCGCGAGTCCCCGCGGCGGACGGGCCTCCAATGCATGCCGCAAAGCCTCGCCCCGCCGGAAGGTCGGCAGATCGGCGCGGGTGCCGAACTTCAGCAACCACGCGTCGGGCCCGTAACGCCGGCCCGTCGGGCATTGGTTCATGTTTTCAACTCCGCGAGCAATTGTTGCAGCTCTTCCTGGGGTCCCTCGTGGTGCTGCTCGATCGCCAGGGCCAGGCCGCGCTCGAAGGCCGCGACCGCCTCCGCCTTCCGTCCCAGTTCGAGATCGCACTTCCCGACCAGGATCTGCACCACCATCCAGTCCGGCCGGCGCCCGAGCGCCTCGGCCAATTGCTCCCGCGCCTCGGCCCAAGCCCCGCGATCGTACAGCGCTTTCCCAAGACTGAACCGCGCCAGTTCGTTGTGGGGGTGTTTCGCCACCATCTGCCGTTGCCGCTCCAAGGGATCCGTCATCCCCGGATGGAACCAATCCCGTCGCGATCCGTCAAAAGTCCTCGTCTGCCAGCTTGACCCTGTCCCGGTCCAAACGACTCTCGTCGCCACCGCGTCTCGATGGGTCGGTTCGGTCCGGGGATCCCGTGTTCGGCCTCCCGCCCGCCTGCCCGCGACGGGACGCTGGAAATCCCGATGGCGTTGGAACATTCCCCCGAATCCCCCGGTCGCGACCGCCCGGCGCTGGTCCTCGGCGTCGGCGCTTTCGCGCAGTCGCTCATGCGCGCCCTGCGTGCCGATGGCGCCCGCCCCACCGCGTACCTCACCCGCGACTACGCCCACCATGGTCCCTCGCTCGAGGGCCCCTGCATCGATCACCGCATCGTTCCCGATCCCTGCGATTGGATCCGGCGCGAACGACCCGAGGTCATCGTCCCGATGTCGATCGAATGGGCGCTCAAGCCCTGGACCGATGCTTTTCTCGCGATGCGGCCCCCGTTGCTGTGCGCGACCGGCGAGGGGCTCCGCATCGAGCGCGAACGCGATTTTGCCCGCGAGCTTTGCGCCCGTCACGACATCCCCTTCCCCCGCTCCTGGTTCGCCCCCACGCGCGCCGCCGCCGAGGCCGTCGTCCGTCGCGAGGATCGCCCGTTCGTCCTCAAGAACCCGCTCTGTTCCCCGACGTCCCCCATCCACACCATCGTCTGCGAGTCGGTCGCCGACACGCTCGCGTGGCTCCCCACGCTCGACGATTCCGAGGGCATCTTCCTCCAGGAATACCTCGGCCGCCGCGAGGCCGGTCACATCGCGTTGGTGTCCGGCGGCGAAATCCATTCGCTGGTCACCAACCAGGAGTACAAACGCGCATTCGACGGCAACCTCGGCATCGTCGCCGGCGCGCCGCTCGGCGGTCTCGTCGAGCGCGATCCCGGGGACCGCCACGGTCTGGCGCGCGCCCTGTTGCACCCGCTCCTCCCATGGTTCCGCGAGGTCGGGTTCAGCGGGCCCATCCAAGTCACCGGCATTCTCCACGAAAATCGCTGGCACGTGCTCGAATACAACGTCCGCCTCGGCGTCACCAGTGGGCCGATGATCGCCCGCATGCTTGCCAACCCGCTCGAAACCTTCGCCCGCTGCGCGCGCAACCAACCGGTCGCGCCGCGCTGGAACCCCGACCTGCGCTTCGGCTGCAACCTCACGTTCGCCGGCTACGGGTATCCGTACACGCGCCTCGCCGGTCCCAAGGTGCCCGTGTTCGTCGACGGCACGCCCACGTGCGACGTCTGGTGGCAGGAGGTCGAGCAACGGCCCGACGGGCAACTCGTCGCCACCGGCCACCGGATCGCCGACGTCGCCGCGCTGGCACCCACCCTCCCCGAGGCCATCGATACCGCGTACGCCAACATCCGCCGGATCCGTTCGCTCGGCGCGTATTACCGTACCGACGTCGGCCAATCGCTCTGGCCCCCGGGAACCTGACCTCGGCGCACTTCCTTTCCCGAACCCGTGAAACCCCATTTCCCGCGCACGGCCTGGATTTCCGTCGATCTCGCCCGTCTGGCCGCGAACTTCCGCCGGATCCGCGCCGAACTCGCCCCCGGCGTCCGGTTGCTCCACGTCGTCAAGGACAATGCCTACGGGCAAGGCGCGCCGACCGCCGCCCGCGTCGCCCTCGCCAACGGCGCCTCCGATCTCGCCGTCTACACGCTCGGCGAGGCGGCCGCGTTGCGCGATGCCGGCCTCCGCGCCCCGATCCTGGTCCTCGGCGAGCGCGAACCGGCCGAACTCCCGGCGTGCCGTGATCTCGACCTCGTCCCCACCGTCGGCAATGCGGCGATCGCCGCCGAATACGACCGCATCGCCGCGGCGGCTGGTCGCCGTCTCCCGGTCCACCTCAAGATCAACACCGGCATGAACCGCTTCGGGTTCCCTTGGCGCGAGGCCTCCCGATGGGTCGCGGATCTGGCCCGGTTGCGCCATCTCGAATTCGCCGGTGCCTTCGGCCACTTCGCCCAGAGCGACGAGATCGACAAGACGTTTGCCCGCGCCCAACTCGCGAATTTCCGCGGGGCCATCGAAACCCTGCGCGCGGGCGGCATCGAACCCGCCTGCCTGCACCACGCCAACAGCGGCGGCTTCCTCGACCTCCCCGAAGCCCATCTCGGCATGGTTCGCCTCGGCATCCTGCCGCTCGGGGTCTACCCGTCCCAAGTGTGCCGATGCCTCGCCGGACTCGAGACCGTCCTCTCGCTCCGTGCCCGAATCGTCGCGCTCCAAACCGTCGAACCCGGCGACTCCGTGGGCTACGGGATGCGCTGGACGGCGTCGCGTCCCGGACGGATCGGCGTCCTGCCCCTCGGTTACGGCGACGGCTTCCCACGGGTCCGCAACGAGGGCCACGTGCTGCTCCACGGCAGACGGGTACCCATCGTCGGCGGCGTCACCATGGACGCGTTGATGGTGGACTTGACCGATCTTCCCGGGGCCGGAATCGGCGACGAGGCCGTGTTGATGGGGGAACAAGGCGGCCAGGAAATCACCGTCCACGAAATTGCCGCCTTGAAAGGCAGCGTCAGCTACGACGTGTTGGTCGGTCTGCGCTCGCGCCTACCCCGGGAATACATTGCGGCCGCGTAGCAGTCCGTCGCGCCATCGCCCGTTGTCGGCGCTCCCCGCTCCGGGCTATCGCCTGACCGCGACCATCGCCCCGCAGTGCACCAACGTCGGCGTCGTCTGCGTCACCCCGAAACCCGCCTCGCCGAGCCAACGCCGGTATTCGCCCGCGCTGTACGCCCTCCCCTCGGTCACGTTGAACAACGCCACCGAGTACAACGCCACCGGCAAGGGACCGCCCAGATCGTCGTCCAGGAACACGTCGTGGACCAGCAACCGCGCGCCCGTCGCCATCGATGCCGCGCAACGTGCGAGCAGCCGGCGGATTTCGGGTTCGTCCCAGTCGTGCAGGATGTTCGACAGCAACACCACGTCCGCCCCCGCCGGGAACGGATCCGCGAACATGTCGCCCGGCACGAGTTCGAGCCGGTCGCCCACGCCCGATTCCCCCGCGAATTCCGCGGCCACCCGCAGCACTTCCGGCCGATCCCACACCACCGCCCGCAGTTCCGGGTTCCGGCGCAGGAACGCGATGCTGTACACCCCCGTGCCGCCGCCCACGTCCACCAGTTTTCGCGCGCCGGCCAGCGGCATTCGCTCGGCCAGCACCGGCGCCACGTTTTTCGCGCGCCCGGCCAGCGACAGCGTGAAATGCCGCGCGCCCTCGCCCGCATCCATCGCGGACCGGATGCCCTCGCGATAGATGAAGCCCACGCCGGCATCCCCGTCGTCGCCGCCGCGCGGGCGATTTGTCCGCAGGCGTTCCACGAATTCGAGGACCGAAGGCGACGACGCCGCGAGGCCGAAATAGTCGCCGACGAAATAAGGGCCGCCGGCCAAGAGATGCTCGCGGGCCATCCGGGTCGTCGAAAGACGGCCGTCCGGGTCCACCCCCAGCGTCCCCATGGCCCGCAATGCCGTGACCAGCACCTGGAACGGGCGCCGTGCCAAACCGACCGCGTCCCGCAGCGCGTCCGGGGACAACGGGCCGGGGACCAGATGACGGAACAAGCCGAAGTGCGCCACCGCCGCGACCAAAGCCTCGGTGGCATGATTGCCCCGGAACAACTCGAACAGCGGCGACGGATCGATCGCGGGCGATTCGGCGGGAACAACCAGCGAAGTCCCGGGATTGGCGGTCATGATGTCCCTTCGAAAGCGGCCACCCCGGCGACAGACAATGCCGGGTCGACGTGCATCAACCGCCGATCTGGGCCTTGTACGCGTCGGGCGTGAGCAAACCGTCCAAGCCCGAGGAATTCGAGATCTTGAGCTTGAAGAACCATCCGTCGCCAAACGGGGCGGAATTCACGAGGGCGGGATTGTCCACGACCGCCTTGTTGACCGCCACGATTTGCCCCGCGATCGGCGCGTAGATATCGCTCGCCGTCTTGACCGATTCGACGACCGCGCAGGCTTCCCCGACGCTGACCTGTCGCCCCACCGCGGGCAGTTCCACGAAGACGACGTCGGTCAGTTCGTGTTGGGCGTGGTCGGTGATCCCCACGGTCGCGGTATCACCCTCGATGCGGACCCACTCGTGCGACTTGGCGTAGCGGAGATCCGAAGGGACTTGCGAACTCATTTCCAGCGCAGAGTTGGGCAAGCATCCCGCCCGGTCAACCGTGCGGTGGCTCGTCGGATATTATCGGGTGCACGACGGAATCGTTGGAATGTGGATTTAGGCGGCCAAGGCAAGGGAGTCGTTGCGGGCCGAGGCGGCATTGGCGCGGTCGACCCAGAAAGCATCGAGCCGGCGGCTCAGCAGGAG
>WBXI01000105.1 GCA_008933025.1 Verrucomicrobiota bacterium
GCCGCCCGATCGCCGCGAACATTTCGTACGGGTCCAATCCGGGACCGGCGGACACGACGCCCGCGCGATCCTGCCGGTTCAACCACGCCGCCACCGGTTGCAGTGAGGTCGATCGGGGGCCATCGAACTGGTTCCGGAATCCCAGCGCGTAGTAACCGTTGGTCACGCCGATCGCCAGGGCCAGGGCCGACCACGGGAGCGGATTGGCCGTCCATCCCAGCGAGCGCCAACCGCGCCACGCCCACGCTCCCACCCACGGCAGCAGGAAGACCGCGCCACGGGGACCCATCGCGAATGGCCAGAGCGAGAGTTGGGCGAGGTACGCGAGGATCACCGCGAGGGCCGCGGCATCACCCCGCTGTCGCGTCCGGACGAAACCAACCGCGGCCAAACCGACCCCGCACGCGCCCGCGACCCATCCGAGCGCGATTGCCCAAGGGGTCATGCCGGAGCGCGCAACGACGCCGGCATGCGGGAAGTTCAACGCCAGGTCACTCGTCAACGACAGCAGCGCGTGGCAACCCACCTGATCCACGGCCTGCACCGCGGAATGCATGGCATATCCCCCCGAGCCACCGAGTTCCTCCAGACGCGACGCGAAATAGGCCGCGTAACCACCCGACGCCAATTTCGGCATCGACACCCAGATCGCCGCGAGGCCTGCAAACGGAACGACGAACCCCACGCCCGCCCGGACGCGGCGCCACCAACCGCCGGCCAACGCCGCCAGTCCCATGCCCGCGACGACGCCCAGCGCCGCCGAACGCGCCAAATACATCAGCCCGGCCAGCATCCCGAGCACCATCCACCAACGCGTGGCCTTCGGCGAATCCGGCGACGGCAACCGCCCGGGTTCGGTCCACCACGCCAGGCATCCCACCAAGACGAGGAAAAGCGGTTCCGCCATGTAATTCCAGACCAGGGAATTCCATGTCGATCCCGTCGCCACCAGCACCACCAGACCCGCCGCGCCGATCAGCGGCACCCCACGCGCCACCAACGCCCGGAAGACCAACAGCAACCCGGCGGTCGACAGGACCACCATCAGGCACCGGAGCAGGGTTTGGTTCTCGGGATACGAGGGTTGGATGCGGTAGACGACGGACAGAACCGCGGACTGCAGCGGCGGATAGGTCGACAACGGCGGGGCGCCGATGGCCTCGATGATCCGGTATCCCATGTCCCGGGACAGACTGTCGGCTCCGCAGAGATAGCTGCCGCCGTCGAGCCGAACGACCGATCCCCATGGCATCAACCATGCCCCGATGGCGACCAGAAGGACGGCGAGAACGGCAAACCAAGGGGCCGGGATGCGGGTGCCGGATGCTTGGGATGGCAGGGTCGCTGACATTCATGGGGAGGCTTCCACCAACCGGGGCGGAATTCATCCGAAATGTGACCGCAGCCAACGGCCATGTTCTCCCCTTTTGGGTCTTTCGCCGGGCCGATTCCCCCGCTACCGCTGGAAGGTGCGGTCGTTCATCCTCTCCATTTGCCTGCTTCCCGCGATTCTCGCCTGTGGCTTGGGCGGCGGCGCCGTGGCCGCCGAACCCCGTCCCGACTGGACCCGAACCCTGGAACGTCTCGGCGGCTGGCTCGATCCCGCCGGCACCCATCCGCCGGTCGTCACCTGCCGACTCCGCCTGACCGAGGCAAAGGGATTTCCGGCGGGTTTCCATGACGCCACGGTGGACGTCGCCTTGCAGGCTCCGGACCGATGCCGGCTCGGCTGGGGAACCAACCGCAGCCGCGTCGAGTTCGGCCGCGCCGGCCCGCGCGTCTGGCTCTGGGAAGCGGCGTCGGGCCGCGTGATCGTGGCGCCGGTCGGCACCTCCGCGGACGGATTGCGGCCCTCGGTTGGATTGCCCGTTCCCCAAGCGGCTTTGCGTTGGCTGCCCAGCGCCTGCAACTGGACCAACTTTCCCGACACGCGGGTGGCCGGCGAACCCTGCGCGACCACCAGCGTCTGGCCAACCCCGGCGGCACGCGATTGGCTGGGCATCGACGATTTCCGGGTCACCGTCTGGCTGCGCCTTTCGGATGGATTGCCCCAGGCGATGCGTTGGCAGTCGACCGCGGGGAATCGTTCGCTGACGGCGTGGCCGACGGCACTCCGGACCGAACTCGCCGCCCCGTCGTCACGGTGGCAACCCCCGGCGCCATCCGCAGAAAAGGCCGTGGCCACGGGCGAAGCCGCCCTGCGCCGCCGACTCGCGCCTCCCGTGGCGTTCCTCGCCCAGGAATTCGGGGCGATACCGGCCGACGCGGACGGGCGTTGATCGCGGGTGCCCGGGCCCCTTCAGAGACCGAGGTCCGACGCGATTTCCCCGGCCGCCCGTTCACCGGTCTCGACCGCACCCTCGAGATATCCCTGGGCGTCGATCGACGTGTGTTCGCCGCAAAAATGGGCGTTGCCTTCCCGTTCGCCCTCGACGCCGGCAAACGCGGTGTATTGCCCGACCTGCCAATACGAATAACTGCCCCGGCTGTAGGGATTGCCCGGCCAATAGTCGACCGTCGCCCGACCATTCCATCGCCCGCCCAACCCCGGCAGTACGGGCTCGATCTGAGCGAAGAACCGCGACGCACGGGAGGCCGGCGTGCCGGATCCGAAAGAATCCCCGATCGTGCCGCCGGTGAAATCGACCAGGATCCCCGCGGTGCCGGGTTGGCCGCGCGTGACTTCCCAGGTCGCCTGGTAGCCCGTGTCCGCGTAGGTCTCGCCATTGTTGCCGAGCGACACCCAGGGCCGCGACGTGAACTGCACGTTCAGCTTGCTGTTCGTTCCCATTCCGAGCGACTGGATCGCCAACATCTTCCGGGCACCAAAGCCCGCCCGCGTCACGTCCACCGAGGTCTTGAGGATCGAGAACGGCAGTGCCAACACCAGATGGTCGGCCACCACGTCGAATGTCCTCGCCCCCGACTGGAACGTCGCCGTGTAGGTGCCGGAGGCATTGCGGCGTGCCGCGACCAACGCGGTGCCGGCGACGATCCGGTTCCCCAACCCGGCCGCGAGCGAGGATACGATCCGGTCGTTCCCGCCGCGGACGTGGTATTTTTCGTTCGACTGGCCAAACAGGGTGAACTGGCCCGGACTATTGTAGCCGAGCAAATACAGAAGGCTGAGCGCGCTCTGGCGGTCGCACTCCGCCCCGTATTCGATGTTGTACGCCACGTCGAGCAACCGCCCGAGTCGCGACCCGATCCCGCCGGGGACGTTCTCGTCGATCCAGTCGACGATCGACATCCGGTCGAGCTGGATCCCCCGCGGGGTGGATTGGTTGTAGAGGGTCGGGTATCCGGCGGCGATCAGGTCCCGGTGCAGGCTCTGCCAGATCGACTTCAGATCGTCGGTCGCCTCGGCCTGCGAATAGCTCGCCCCGTCGAAAAGGTGGAAGGCCTCGGTGCCATTGACCTCGGCGGCCAGAAGGTTGTCGAGCGGGAGTCGCAGTTCCTGGGCGAGGTTGCGGACCCGCGCATGGCCTTGGTCGATGAGTTCGCCCCCGTGCTCCGCCACCTGATTGCCGGCAAAATCGGACCGATTCGTCCGGCAGCGGCCGCCCAAACGGGTGTTGGCCTCGTACACCGTGGCATCGACGCCGGACTGTTGCAGGCGGTACGCGCAGGTCAGTCCGGCAAGCCCGGCGCCCACGATGACCACGCGGGCCGTCGAACCCACCGACCGGGCGGCGAGCGCCGACGGGGCGGCGGCGAGGGCGGCACCGCCGGCACCGGCGACACGGAGGAAATCGCGGCGACTCACCGCGCGGGCGCGCCGTTCGTCGAGCACCCGTGCCGATTCGACGCCGCGGGTGGACGCCTCGGCGGCATGGGAGACGGCACGGCGAAGAAGATCGGCAATCGGGGTGTGGGACATGGCTCGGATGGTGTCTGGGCGTTTCTACAGGGACCCTCCCATCCTAGGCAAGCCATGGGTCCGCCGCCGGCGACGTTGGCCACGCGGCCACGGCTATTTCGGCAGCCACTTCTTCCAGTTCTCGCCGTACGACTCGACGTTCGCGCGGGTGATCCGCTCGAGCGGACTGACGTCCTTCACGGCGGCGGGCGACTTCTTGAAGTGCACCTTGTTGAGCAGGTGCTCGACGGAGCGATAGCCCCATTGGAAACACTGCTGCGCCAGCAACACCTGAACGTGGCCGCTGCGGAGGTAATTCAATTGCATCGGCAGCGCGTCGACGCTCACGCACTTGACGGTGCCGGGAGCCCATTTCAACGCGTTCTCGGTGAAGAGCGGCCATCCGCCGACCATCGCCCATCCGCCGATCTCGGGGTTGGCCTGCAGCGCGCGCTCGACGGCCGCGGCGGCATCCGGGGGCGTTTCCTTGTGGTAGTAGGTCTCCCCGACCTTGATCCCGGGGTGTTTCCCCGCTTCTTTTTTCACGCCGGCGACCCGCTTCTGGAGGTTGGGCGCGTTCTGGTTGCCGGCGAGGATCGCCACCATGCCCTTCCCGCCCATCTCGCGCGCCAACTCCGCCATCACCTGTTCCCCGCATTGCAGGTCGTCCACGCCGTAGGTCACGAAGCGCTTCGAGGACGGTGCGTCCGAGTCAAAGGTCGCCACCGGCACCCCGTTTGCCACGGCGCGGTTGATGGCGTCCGTGAGTTTGTTGGCGTCGCTGCAACTCACCGCGATCCCGGCCGCACCGGCCAACACCAGTTGTTCGATGGCCTCGGCCTGTTTCTGCGCGTCCTCCTCGTTCGGCGTGCGCCAGTCGATCCGGAGCCGCAACCCATGCTTGGCGCCCAACTCCCGCGCCGCGGCCTCGGCGCCGACACGCGCCACCTGGAACACGGCATTGCCCTGTGATTTGGCGACCAAGCCGAAGGTGTAGGCCTTGCCCGATTGGGCGACGGCCAACTGCGGGACCAACGGCAACACGGCGGTGCCGAGGAGGAATGTGCGGCGATTCATTGGGAATGCGATTTGCGGGATTCTCGGGGGGACCGTCCAAAAGAAAGACGCCCGGAGACCGGGCGTCAATCGCGGGAACCGGCCCCTTCCGGCGCCCTGTTCCCCGTCCGGCACCGGTTCAGCCGATGAACGAGCAGATGTACTCGCAGATGCCGCCCGCGACCTCGATGTCGAAACCCGACTTGGCCGGCACGTCGAAGTGCGTCCCGGCGCCGTACCCGGCGACCGACGCCGCGCCGTCGATCTTCACGCTGCAATTGCCCGCCACGATTTCCATCCGCTCGGCCTTGTCCGTGCCGAAGTGGTATTTGCCCGGATAGATCAGTCCCAGCGTCTTCTTGGAACCGTCCGGGAAAAGGACCGTGTGCGAGACGACCTTGCCGTCGAAGTACACGTTGGCCTTCGCGACGGCGGTCACGTTCTTGAATTCGGTCGGGTGCGACATGGGCCGAAAGTCTTGGCGTCGGGAAGGCGAAGTCAATGCGCGGATGGCCGCCTCACCAGCGGATCTTTTCCGGGAAGAACTCGCGGATCAGTTCCTCGTAGTAGGGGCGCAGGGCCTTCGCGTCCGGCTTGGTGTGGCTCTTGGTGTAGAGATCGTACGGATTGAATTCCCGCACCCACTTCAGCATCGCGCGATCCTGGTCGTTGCAAAGGTGTCCGTACTGTTCCTCGCGGTGCCAAGGATAGAACGAGTGGTACCGCAGCATGTAGAGCCCTTCCATCGGGAGGTACTCCTTGCAGACATGGTAGATGTACTCGTCGTGGCCCCAGGACAACGCGACCGCGTCGAGCCCGCAGCCTTCCGTGTACACCCCGTTCCTCGTCTGGTACCGCGGATCCCGGCTGTCCGGGTTCGCCTCGAAGAACTTCGGGAACACGATCTTGTCGGAATACGCGCACCCGGTCGGGAACGTGTCGCCCACCACGGCCCACTGGGGCTCGCCCCACAGGCACAGGATTTTCCCGAGGTCGTGCACGAACCCGGTCAACACCATCCACCGCGGCCGGCCGTCGCGGCGCAGTTGCTCCGAGGTCTGCAACAAGTGCTCGAGCTGGGACATGTCCGTGTCCGGATCGCTGTCGTCCACCAGCTGGTTGAGGTACTCCGCGGCCTCCCAGACGCCCATCGTCATGCGCTTCAGGCCAAGAAACTCGCGGCGCTTCGCCAGCGAGAACTCGTGCGTCTGGTTCGTGTGGTTCAACCGGTAGAACTCGCGGACGGTCGGGCGCGCGTCCGCCTCGTAGTTGCGGAACTCCGTTTCCGTCTTCTCCGGGGCATAACCCACCGCCGGCTTCTTCGGCGTCTCCCCGTCCTTCGGTTCCGGGTACCGCACCTTCATGAAGTCTTCCCACTCCTCCAGGCTTTGGAGCGGCTTGTTCGGATCGTTCGTCGGCGGCGTGATGCTCATGGCAGAATTCCGACTGAGCTAAACCGCCCACCCCGGATCCATTCAAGCCGGAAGCTTGGGCAAGGGACGGAACGTGTGCCTCGTGGCCGCGTGGCGCGCGCGTCCCTCCGCGGCGAAACCAAGGCCCCCGGTGGAAGGACGCGCCCGGGCGGAACGAATCCCCGCTCAGGCCCGGCGCGCCAGCCATTGCGCCAACCGCGCGCGCCGCTCCGGATCCGTCGCCTCCATCGGCAGGTCGCGCTCGAGTTGGCCGGGCGCCGGCACCAGCCCCCACGCCGTCGGCACGAACACCTCGTGCGCGTGCCCCTTCGGAAGCCCCAACTCCCGCGCCTGTCGGTCGAACCGCGCCCGCAGTTTCGCCTTCCATGCACCCAGGTTCGCGGTCGGCTCGATTTGGTGCCGCGCCACCCATGGAAGCCACTCGTTGATCTGGCTCTGGTGGCACCACGACTCCTCCGCGATCGTGTCGAACGCTTCTTCCACGTCCACCACCACGTCGCCGCCATTCGCCCCGGCCATGTAGCCGTCGTACGTGTTCAGGATCACCGGGGTCTTCAACCAGCGGGACTGGGTCTCGTCCCACGCCGGATATTCCCCGAGAAACGCATGGGGCACGTTGATCATGTAGGCCACGCGCCGCACCGCTTCCGCCACCGTGATGTGGTCCGGGTGCACGCCGGCCAGCGGATCCGACGCCGCCGGGGGACAGAACAGATAATCGGGCTCGAAATCGCGGATCGACTTCCACAACGCCGCCAGAAGGTCGGTGGTCAGGGTCCGGCAGGCCTCCTCGAAGGGCAGCCCGTTGGGCTTGCGCAGCAATTCGAATTCGTACCGGCCCACCGCCGCGCTCGCCACCTGTTCCGCCAACCGGATCCTCGCGGTCTCGTCGCGGGTCCGGAAGTGATGCCCGGACCGCCCGTCGGTGCACACCAGCACCCGCGCGCGGAAATCCGGCGTCGCCCGGCGCCGCAACAGTTCGAAGGTTCCGGCGGCGACGAACTCGAAGTCGTCGAAGTGGGCATGGACGCAAAGGACGCGCATGGCCGGTTTCTCTGCAGCCTCGGCGCCCGCGTTTCAATCCGAATCCCCGCCGGCCGCGGAGACGAAGCCCTCCCGGACCGGCCCGACACCTCCACGCATTCCGTGGCCCGTCGTCTTGGCGGCGCATCGCCGCCTTCCTCCGGGGCCATTGCCGGCGACAGTTCCGCCGGGATCGGCACCCACCGTGCGCAGAGCGACGACTCAAGACCTGACATCGGCGCCGCCGCGGGCATCCTCCCCCGCATGCCCGCCCTCCACGGTCTGCGCGCCGGCGTCATCGGCACCGGCTTCATCGGCCCCGTCCACATCGAGGCCCTCAAGCGTCTCGGGGTCCGGGTCGCCGCCGTGTGCGGTTCGACCGCTTCCGCCCGGGCCACCGCCGAACGCTGGGGAATCCCCGAGGTCCACGGCGACCACGACTACCGCGCCCTCTGCACGTCGCCGAACGTAGACGTCGTCCACATCACCTCGCCCAACAAAGTCCACGTCGAGCAGGCGCTCTTCGCGTTGCGCGCGGGCAAGCACGTGGTGTGCGAAAAACCGCTGGGCATGGACGCGCGCGAAACCGCCAGGGTCGCCGCCGCCGTCGCCCGTCCGGGCGCGCCCGTTTTCGCGGTGAACTACATGTGCCGCTTCTTCCCCGCCGTCCTCCAGATGCGCGCCCTCGTCCATCGCGGCGCCATCGGCCGCGTCATGCATGTCCAGGGACATTTCTTCCAGGACTGGCTCCTGAAACCCACGGACTACAACTGGCGCATCCTCGCCGGCGAAGGCGGCAAACTCCGCGCCGTCGGCGACATCGGCACCCACTGGATCGACGCCGTCTCCTTCATCCTCGGGACCCGGGCCGAGGCCGTGTTCGCGCATCTCGAGACATTCCACAAAACCCGGTTCCGGCCCGTCGGCGAGGTCCAGACCTTCTCCAAGGCCGCTCCCCGAAAGACCGTGCCGTATGCCGTCGACACCGAGGATTTCGGGAGCGTCCTGCTGAAATTCGGCCGGGCCGGCCACGGGCACGCCGACGGCGTGCATGCCAACGCCTCGGTCTCCCAGGTCGCGTCCGGTTGGAAATGCAGCCTGCAGGTCGGGATCTACGGGACCGAGGGCAGTCTCCGGTGGGATTTCGAGCACCCCAACGAAATCATCCTCGGCCGCCGCGACGAGCCCAACCAGATCCTCCAGCGCGGCACCGCGGGCTTCAGCGAGGACGTCGCCGGGTTCACCGACTATCCCGGGGGACACCCGGAAGGCTTCCCCGACAGCCACAAGATGCACTACCGCGCCGTGTACGAACACATCGCCTCGGGACGGAAGACGCCGGTGCTGTTCGCCACGGCCGACGACGGCCACCACGAGGTGCGGTTGTGCGAAGCCATCCTGAAAAGCCATCGCGCCCGGAAATGGGTGGAAGTGTGAGCCGGAACGCGGCGCATCGCGCCGCCGCGGCGATCGACCTTGTCCCGGCGGCGGCCCCGTCGGGCGGAACCCGCCGGAGAGCGTACAGCGTCGCGGGTCTTGATTGGACGGTGCGGGCCGGTAGCCTCGGGAAATGCGTCTTCCCGTTTTCCGAGCGGCCGCGGCCATCGCCTTGGCCGGCGCCGTTTCCCAGGCTGCCGAGGTGACCCTGCAGGGACGTGCCTTCACGATCCCGGACGGCTTCGAACTCACGGTCGCCGCCACCGACGCGATCGCTCCGCGTCCGGTCAGCGGGAGCCTCGACGACCAAGGCCGGCTCTACGTGACGGATTCCTCCGGGTCGAACCTCCCGCCGGCCGAGCAACTGAAGAACCCGACCCACCGGTTGCTGCGACTCGAGGACACGAACCGCGACGGCATCTACGACAAGTCGGTCGTGTTCGCTGACAAGGTGATGTTCCCGCAGGGCTGCCTGTGGCACGACGGTTGGGTGTATGTGGCGGCGCCGCCGAGCATCTGGCGATTCCGGGACGGCAACGGCGACGGCGTGGCGGAACAGCGCGAGGAATGGTTCAAGGGCGGCACCCTCACGGGATGCGCCAACGACATCCACGGCCCCTACCTCGGTCCCGACGGCTACCTCTACTGGACCAAGGGCGCGTTCGCGGAACAGAAGCACGAACGGCCCGGCAAACCCGCGATCAACGATCGAGCCGCCCACATCTACCGGGCACGGCCGGACGGGTCGGACCTCGAGATCGTGATGACCGGCGGCATGGACAACCCGGTCGAGGTGGCCTTCACCGCGGACGGCGAGGCGGTGTTCACCAGCACCTTCATCGATTTCAGCCAACCCGGTTGGCGCGACGGCGTGGCCCATGCCGTCCAGGGCGGCGTCTACGGCAAGGTCAACGGCGTGCTCGACGAGCGCCGCGTGGTGCGGACCGGTCCCGACCTTCTCCACCCGTTCGTCCAATTCGGCGCCGGTGCCGCCTGCGGCCTCTGCCGCTACGAAGGCACCGCCCTCGGTGCCGATTTCCGCGACAATCTCCTCGCGACGACTTTCAACCTCCACAAGGTCTCGCGCCACGTCCTCCGTCCGTCCGGCGCCACCTATGCCTCGACGGACTCCGATCTCGTCGTCAGCACCGACGTGGATTTCCATCCGACCGACGTGCTCGAGGACGCGGATGGATCGCTGCTGATCGTGGACACGGGCGGGTGGTACAAACTCTGTTGCCCGACGAGCCAACTCGCCAAGCCGGACGTGTTGGGCCACGTCTACCGGCTTCGCAAGTCCGGCCCGAAACACGCCGCCTCGACGGTCGACCGCAAGCGCCGCGCCGCGCCCCCCTCCGCGCGGGGCCTCCAGTGGCCGCTCAAACAGGCCGCGCTCGCACGCGACGCGCGCCGCCTCCCGGAATTCCGGTCGGTCGTCGAGAACCACCTCAACAAGAAAACCCCGGCCGACGGCGTCGTGCGGGTCGCGGTCGAGGGATTGGGACGTCTCGGCGACCGGGCCGCGGCCCCCGCGCTGCTCGAGGTCGCCGCGCGGACCAAGGACGTCTATCTGGAACACAGCGCGCTGTACGCCCTGATCGAGATCGGCGACGTGGCATCCGCCAGGGCCGCGATCAACGCCGCCGATCCCGCGCAACGCCGGGCCGGCTACATCGTGCTGGACCAGATCCAGGGCGGACAACTGGCACCGGGCGACGTCGTGCCGCTGCTGGCCGACGGCAACGCGCGCCTGTGGAGCGCCGGCCAGTGGATCCTGGGCCGCCATCCGGAATGGAGCGACGCGGTCACGCTCTGGTTCCGCAAACAGGCGGACATTCCCGGCGTGCGCGGCGCGCTGGAGACCCAACTTCGCTTCCTCGCCCCCGGCGCCAGCGGCCGCGACCTGCTCGCGGAGCTCGGGCGCAGCCCGGAACGCGGCATCGGTCTCCAACGTGCCGCCCTCGCGGCAATGGCCGATGCCGCGCCGAAAGACCCGCCGGCCGCATGGGGGGAAACCGTCGTCGAAGCCCTCCGGTCGGCGGACCCCGCCGTCGTCGCCGCCGCGGTCCGCACGGGCAAACCGCTCGCCAACCATGCCGGCGTTTCCGCCGCCTTGCTGCGCGCCGCCCGGTCCTCGGCATTGCCCGACGACGTCCGGCGCGCGGCCTACGCGGCCCAGAATGCCGGTTGGGAAGCGACCGATGCCGATTTCGCGTATCTGGCCGGCAACGGCGACGCGATGACCCGCGAGGGCGCCGGCGCCCTCGCCAAGGCCTCGCTGTCCCCGGCCCGGCGCCTCGAACTCGCCGGCATTGCCGCCCGCGTGGCGCCCATGCCGCTGCTGCAATTGCTGCCCGCGTTCGAACGCGGGGGCGACGCCCAATTGGGCGGCGCGTTGGTGGCGGCACTGCGTCAGGCACGCTCGAAGGCAACGCTCCGTCCCGAGCTCGTGCGGAGCACGCTGAAGGCATTTCCCTCGGACGTTCGCGCCGCCGGCGAATCCATCGCCGCCGAACTGAATGCCGACATGGCCAAGCAAGGCGCACACCTCGACGCCCTGCTCGCCGAACTCAAGCCGCTGCACGGCGACGTCCGCCGGGGCCAATCGGTTTTCCTCGGCCAGAAGGCCGCCTGCTACACCTGCCACCAGATCGGCTATCTCGGCGGCAAGGTCGGTCCCGACCTCACGCGCATCGGCGAGGCCCGCACCGAACGCGACCTGCTCGAGAGCATCGTCTATCCCAGCGCCACGTTCGTCCGCAGCTTCGAACCCATGGTCGTCGTCACCCGGGGCGGCGAGGAGATCCTCGGCATCGTCAAGAGCGAGGGCGAACGGGAGTTGGTCCTGCTCAGCGGACCCGGGGTGGAACAACGCTTCGCGCGCGCCGACGTGGCCGAACTCCGGCCCGGCACGGTCTCGATGATGCCCGGCGGCCTCGACGCCCAGTTGAGCCGCCAGGAACTTTCCGACCTCATCGCCTTCCTGCGGAACACCAAGTGGGGCGCGAACTGAAACCCTACTCCGCGGGCTTGCCCCCGTCGGTGTCGTGGCACAGTTGGTCGATCACCACCGCGCTGGCCAGAACCAGCACGTCGTCCTCGCCGTCCACGATGTCGACGCCGTAGGTGTCGCGCACCGTGAACCACTGCTTCGACACCCGCGCCACCACGCGCCCGCCCCGGCGGAACGTGTACTCGTGGTCGAGGAAACTCCCCTGCGCGTCGTAGTCGTCCGGGCCCGGCACATCCACCGTGAAGTGGCAACGGAACAGGTTGAACAGGTCCTTGCGGACGACCGCCGCGAGTCGGCCACCGCGGTGGATCTCGTAGGACTTGCGCAGCGCGAGCAGGCGTTCGCGGAGGAACGCCAATTCGTTCCCCTTCGGGTCGCGGAAGGACAGCTTCTCGCGGAACAACGTGAATGCCCGGCCGTCGACGAGGAACGCGTCGCGACCCGAGTCGTCGAGGATGCGAAAGTCGTCGCCAAGGCAGAGGAGTTTTTCCCGGATGAGATAGCGCATGGAAATGGGGCGAACGTGGCGGAACCTGCCCCTGCCCCGGACCGCGTGCAAGCCGTCGATTGGGGGGTGGCGCATACGCCGATATCATGCCCACACGCCGCTTGACCGCCCCGGCCCGCCAAGGAGGGTGCGACTGCCCCGACGGCACCATGAACACGCATCCCCGCAGGCCGGAAACCCAACCCGGCCGCGCCCATTGCCTCCTCGCCGCCACCCTCGCGTGGCTCGTTCTCGCCGTCGGTTGCGGCCAACGCCCCGACATTTCCGAACGCGCCGGCCTTCGGCTCACCACCCGCGAGATCGGTCCCGCCTCCGGATTCGAACTCGTCCTCGACGATCCCGTCGCGCCGCACGACGCGCTGGGATCGCCCGCGGAATCCCCGCTCGAGATCGATCCGCCCGTGGCCGGCACCTTCGTGTGGCGGGGACGCCGCACCGGCATCTTCGTGCCGACGGAACCCCTTCGCATCGGCACGCGGTACGTGTTCTCGCTCCGCCCCGGCCTGCGCGACGCCGATGGCCGTCCCGTGAAGGCCCGGTTGCGGCGCGCCTTCGAGATGCCCGGTCTGGAAGCCAACCTCGACCGCGGGGGGTGGTGGAACGACGAGGACATGCCGGCCCTGCCGCAGGTCACCGCGCGCTTCAACGACGCCGTCGATCCCGCCGATCTCGGCCGCCGCGCCGTTTTCACCGACGGCCACGAAACCGTGCCCGCGTTGGTCGAGGACGCCGCCGCGGCAACGAATCTTGCGGACGCCATCGGTGTCGGGTCCGGCTTGGCCCAACCGCCCGCCCCGGCACCGGCGGGACTCGTGTTCCAGTTCCGACCCTCGCGCCCGCTCGAGTCGACCAATGTCTGGCGATTCGAGATCGCGCCGGGCCTCGCGAACCGCGCCGCCACGACCGCAACGACGGCCAAGGGTTCGATCGACCTTGGGCGCGCCGTGCCGTTCGCGGTGACGTCCATCGAGGCGGCGAACGAGGTGCAGGGCGGCCGGAAGGTCCGTTTGCACTTCAGCCGCCCGGTCTCCCCAAGCCTCGCCACGAACGACCCGGCGGCATGGTTTGTTTGCGAACCGGCCGTGACCAACCTCGTCGTCGAACGGTCCCCGGGCGGGCGCGTGCTCGCGGTCGGCGGGGCCTTCCTGCTCGACGCCGAATACCGGGTCGCGGTCGCCGCCGGATTGCCCGGCGGGGAACCGGTCGTCTTGCGCCGGACCACCGAGGCACGCCTCCGTTTCGAACCCATTCGCCCGACCGTCTGGCTCGCTTCGTTCGACACCGTCCAACTGGCTTCCGGCGGGCGCGCGCTGCAATTGCTGGCATTGAACACGCCGGAGACCCGGATCCGCATCAAGGCGCTCGATCGCCGCGGGCTCATCCCCGCGCTCCGCGCCTACGAACGCTACCTCCGGTCGGGAACCCCCTTCGCGCCCGACACGCTTCCGGGCGCGCCCGTCGACTATGCCGGCCTGGTGGGACGCACCGTCCACGACGAGAACCTCGACACCCGGGCCGCGATCGACGCGTCGGCCATCCGGACGCTTCCCTGGGATCGACTCGCCGGCGCGGGATCGACGGGAGCGTATTTCGTGGAGGCCGACCTCCACCGACTGCCCGCGGAAAGCGGCGGCGGGGAAACGAGGGTCGGTCCCCAGGCCATCGTGCAACTCACCGATCTCGGCATCGTCACCAAGACCGGCGCCCGGGCCACGTGGGTCTGGACCTTCTCGCATGCCACGGGCAAACCGGTGCCCGGGGTTTCGGCCAGCCTGCGTTCGGACGAGGACGAGGTCCTCGAGGAAGCCCGGACCGACGCCGACGGACTCGCGCGGTTTGGCCGGCATGCGACGGCGGCCTGGGTGTTGGCGGACGCGGGTGGCGACCTCCACGCCGAGCGTCTGACCGAAAACATCGTCCCCCTGTGGCACTACCAACTGCCCGGTGGCTGGGAAGACCCGCCGGACACGAAACTCCACGCCTTCACGGACCGGGAGGCATTCAGGC
>WBXI01000106.1 GCA_008933025.1 Verrucomicrobiota bacterium
AGGGCAAGGGCAAGCACTTCACCCGCGACTTCGAGGCCTTCTCCCTGACGTTGATGCGGGAGATGCCCGTGAAGCGTGCCGGGGAGATCCTTGGCGAGGGCGACACCCGCTTGTGGCGCATGCGTCGGCCGACTTCCCGAAGGTGGTGCACGTCGGGGGCGACGCGAATAACCGGCGCAAGAGACACAACACCAGAAGACGCCGAGACGGCCCGAACGCGCCCGGAATGCACGCCCTGTGCTTGGACACGGCTTCCATGCGAATTGCCATGGCTGGGAAACCGATGTTCGCCCGCCCGCCGAAGGCGGCGCAACCGGCGGTCCAGTGCGCATGGCGAGCCCCGGGACGCGCCGCTCAAGCGAGCCGTCCGTCACGCAGGTGAAGTCGCCGGCCCGCGGCGTCCGACAGCGCGGCGTTGTGGGTCACGGCCACGATGGTGAGCCCGCCGGCATTAAGCTGGCGGAACAGCCCGATGTCAGACTCGCCCGTCGCACTGTCGAGGTTGCCGGTCGGTTCGTCGGCCAGCAGCAGCGACGGGTCGTTCACCAACGCCCGGGCGATCGCCGCCCGCTGCATCTCACCGCCGGACAGTTGGTGCGGCCGGTGATCGCGCCGGTCCCAAAGCCCGACCTGCCGCAGCAGTTCCCCGACGCGGCCGTCTTCCGCGCGCCGTGCGAACAGTCGGGGCAACGCGACGTTCTCGGCCACCGTCAGGGTTGGAACGAGCCCGAAATGCTGGAACACGAAACCGAGATGTCGGCGGCGGAGCAGGGTCCGGTCGGTCTCGGAAAGGCCCGAGATCTCGCGCCCCGCCAGCCGCAGCGTCCCGCCGGTCGGCGTGTCCATGCAGCCGAGCAGATTCAGCAGGGTGGTCTTGCCCGAGCCCGACGGGCCCACCACCGCGACGAACTCGCCGCGGCCCACCGCGAAGTCGATGCCGTCGAGCGCGCGCACCTGTTCCCGCCCGCGGGGATAGGTCTTGGAGAGGCCCGCGGCGACGATCACGGGGTCGGCGGGGGACGGGGAGCGGTCGATGGTGTTCATGCGAAGTCCTCGGGATTGCGGATGGCCTCGATGGGTTGGAGCCGTGAGGCGCGCCACGCCGGCATGAGCGCGGCGAGGCTGCCCAGCACCACGGCGCCCGCAAGCGTGGCGACGGCGACCGACCACTCGACGCGCACCAAGGCGTCGGTCGGCGCGAAGGGCAGGCGCGACCGCAACCAGGACTCCACGAACCGCGAGGCGCCCGCCGCGAGGAGAATGCCGGACGCGGCGCCCACCACGCACAGTTGGAGCGCCTCCATCCAGAACAACCGGAAGACGTCGGCCCGGGAGGCGCCGATCGCGCGCAGCACGCCGATCTCCCGGGTACGCTCGGCGACGGCCATCAGGACGGCGTTGGCGACGCCGGCACCGGCGACCAGCAGCGCGACGACGGCCACGCATCCGAGCCAGAGGCGCGTCGAGTTCACCAGTTCCTGGATGGTGCGGAAGAGGTGGGTCATCGGCACGATGTTCATGTCCATGCCCGCCTCGCAGCCGCGCAACTGCGACACCGCGTCGTCGAGGAGGTCGGGATCCCGCAGCCTCACCAGAATGTGGGTGATGCCGCCGGGGTGCGAGAAGGCACGCTGGGCGGATTCCAGGGTGAGGTAGACGAAGGAGTCGTCGGCACCGCCGGTGGGGGCGAGGACGCCGGCAACGCGCAGGGCACGGCCGGGCAATGCCGTCATTCCCACCACCTGCCCGGGGCTCCAGCGACGGCGCGCCGCCATCTCCGCGCCCACGAGCAACTCGTCGTCGGCCCGCGGGAAGTGCCCGTCGATCCGCCATCCGGGCCTGAGACCGAGAAGGTCCGGGGTGACGCCGACCACGACGTCCTGTCCGCCGTCCGCCGTCGGGAAGGCGTTCATGAACGCGGGGGCGGCGACGGCGACGGCGGGCACGCCGCGGACGCCGAGCAGGTGTTCGGGCCGCAGGTGGCAGGGCCAATTGGCGCCATGGAGGGCGATGGACGCGGCGTCGTAGGGACAGCCCTTGGGCACCACCAGCACGTGGGCGCCGAGCCGGCCGAGTTCCGCGTCCATGCCGTTGCGGTAGCCGCGCTGGAAGGCGAGCAGGCTGGCGAAGGCGGCGGCGGCGAGCGCCACGCCGGCCGCGGCCACGGCGGACCGCAACGGCCGACGCCAGCCATCGCGCAGGGCGAACAGTATCCAGGAGGGCCTCATGGCGTGCCGGAGGGGAGCGCGGGCGGGAGCCGACTGGCGCGCCACGCGGGATACAGGGCCGCCACCCATCCGGCGAGCGCCGCGAGCACGAGCGTGCGCGCGACCAGACCGGGACCGATCTGCACCAGCGACCCGGCGGGTGGAAGCGGCACGTACGACTTCACCAACGACTCCACGAGGTGTCCGACGGCGAAGGCGAGGAGGACGCCGGCCGTGGCGCCGCCGGCGCCGAGCATCGCCGCCTCGAGGGTCATCAGGCCGAACACTTGCCCGCGGGAGGCGCCCAGCGCGCGCAGCAGGCAGAGTTCGCGGGTCCGTTCCACCACCGCCGCGAGCAAAGTGTTGAAGATGCCCAGCACGCCGGTCGACATCGCCACCACCGCGAGCGCGAGCATGAGGGTGCGCACGGTGCCGACGAGGTTCAGGAAGGTGCCCATCATCTCGGTCATGGTGACGACCTGCGCGCCGGGGATCCGTTGCAGCCGCGCCGCCACCTCGCGGATCCGCGCGGGGTCCCGGAGCCGGATCGCCACCGCCGTCACCCGCCCTTCCTGGTGGAACGTCCGCTGGGCGGTGGCGAGCGGGATGAAGAAGAGCGCGTCGTCGGCCGTGCCGCCGCGCTCGAGCACGCCCTCGACGCGAAAGGTCGCGCCGATCCCGGGACAATGCAGGGCGTCGCCGGGCTCGCGCAGTTCGATGGCCGCGGTCTCGGCACCGAGGATCACGCCATTGGTGGCGTCGAACCAGTCGCGTCCCCTGCGCGCGCGCCACCACGGCTTGAGGGCGAGGGCCGACCGGTCCAGTCCGACCCACAGGTCGGTACGCCCCTCGGACGGCCGCGGCATCGCCGCCATCAGCAGGGGGGCGGCCACCGCGACGTCCGGGTCGGCGCGGACCGCGTCGACGGCGTCCGCGGGCAGCGAGATGTCCAGCGACCGCCCCTGCAGCACGCGCGCCGCGGCGTCGTAGGGGCACCCCAGCGGCACGAGCATCATCTGCATGCCGGCGCGTTGGAGTTCACCGCCGAGCGCCTGCCGGTAACCGTCGCCAAACGCGCTGAGCACGATCCAGACCGCCACCGACACGGCGATCCCGGACCCGGCGAGCAAGAGCCGGATCGGTCGTCGGAACAGGTTGCGGCACGCGAATCGGAGCATGGTGCGCGGGTCACCCGTGGAGGTCGGATGCCATCAGGGGTGCGGGTGGGCGGGGTTGGAAGCGGGCGCAAGGGGCCGCCGGATCGCGCCCGGCCCGGCGGCGACATCCAGCAGCACGAGCAATTCGCGGACGCCGTCCGCGACGGCGAGGGCGGAGACGCGTGCGGGGGCGGGTGGGTCGGGGAGATCGCGGCCCGGCACGAACGCGTCGTGCACGCCCTTCCCCGCGAAGGCGGACCGCCATGCGGCGGACACGAGGAACGCCTCCGTTTCCGCGGGCTCGCGCATGCGCTGGTAACGGAGCCCGCGGACGACGCCGTTCGTCTCCAGCGCGAGGACGAACTCGACGGCGCCGGATTCCCCCTTCACGCGGCGGACGACGACGAGGCCGACGGGCCGGCCGGAGGCATGGATCCGCTGCACGTGGACCGCGTTGTCATCGGAGGACGGCGTGTGGCCCAACCGGCGGGCGAGCTCGGGCCGCAGTCCGCTGAGGATGAGCAGTTCGGGTCGCGACTCGTCGGCGCCGGGGAAGAACTCGGCCAGATCCGGCGCGGGATTGCGCCAAGGACAGAGCGGCGCGGACTCGATGCGGGTGCCCGCCGCGGGTTCGGCCGCGAGGTCGACGCGGTGGCCTCGGCCGGGAAATCCCAAGGACCAGCCGACCACCGCGGCGACGCCGACGGCCACGACACCGAGCAGGGTCCAGCGGCCGGTGGTCATCTCAGTACCGGATGCCGTCGGCGGCGATGACCGGTTGGGTGCCGTCGCGGTCGACCCGGCCCCCGACGGTGATCCGGGTGCCGACCGGGACGTCGACGACGACGAAGCCGGCCGACTTGGTGTCGACTTTGATCGACCCCGAATCGTCCTTGAGCACGAACCAGCATCCGGCGACCGGGCACTTCTCGACCATGACGCCGGAGACGGTGACCGGCTGCCGGGTCGGGGTGCCCATGGCGGTGCCGACCGTGACCGCCGTGCCGGCGGGCGCGACACCGAGCACGTCCGAACCCGCCCGGCGGCAGGCGGGCAGAAGCAACGCGGCGAAGGCGAGGGCGGCGAGGGCGGTGCGGCGCCTGGACATCCGGATGGCGGGATTCCGGTTCATGGGACCGGGCCGATGCCCGGTGCGGCGGGCGGGGCGCATTGTTCGGCGAGAGCGATCTCGGAGATCAGCCCCGCATGACCGTCGACGAAATAGGCCACGCGAACCTGCTTGGTGGTCTTGTTCTTGAAGTTCTCGGTCGCGAACGCCTTGGCCGGATGCCACGACCACACCTCGGCGCCGTAGTAGGTGTCCGACGGTTGGACGATGGAGGCCTCGGTGCCAAGCCGGGTGACGACGGTGTTGAGGCAGTAGCTGGAGCCATAGAAGTTGGCGAAGCGCTTCGGGCGGTTCGTGGTGATCTGGTTGAACGGGTCGGCGGCGAAGGTCTCGGGAATGCCGGTGTCGCCGGGGCAGACGAACAGGTTGGTGCTGCCGCTGACGAAGGGCATGGCGTACGGGAGCCAGTTGGTGGTCCGGCACGGCTTGCAGGGATACGCCGGGCCGGCTTCGGGATCGGGAAAGCGCGGCGGGAACTTGCCGTTGTACTCGGTCACGTACATGCCCATGGCGATCGAGAGCTGCCTCGAGTTCGACGTGCAGGAGACGCGCAGCGCCTTGGACTTCGCGTTCGCCAATGCCGGAAGCAGCATCCCCGCGAGGATGGCGATGATGGCGATCACCACCAGCAATTCGATCAGTGTGAAGGCTTCCGGCCGGAGTGATCGGTTGAACTTCATGCGGCAGGCAGAACCTGCCGTCTCTGCTTCCGATTGCATCGGCGCCGGGACGAATATCTTGGGCCAAGGGGTGGTCGGGCCCCGAACCGTGGCGAGTTGCGGCCGCCTCCCACCGGCAGTTGCCGGCCCGGCGCCAATTTAGGAGAAGCGGGGCCGGACGGAGGGCCGCATGGCCGGCGTCACCGTCCCGTCGCGGACGCAGGCAGGCGCCCGAGGGCGCGGATATGGAGGGCGATGCCGAGGCGCCCGGCCATGCCTCCGTTCCCCACGGGGAGACGCGAGCGGCAGCCCGCGCGATGATGAGCCCGAAGGCCGCCGCGAATTCCCGCAGGCGGATGCGGAACCGATGGGCCGGCCTTGCGGCGAGTGGTTCGCGAGCGCCGGAGACATCGGGATCGCCCGGGCTTCCCCAACGAGTCCTCCCTCCTTGCCGAGATCGCCGGGGATTGGGAGACCGGAACAATCCACCGCAACAGGGTCCCCGCCAACCAACCCACGACCCGATCCCGCAGATACGGCAGAAAGAAAATGGCGCGCCCCCCTTCCGGGCCTGGGCTTCGACTCGAGAGTCCATCCACGACTTGTCCATCGACAGCACCGGACGGAAAAGCATCCTTGCACAGGAAACGCCGTCGGGAGGGTTTCGGCGATGCTCGTGGCAGGCCGGACAACGCCACACTTCCGCGACCCAACCCGAATCCAAACCCTCCCTACATGGCCAGGCTTCGCAACATCACGCTGTGCCTTCCGGACTGGATCGAATCCGCCCTTCCACCGCCGGACCACACGTACCCACGCCTGGAGGACCGGATGGGACTGGCGATCCGCCTTGCGCGGTTGAACCTCGAGCATGGCACCGGGGGGCCATTTGGAGCCGCCATATTCAATCCCGCGACCGGGATGTTGGTCAGCGCGGGAATCAACCTCGTCGTCGCGTCCAAGTGCTCGATCGCGCATGCCGAAATCGTCGCCATCGCCATCGCCCAACAGATCCTTGGCAGCCATGACCTCGGTGCCACCGAAATGCCCTCCCTTCAACTGGTCACCAGCGCCGAACCGTGCGCGATGTGCCTTGGAGCCATTCCTTGGTCCGGGCTCAGGAGCGTGATTTGCGGGGCACGAGACGAGGACATTCGGGCGATCGGATTCGACGAAGGACCCAAGACGCCGGATTGGCCGATGGCCTTCGAAGCCCGGGGCATCGCCGTGATGCGCGATGTGGGCAGGGACGACGCCCGCAAAGTCCTCCAAGATTACCTCGCGTCGGGAAAACCCATTTACAACGGGCGTTCCCGATAGGGTCCCCGCGGCTTTCCGTGGCCGGGATATGAGGTCACCGAGAGCTTTCCCGCCACGAAGCAGCGCACCGCGACGAGGCGGTCCGTGCTTCTATAACCCCGGGCCTCGCGCTGGCGGTCTCGCTGCTCGCCCGCTTCGTCGGACTCGACCGGGACCGGGCCTTCTATCCGACGGTGACGATCGTGGTCGCCTCCTATTACGGCCTGTTTGCCGTCATGGGCGGTTTCATGAGGGCACTGACTCTGGAGTCGGTGGCCATCGGCGGCTTCATCCTGGATTCGGTGCTGGGCTTCCGACTCACCCTCTGGCTCGTGGTCGCCGCCCTGTTCGCCCACGGGGTCTTTGATTTCTTCCACGGCCGCCTGCTCGCCAATCCCGGGGTGCCCGCGTGGTGGCCGGGGTTCTGCCTCGCCTATGACATCACCGCGGCCGGCTATCTGGGCTGGCTGTTGCGGAGCGGCCGCCGCACCGCGAACTCTCCGGGCATTCCGCCGGACTCGATCCGTTGAGTTGCTCGTTCCCCTGTTTCCACGGCCCGGAGAAGGCATGGGGCCCTGCCGGGACTTCAACCCCCGGCCGGATCCCAAAGGCACTTGGGAACCACCTCGATGGAACGGGTGCCGTCACCCACCCAAATCGAGCCGTCCTGCACGGTGACCTGCAGCTCCATCGTCCGCTGCGCCAGCGCCGCGAGCGACTGGCTTTGCTCCGACGGGATCTGCCAGACCACGAGATTGCGCAGGCGGGTGACCCGCGTCTCCAGACCCTTCCACCAGATCGGGGTGCCGGCACCGAAACTGTAGACGCTCATCCGGTCGACCCGGGCCGACGTCCGCAGCAATCGCTTTTCGTCGGGTTGCCCCACATCGATCCAATGGGTGATGCGACCGGTGGGATCCTTCTGCCACAGGCTCGGTTCGTCCGGTTCCCACATGTCCTTGGCGAATTCCAGCGCGGCCTGCTCCTGGCTGTCCCGCGCGTTCAGGGCGAATGCCAGCAGTCGGATGAGCATGCGCTCGTCGGTCTCCGACGGATGCCGGGCAATCGTCACCGAACGGTCGCAATAGACATTGCGATCGATGTCCGAGAGCTGGATCTGTGCTTTGTAGATGGTCGCTTTGAGGGCCATGGATTGGTTCGAAACGGCACGATACCACGCCCATCCGATCGAGGGACAGGTCTTTGCTGACGCCGCCCCCGAACGAACGCCGCTGGCGAACCGGGTGGTCGCCGTCGATGGGCCTCCGGGGCGGCAAGCGATGCACCACACCGGCACCGAGCCACGGGATCCGTCCTCGGGGACTGGTGTGCGCCCGTGGGTCCTGCGGTGGATGGGCGCGCTCGGTGGGTGATGGTCCAGCACGACATGAACGCCCATCGGGGACCGTTGGACTTGCACGGCGGGTCATGTCCGCGGGCGCTCCCGGGCGACCCATGCCCGTGAACGGCTTCGATTGGCTGCCGCCCGACCCAACATCGCCGGATCCGCCATCCGCGGGATTGCCGGGGCGCACGGGATGTTGGACTTCTATGGGAGGCACGGAATCGTGCGGGCATCGAGATCATCGCGATGCATCGATTGGACGAGGCGTGGGGCCGAATCCTCCGGCAGGACTTGAGCCACCGATTCGACACGGACATGGCCCCGACGAAGTCCCGGACGACGGTTCCGCGTTTTGCAGTCTCCTCGCGGGACGGCTGGCGGGGCATTGTCGAGAAGCGTCTCGGATCCCGGGATTGGCCGTGACGCCGGGGACGGAACACCGCACGACCCAGGACGATCGACTATGGATATCAAAAGAATTGGATCGCAGCCGTCCACCCACGGATCGGCCGAATACTTCACCGGCACGGTGCGAATCGACCACCTGTTTGCGTCCGCGCCACCGGCCCGCGCGACCGGGCTCAACGCGACCTTCGAACCGGGTGCCCGAACCGCATGGCACAGCCATCCGCTGGGCCAGACCCTGGTCGTGACGGCTGGTTGTGGCCGGGCGCAGCGTTGGGGTGGCCCGATCGAGGAAATCCGGCCGGGCGACGTGATCTGGATTCCGCCGGGAGAGAAGCACTGGCACGGCGCCGCGCCCACCACGGCAATGTCCCACTTCGCGATCCAGGAAGCGGTCGACGGCAAGATCGCCGAGTGGATGGAAAAGGTGACCGACGAACAGTATCTGGGCTGACCGACCGCCGACTCGTCCTCCCGGGCGCGGCAGCGGTGTGAGACCCGCCTTGCGGGCGCGATGGAACGTCGGGATGTCTTTGCGGGGCGATCGGGCTCGCCGCCATGCGGCGTGGCCTTGCTGGCTCCTTCCCATGTCAACCGGGCGGCGCTTCGCGCGCGGGCCCGGCACAGCATCCCGGGGGGATGGGGATGCACCCCCCTGCCCCCATGCCCCAAAATCCCACTCCCCATCGACGCCGGGGTCGGACAGGGTCGGGGTTACCCGCTATGTCTCCGGCCGATCACACTGCATGGACCGGGAAGGTTCGCCTTCTCGCATGGATGCTCGCCGCCGGATGCCTGCTCGCCCGCGCCGCATCCCCCGCCCCGCCCCCGATCGCGCGCGCCGCGCTCAACATCCTTCGCGACGAGTGCCTCTCGTGCCACAACCCGGAGAAGAAGAAGGGGGGTCTCGTCCTCGACTCGCGCGAGGCATTGCTCCGCGGCGGCGAGGAAGGCCCCGCGCTCGTTCCCGGTCATCCGGAAACCAGCCGGCTCATCGCCGTCCTCGCGCCGGGTGCCGATCCCCACATGCCGCCCAAACGGCAACTCGACGAACCCCGCATCCGGGCGCTTCGCGATTGGATCAAGGCCGGCGGCGCATGGGATCCGCTGGGTCTCGCGGCGGAACCGGAACCTTCCCTCGTCCTCGGACCGTTGCCCGCTTCTTACCGTCCCGTCTTCGCCGTCGGATTCTCTCCCGATGGCAAACGACTGGCATTCGGCCGCGGCGCGACACTCTGGATCACCGATCTGGCGGCCACCAATGCCGCCGCGCCCGTCGAACTCCGCGACGCACCCGACCCGATCCAGGCCGTGGCGTGGTCGCCGGACGGAAAACGCCTCGCCGTGGGGAGCCATGGCCGGGTCGTGCTTCGGGAGGGCCCGGATCTCCGGATCGTCCGCGACTGGACCCGCGGCATCGATGCCCGGGTCAACGCACTCGCCTTCGCGCCGGACGGCGCGGCCTTGGCGGCCGGCCTCGGCAGCCCGGCACGACCGGGGCGCGTCGCGCTGCTTTCGCTCGCCGGCACCAACGTCATGGCGGGTTGGAAAGCCCATGCCGACGCGGTGTTGGGCATCGCTTTCAGCAGCGACGGCCAACGCATTGCCACGGCCGGTGCCGATCGTTTGGTACGGGTGTGGAATGCACGGACGCACTCCGAGGTCGCGACCCTCGAGGGACATTCCGCGCAGGTCCTCTCGGTGGCGTTCAACACCAATGCCACCCAGGTGGCGAGTGCCGCCGCGGACCGCGAACTCAAGGTCTGGGACATCGTCACGCGCGAGAAACTCGTCCATCTCGGGGAACATGTCGGGGCCGTCACCGCCGTCCGGTGGCCCGGCGCCGGCGCGTCGGTGTTCGCGACGACCGACGACGGCGCGGTGCTGCGCTACACGAACCTCCGCCCCCATTCCGGCGAGCAGAGTTCGGGAAGCGCCGACGAAAAGGTCCTCGCCCGACTCGGCGATGCCGTGCTCGCGCTCGACGTCACGGCCGACGGAACGAGGGTCGCCGCCGGTTCCCAGGACGGGGTCGTCGGCGTGTGGGATCCGGACGGCAAGGAACTCCTCCGACTGGCGCCCGGCAACCCGGCGACCAATGCCCCGGCGAAGGCGCCGCCGTCCCCCGTCGCCACCACCGAGACGCTCGCGCGTCGGCGCGCTCCCGCCGCCACGCTGCCGCGGGACGCGCGCGTCGTCTCGATCTCCGCCGAACCCGCGTCCCTCCGTCTGGATGCCATCGCCCCGCGCCACGGCGTCCGCATCACCGCAAAACTCGCGGACGGGTTCGAGATCGATGCCACGGACGCCGCCCGATGGAGCGTCGCCGCGAAGTCGCCCTTCCTGTTGGCGGGCGACGGACGGGTGGCCGCGACGGCGGATGGGGCGGGAAAGTTGGTCGCGACCGTCGGTCGTCACCGCGTGGAAATCCCGGTGCGGGTCGAGGGATTGGCGCGGGGCGGGGACGACGTGAGTTTCGTGCGCGACGTGTTGCCGGCGTTGAACCGCGCGGGATGTTCGGCGGGCGCGTGCCATGCGAAGGCGGAGGGACAGAACGGGTTCAAGCAGTCGATCTTCTCGTACGATCCGAAGCACGATTGGGGGGAGATCGTGAAGGACGCGCGGGGACGGCGGGTATTCCCGGCGTCGCCCGAGGCGAGCCTCTTCCTGATGAAGCCGCTGTTGCGGGTCCCGCACGAGGGCGGCAAGCGCTTCGAGGAGAACTCGGCGACCCACCGGTTGGTGGCGCGGTGGATCGGCGCGGGGATGCCGTACACCGCGGCGCGCGAGGCGGCGCTGACCAACCTGGCGGTGTTCCCGGAAGAGCGTCGTTACCCGCACGGCGGACGGCAGCGCCTGCTGGTGCGCGCCCAATACGCGGACGGCACCGCGCGCGACGTCACCGACCTCGCGGCATACGTCGCGAGCGACAAGGAAATCGTGCAGGTGGACGAGGCGGGCCGGGTGACCGCCGGCACGCAGACCGGTGCCGCGGTGGTGGTGGCGCGCTACATGGGACTGGTGGCCGCCTCGCGGGTGACGGTGCCCGCGCGCCGGCAATTGCCGGCGGAACGCTACGCCGCGCTGCCCCGGAACAACTTCGTCGACGAACGGGCCTTCGCCCGCCACCAGGAACTCGGGTTGTTCCCGTCGGAACCCTGCACCGACGCCGAGTATCTGCGCCGGGTATCCCTCGACGTCGCGGGGGTCCTGCCCACGGGGGCTGAGGCGCGGGCCTTCCTCGCCGATTGCGCGAAGGACCGCCGGGCGGCGCGCGCGGAAGCGGTCGATCGCCTGCTCGCGCGTCCGGAATTCGCCGAGTACTGGGCCAACCAATGGGCCGACTTGCTCCGGCCGAATCCCGACCGCGTCGGGGTGAAGAGCGTCATGGTTCTGGACGAATGGATCCGCGCCTCGTTCCGCGAGGGGAAACCCTTCGACCAGTTCGCGCGGGAGATCGTGGCGGCCGAGGGTTCCAACCATCGGGATGGCCCGGCGGTGGTGTACCGCGACCGCCGCGAACCCCCCGAGCTGACCACGATGTTCAGCCAGTTGTTCCTCGGGGTGCGACTCGAGTGCGCGAAGTGCCACCACCATCCGAACGAGCGGTGGAGCCAGGACGACTTCTACCAACTGGCCGCCTACTTCGGCCCGGTGCGGCAACGCGGCGCGGGGCTTTCGCCGCCGATCTCCGCGGGGACCGAGACCTTCTTCTACGCGCCCGGCGGCACGGTGAAGCATCCGGTCACCCAGGCCGTGCTGGCCCCGCGCGCACCGGATGCGCCGCCCGCCGCCATCGCGGAAGGCACGGATCCGCGGCGGGCGCTGGCGGCATGGATGACCGCGCCCTCGAACCCGTTCTTCGCGCGCGCGGCGGTGAACCGGGTGTGGGCGGGCTTCTTCGGACGCGGACTGGTCGATCCCGTCGACGACTTCCGCATCTCGAACCCCTGCGTGAACCCGTCGTTGCTCGACGCGTTGGCCACCGACTTCGCGGCCCACGGGTACGACCTGCGGCACCTGATCCGCACCATCGCCGCGTCCCGCCTGTACCAACTCGGCGGGAAGCCGAACGAAACCAATCTGGGCGACATCCGGCATTTCTCGCGCGCGGCGCGGCGCCGGTTGCGCGCCGAGGTGCTGCTGGACGCGGTGTGCGACATCACGGGGGTGCCGGAAACCTTCGCGGGATTGCCCCCCGGGTCGCGGGCCATGCAGACGTGGACGTACAAGTCGGCGTCGCAGTTCCTCGATGCCTTCAGCCGGCCGAATCCCAGCAGCGACCCGCCGTGCGAACGCGACCGCCAGATGAGCGTGGTGCAATCCCTGCACCTGATGAACGCGACCGCGCTCCAGGCCAAGATCGCGAGCCCGGACGGCCGCGCGCGAAAGCTCGCCAAGGGCGACCTCGCGCCGGCGGCGATCGTCGCCGAACTGTACTTCGCGGCCTACGGGCGCGCGCCCGAACCGACCGAACTGGCGACGGCGACGGCCGCCTACATGATCCCGGGCGCGACGCGCGAGTCGGCGACCGAGGACGTGCTCTGGGCGTTGTTGAACTCGCCGGAGTTTGTCTTCAACCATTGAGCCGCGGCCCGCGCTTTTCCGGCGGCCGCCGCCCCTTTCCCCCATGAACCTGCCGATCCGATTCCCCGTCGTTGCCGTCGTTGCCGCCGTCACCCTCCTGATGGGGACCGGATGCAAGACCGCGCCGAAAACGGGCTTCCAGACGGACCTCGCGGCGGCCAAACAGATCCTCGAGGCGGACCGCGCTTTCGCCAGCCTGTCGGAACGCGACGGACCCGTCGTTGCCTACCGCAAGTTCGCCGCGAGGGAGATCCGTTCGCTCGGCCCGGTCGGCGAACCCATCACGGGAATCGAGGGCATGATCCGGGGCCTGTCGGCGAACCCGACGCTCTCGCTGCAATGGGACCCGCAGTACGCCGAGGTGGCGCGCAGCGGCGATCTCGGCTGGAGTTGGGGTACCTACGTTTCCCGCGGCACGCGGCCCGGCAACACGCCGGTGGTCACCACGGGGAAATACCTCAGCATCTGGCACCGCCAACCGGACGGCAGTTGGAAGATCGCGATCGACATCGGGAACGAGGCGCCGCAGCGGTGAGCACGGTGTTGGCCGTCGGACGATGCCAGCCACGGGGCGTCCTGCCTCCCTCGATGAAACGAGGTGCCCGGCCACCGGCGTCCGAAAACCGCCCGTCCCCTACGGCCCTCTTCCCGAATCGTCGCCGGGCAGGCGGGAGCGGATGGCATCCGCGGTGCCGCCGACCAGGACCTCGCCGACGTTGCCGATGGCCTTCACCTGCCGCCGGACGAGTCGGATGGACTGGTGGGCCATCGCCAGCAGGCCGCCGGGGCTGACGAGCAACTGGGCGGCGCTGCCGAGGGTGAGCATGGGGTTGAACGGTTGCATCCGGCGCATCGTGCGCCAGACCGCCTCGGGCGGGTGCGCCTCGGCCTCGTTCACGAATCCCAGCAGATGGGTGCTGAGCAGGCATCCGAGCATGGAGAGCGCGATGAGGACGTGGTAATCGCGGATGGTCTGTCCGAGCAGCGTGCCCAGTTCGTCGGGCAACCAGCGGAGAATCAGGCCGCCCAGCAGGGGCCCGACGGCCGCGAGGGCGCTGGTGAGCGCGAGGAACACCGCGACGTACGGCGCCTTGTTCGCGGGCGCCAGCTTGAGCATGAGGTTGAACTGGCAGAGCTGGAAACACGCCGTGGTCCCGCCGATCACCAGATAGCTCGCCGCCAGATGCCAAAAGAAGCGTTCCCCCGCGAACGTCCACGCCGCCAATCCGGCCAGCGCCCAGAGGATCGAGCCCACCTGCAGCACCGGCCGGCTTCCGAAACGGTCGCACAGCCAACCCCAACCCCGCAGCGTGAGCAAACCGCCCACGCCGCCCAAGGCCGTCAGGATCCCCACGTCGGCGAC
>WBXI01000107.1 GCA_008933025.1 Verrucomicrobiota bacterium
AGGGTTTCCAGCGCCGAGGGACCGGTGCGGGACGTCTATTTCGGGGTCAACGTGGAGCCATTGAGGCCGCGGTTGGTGGCGATTCCCGAAACGCTGTACGCGGGCATGGTCGTGGGCGCGCAGACGGTGGTGGAATTCGACGTGGTGAACGCCGGCGGGAAGGAAAGCGGGCCGTTGACCCTGTCGTTGCCGGCGGTGCCGTGGATGCAATTGGCGAGCGCGAACCCGATGCCGAGCCTCGCGCCCGGCGAAACCAACCACGTGACCCTGCGGTTGACCCCGGCGCCGGACCTGCCATTGGGCCCCTATACCGGCAACCTTGCGGTGGGAGGGACCGGCGCGGGCCTCGGGGTGCCCTTCGATTTTCGGGCGATCAGCCTCGCGGTGGGCGACCTCGCGATCGAGGCCGTCGACGAATACACGTATTATGCCGAGGGATCGCCGCGGTTGGCGGGTGCCACCGTGGTGGTGCGCGACCCGGTGACGCGGGAAACGGTGGCGACGGGGATCACCGACGCGAACGGGAAATTCCTCGCCGCACGGTTGCGCGAGGATCACTACGAGATCGAGGTGACGGCGGACAAGCACGCCACCTACAAGGCGACGCACATCCTGAAGGCCGGGATCACGAACAACATCCAGACGTTCCTCAGCCGGCAGGTCGTGAGTTATACCTGGACGGTGGAGCCGGTGACGATCGAGGACCGATACAAGATCACGATCGACACGACCTTCGAGACGGTGGTGCCGGTGCCGGTGGTCACCGTGGAGCCGTCGAGCATCGATTTGTCGCTCATCACGGCGGACGAGACGCACGTCGACATCCGGGTGACCAACCACGGGTTGATCGCGGCGAACAACACCCACCTGGGATTCCCATCGCACCCCCAATGGGAATTCACGCCGTTGATCGACCAAATCGGAACCCTGCCGGCGCAGAGTTCGATCACGGTGCCGATGACGATCCGGCGGTTGCATCCGGGGGCGCGTGCGTCCGTCCGGGCTGCCGGAAAAGCAGGCGTCGGGGACCCGGGTTGGTGCTATTCCACGGCGACGGCGTGTTGGGAACTGGTATGCGGCACCCTGACCAACACCTACTGCGGGACCATCGCGATTTACAATGCCCGGCCGGGATGCGGCGGCGAGCCCGGCCCCCCGCCCGGGGGAGGTTGCACGGACTGCGGGGGAACCAGCGGTCCGTCCCGCGGAAGCTACGTGGGTCCGAGCTCGAGCCCAACGCCGACTCCCTGCGACCCGTGTTTGTTGAAGCGGCTGTTGGCAGCGGCAAAATGCGCGATCAAGTGGATCCCGATCCCGCTTCCCGACGATTTCAAACCGATTTACGAGTGCGGGAAAGCCGCGGCGAAGTGCGCGGAGGACTTGTCCAACGGGTTTGGGCATACGGACGTGTATAATTGCGGGAAAGCCGGGCTCAAATGTTTTGCGTCGGGTGCGAAGACGGCCGGCAAGATACTCAAATTCCTGAAGGTGGTGGAATGCGCGTGCGACCTGTTGACGGCTTGCCGGGATATTCCGGGGTACACGCCGTCCGGGGTCGAGAATGCCGCCGCCGCGGCCTGTGATTTCACGGGGATCACCTCGGGTCATTCCCGCAAGGCCGCGCTCGCGAGCCTGGTCTCCACCCCGGAATTGGTCCCGCTGTACGAGGCGACCCAACGCCTCCGTGCGGTGGCGGATTACGAAGCCTACCTGCTGGGAAGTTATGGCTGGATGCGGTTGGAGGACGGCGAGTTGCCCGTGGCCGCCGCGTGGATGGCGGCATTCGAGGCCGCGATCGACGACGCTTCGGAGGGTGGACCCCGGGTGTCGGCCAGCGAGCGGATCGCCCTGTTGGGCATGCCCCTGCCGGCCGCGGTTTCGGGCGACGATGCCGCGAACCTCGTGGATCGATGGAACCGATCGCAGGACTATTGGGATGCCGGGATTTTGAATCGCGCCGACGTTCCGGCGGGGCAGTCCGCCAATTTCATCGCCGGCGACGTGCTGCGCACGCTGGGTGCGGCGGCGGCGGCGGCTTTCCGCGAGAGCGAGTCGGCGGGATTCGACAGTCTGGAGAACGGCGTGAGCGTGGAGATCCAGAACCTGAAGCGTTACTACGAGACCCAACCCGACTCCGGCGGCACCTGCGCCCGCGTCAAACTCCGGCTCGAACAGGAAGCGGTCCTGACCCGCGATGCTTTCCGCGCGACGCTGGAGTTGGACAACAACGGGGCCTCGCGGTTGGAAAACGTGCGCGTGGAAGTCGAGACCCGCGACGAGGCCGGGCGTTTGGTACCGGATCTGTTCGGGGTCCGGTTCGAGGGGGTCACCACGCTTTCCGCGGTCGACGGGACCGGGATTCTCGCGGGGAACGCTTCGGGCGTCGCCAAGTGGACGTTGATCCCGACGGTGGACGCGGCGCCCAAGGTGGCCACGCGGTTCCTGGTCGGGGGCAGACTGAGCTATCGGCTGGGAGGAACCGACGTGTCGGTGGACATGACGCCGGTTCCGATCACGGTTCTCCCCAGCCCGCGGTTGACCCTGCAATATTTCCACCAACGCGACGTGTTCAGCGACGATCCGTTCACGGACGTCATCGAGCCCAGCATTCCGTACAGCCTGGCGGTGATGGTCCAAAACCGGGGGTTTGGGGTGGCAAAGAATTTCCGGATCACCTCCGCGCAACCCAGGATCATCGAGAACGAGAAGGGCCTGCTCATCGACTTCAACATCATCGCCACGGAAGTCGCCGGGCAAGCCGTGTCCCCATCGCTCACGGTGAACTTCGGGAACATCGGTCCCGGCGAAAACGCCATCGGGCGTTGGCTGTTCACGTCGTCCCTGCAGGGATTGTTCACCGATTACAAGGCCACCTGGGAGCACATCGACGGGCTCGGGAACCCGCGGTTGTCGTTGATCGACGACGTGACGATCCACGAGATGGACCACATCGTGCAGGCCGGCGGCCGGTTCGAGGACGGCAAGCCCGATTTCCTGGTGAACGACGTCCCGGACATCCATGACTACCCGGACACGCTCTATCTCAGCGACGGGACGACCAACCGGGTGCAACTCGTGCAGGTCTCCTCGGTGGACGCGCCGGTTTCCCCGGATCACCTGCAGGTGGAACTCAAGGCGCCGATGCCGTCGGGTTGGGGATACCTACGGGTGCCCGATCCAGCCGATGGCCAATATCATTTGCTCCGGGTGACCCGGTCGGATGGCGTCGTGATCCCGATCGGCACGAATGTCTGGACGACGGACCGGACCTTCATCGGGCTGGGCAAGCGACCGATCCGCGAGAACATCCTGCATCTGTTGGATGACGACGGCACGGGAACTTATATACTGGTCTACGGGGCCGGCGCGGGTGCCGTCGTCGATGCCGATCCGCCGGAGAGCCGGGTGGCGGACCTGCCGGCGGCAAGCCGCGAATACTTCCAGGTGAGTTGGAGCGCGCGCGACTTGGGCCCCTTGGGGCAGGCGGTTTCCGGCATCGCGAATTACGACATCTATGTCTCGGAGAACGGGGGCACCTTCGTGCCGTGGTTGGCGAAGACGCGTTTGGTGAGCGCGACGTACGTGGGCAAATTGGGTTCCCGCTACGCCTTCTATTCGGTCGCGACTGACGGCAACGGGAACCGGCAGGCCACGCCGGGAACGCCGGACGCGCAGACGACGGTGAGCATCGTGAACCAGTCGCCGTCGATCACGCTGGCGCCGTCGGTGACGATCGACGAAGGCGCGGTGCTGGATCTCGCCTTCACCGTGGCGGACCCGGACGAAGGCCAGACGCTGACGTTGTCGCTTTTGGGCGATGTGCCGCCGGGACTCCTGCTGAACGCGGCCGAGCGACGGTTGACGTGGACGACCGGAGAGGGGAATGGGCCCTCGACCCACCGCATCCAGGTGGTCGTCCGCGACGACGGGTTCCCGAGCCTGTCGGCGACGAACCGGGTGGTGATCGTGGTCCGGGAGATCAATTCGGCGCCGACCTTGGACGACATTCCGGACGCCGTGGTGCGCGAACGGCAGTTGCTGTCGTTCGTTGCAGCCGCGGGGGACGCGGATCTGCCGCGGAACCGGTTGGCGTTCTCCCTGGATGCCGGTGCGCCGGTGGGAGCGTCGATCGATCCAAACACGGGGGAATTCCGGTGGACCCCGAACGAGACGCAGGGCGGGCGAACCCATCGGATCACGGTCGTGGTGCGCGACGACGGGGTGCCTTCGCTGGCGGCGGCCAAGGCGTTCAACGTGGTGGTCAAGGATACCCAGGCGGATTTCCGCGTGGCTTTGGGGCGCACCAACCTGCTCGCGGGAGAGAGCCAATCGGTCCCGATCCACCTTCAGACGGGCATTGGACTCGATCGCCTGGATTTCCGGCTGGAGACCGGTTCGGCGGGACTCGAGAACCTGCGGTTGGGATCCCTGGCCCCGGAGATCCAATCGGCGGTGATCCAACCCAACGCGGGAAGTTTCCTGGCGACCATCGACTTCGTTCCCGGGGCGCTGGTGGGGGCCAACGACGACATCGCGGCGCTGGTGTTCGACACGGCTCCCGGAGTATCGGCGTCGGTGGTTTTGTCGCCGGTCGATGTGTTTGGCCAGGGCTCGGACGGGCAGTTGTTCCGCGGTGCGGGATCCGCCGGCAAGGTGGTGGTGGTCGCGCGCGCGCCGGTGCTCGAGGCCAGGCCGTTGGGTGAGCCCGGGGTGGTGCTCTACGGGGTGGCCGGGAAGAAATACATCTTGGAGTCGAGCGACACGTTGGATGGCCCGGTTTGGAGTCCGGTCCAGACCTTCACCCTGGGGCCGGGCGAGCGTTACCGCGGCCTGTCGTTCCCATTGGATTCGGATTCGAAGTTATATCGGTGCCGGGAACTGCCTTGATGCGGCTTCCTGCGTGGCGACCGGGGCCGCGGGCATCCCCGGATGCCGTGCAATCCGATCCTCCGGGCCCTGGCTGCCGTCGATCCAACGGATGGATCCCGGGACGCCGGGGTGTCGGGCCGCTTTGTCGGCGGCTATTTGCTGGGCGCGGTGGTGCGTTCGAGGACCCAGGCAAGGTCGCGGCTCTTGGGGGCGGGGAATCCATTGTACTGCTTCTTTTGCACCGGGACCCGGGTGCTCTTCTCCAGCCACTTCTTGATCTCGCCGTGCCCGTCGGCAAAACCGAAGCCGCCGGCGCCGTTGTGATAGCTGGCCGGCAGGTCCGCCCAACCGTCGCGGGCCGTGGCCCCGTTGACCATCCAGCTGTCGTTGATGCTGTCGGGATGTTCGTCGACGAAAACCCACAGTTTGCCGGGTGCCGGTTCCCGGATGTCGGACATCTTGTTGTAGCAATACCAACCCGGGGCCGCGACGGAGTTGTTCGCATCCGTGCCGTACGCGCCGCCCTCGATGTAGGCATTCATCGAGACGCTGCGGACGCGGGGCATCTGCGCGGTGCCGATGCGGCAGGTATAGATGTCCGCCGGGCACTTGTAGATCCCGATGCCCCGGGTGTAGGGGCCGATCTTGGCCTTGAGCAGGTAGTTGACGTTGGTGTTGTCGTAGTGGTTGGCCTCGAAGTTGAGCTGGCCGTCGGCCCACCCGCCTTGGGGAACGTTCGGCGGCAACCGGTCGCGGTGGTCGTCGGCGTACATCATCCACGCCAGAAGCAGTTGCTTCTCGTTGTTCAGGCAGGCGATGCCCTGGGCCTTGGACTTCGCCTTGGCGAGCGCCGGCAGCAACATCCCGGCGAGGATGGCGATGATCGCGATCACCACCAGCAGTTCGATCAGGGTGAACGCGCGCCGCCGATGGCGGGCGGATGCGAGGGTGGACGTGCCGGTCATGGTGTGCCGTTGGTAGGGGTTGGGTGTGGCAAGGGAGCCTGCATCCGGCGTCAGGTGAGGACCCCGACCACGCAGGCCGTCATGTAGCAGGCCAGAAGCCCGGCGAACATCGATCGGAATCCCAGGCGGGCGAGATCGCCGCGCCGGACCGGCGCGAGGGCCCCGATGCCGCCGATCTGGATGGCGATGCTCCCGAAATTGGCGAAGCCGCAGAGGGCGTAGACCGCGAGCAGGTGGGAGCGCGGATCGAGGGTGTCGCGGATCCGCGAGAGGTGGAGATAGCCGACGAATTCGTTGAGGACGATCCGTTCGCCGAGGATCTCGCCGATGGCGGCGCAATCGCGGGAAGGCACGCCGAGGATCCACGCGATGGGTCGGTTGGCCCAGGCGAAGAGGGTCTGGAGCGGCGTGGCCACGTCGATGCCGGCCCAGCCGATCGCGTGCGAGAGCATCCAGTTGACGGCGGCGAGGAGCGAGACGGAGGCGACCAGCATGGCGATGACATTGAGGGCGAGTCGGAGTCCGTCGGCGGCGCCCTGGCACAGGGCGTCGAGGCCGTTGACGGTTTCGCGCGGGACCTCGGCGGTGGAGGCTCCCATGGTTTGGCTGGCCTCGGTTTCCGGGAGCATGATCTTGGCGATGGCAAGGCCGGCGGGGGCGCTGAGCACCGAGGCGGTGAGCAGGTGCCCGGCGGGAATCCCGAAGCTGACGTAGGCTCCGAGGACGCTGGTTGCGATGGTGGACATGCCGCCGGTCATGACGGCGAGGACTTCGGACCGGGTGAGCGTGGGCAGGTAGGGGCGGATCACGAGCGGCGCCTCGGTCTGTCCCATGAAGATGTTGGCGGCGGCGGAGAGGGTTTCGCTGCCACTGGTGCCCATGGTGCGTCGCATGGCCCAGGCGATGCCGCGGACGACGCGCTGCAGCAGGCCGTAGTGGTACAGGATGGACGAGGCGGCCGACACCAGGACGATCGTGCCGAGAATCCCGACGGCGAGGATGACGCCGTTGGCCGCGCCGAAGCCATTCCGGAGGGCCGCGGGATCGGCAAGGGGACCGAACACCATGGACGTTCCCTCGCCGGCAAAGGCGATGAAGTGCTCCACGGCGCTCTGGGAGGCCGCGAAGACGTGGCGACCCGGTTCGCTGCGGAGGATGAGCAGGGCGAAACCGAATTGCAGTGCCACGCCCCAGAAGACGACGCGGAAAGGAAATTGCCGGCGGTTCGCCGAGAAGAGCCAAGCCAGCGCGAGCATCGTCGCCAGACCCAGGGCACTCACCAGTCGTGGATTCACGTTCAATCGAGGATGGGGATGATTTCGGGGAGTTGCAGGGAACGCGCCTTGGCGGCGCGCGCCAGCGCGTCCCGCAGCGTTCCCAGACGTATCGGCTTGGTGAGGTAATCGTCCATGCCCGCCTGACGCCCTTCCAGTTCTTCCTTCAGGAAGGCATGCGCGGTGAAGGCGACGATGTAGGGATCCCCATAGACACCGGGTTCCGCACGGATGCGGCGCGTGGCCTCGCAGCCATCGATTTCCGGCATCTGGCAGTCCATGAGGACCACCGGATAGGCGACGGCACGAAGCCGGACCAGAGCCTGCCTGCCGGTGATCACCAGATGCGCGGGGTGGCCGAGCCGCCGGAGCATCAGCACCGCGAGGCGTTGGTTGATGGGATTGTCCTCGGCGACCAAAACGGGAAACCCCGGTAGGTCGTCCGTGGATGGTTCCGTGGGCGGCACCACGTCGGGAAGGTCGCGGACACGGGCGGAGTCCTCGAGAAAGTGCCGGAGTCCGTCCGCCAGCAAAGGTTTGGACATCCACGCGTCGAGCGACGCTTCCCGGGCTTCTTCCCGGGTTGGCAACGCGGATTTCGGCGCCAGCAACCCGATCCGCACCGTGTCCCCCAGGGCGCGCCGGATGTGGTGCAACAGCGCGAGACAATCCCCGTCGCCCGAGGGACGCGCGCACAGTACCCGGTCGACGTCGGGCCGCCGGGAACCCGCCAGCAACCGCCCCGCGGCGCCAATCGAGTCGGACTCGACGGGTGGCGGCAGCGACCAGGCGGACAGGAGATTGCGCACCTGCCGCCGCCGGGAAGCGCAGGCGTCGATCAGCCAAAGGCGTGGTGGCGCGGGCCAGACGGCGGGTTGCGGCGGCGGGGTTGGCGCGCCGAAGGGACAGGCAAACCGGAACCGCGAACCCCTCCCGGGTTCGCTCTCGCAGGTGAGTTCGCCTCCCATGACGGCAACGATGCCCCGGCTGATGGCGAGGCCAAGACCGGTCCCGCCGAAGCGGCGCGAGATCGAGGAATCGGCCTGGGCAAACGGCGCGAAGAGCCCGTCGATCTCCTCCGGGGCCATGCCGATGCCGGTGTCGCGGATCTCGAACCCGAGTTCCACGCGGCCGTCGCCGAGGGGCCGGGAGCCGAGGACGATGGAAATCTCGCCGCGTTCCGTGAACTTGATGGCGTTGCCGAGCAGATTGAAGAGCACCTGTCGGAGCCGATCGGCATCGCCGTCGACCCGTGACGGGACTTCGGGGCCGACTTCGGCGCAGAGCTCGAGCCCCTTCGCCTCGGCGAGCGCGGCGACGACGTCGAGCACGCCGTGCATGCACTCGGCGGGCGAGAACGGGGCCGGGTTCAGGCTGATGCGATTGGCCTCGATCTTGGAGAAATCGAGAATGTCGCCGATGACGGCCAGGAGACTTTCCGCGCCGCGCCGCGCGGTCTCGGCGAATTCGCGCTGGCGCGGATCCAGCGACGTCCCGAGGAGGAGTCCGGTCATGCCGATGACGCCGTTGAGCGGCGTGCGCAGCTCGTGGCTCATGTTCGCGAGGAACTCGCCCTTGGCCCGGCTGGCGGCCTCGGCGCGGGCCTCGGCGCGGCGTCTTTCCCCCAATTCATCCTCGAGCGCGCGCGTCCGCGCCTTCACCTCCGCCTCCAATGCGTCGCGGTGGCGCCGCAATTCCTCCGTCGTCGACTGGATGGTCGCCGCCATCCGGTTGAACCCGCCGGTCAGGTAACCCAACTCGTCGTTCGCCGCGATGGGTACCGACGCCACCGGATGCCCCAGATCCATCGCCCGGACGGCGCCCGCGAGCCGCTCGACGGGCCGCACCAGCCCGCGGTCGAGGGCCTGTGCGAAGAACACGACGGCAATCACCAGCGACGCCACGAGAAGCACGACGATGCGGACGCCGAACGATCCGAATTCGCGCCGCCAATCGCCCTGGAAATCCGCGAGAAAGCCGGACGCCGAGGGGGGCGGGGGCACGGCATCCATGGTGGGAAGGCCGAGGCGGGCGGGACGTCCCGCCAGCCGTCCCCCGACGACGCCCGCGAACCGGATGGGTGGCGGCCGGGCGATCGACATGGCGGCCTTGTCGCCCGCCTTCTGGTAGTTGAACTGGATCGTGCCGTCGGGAAACAGGACGGCCTGGAAGCTGGGGCGATAGCCGGGAAACCCGACGGGTTCCAACCCGTCCCAGGTGGCCACCAGTCGGTCGGCGGTGGCGGCAACCAAGAGACGCCCCGGGCCCTCCGCGTTGACGTCGAGAAACGCGGGGGCGATGACGGGATGGTCGTCGAGGCGCCAGCGGAAGTCCTCCGGCGAGGGGCCGTTGGTGCCGGGCGCGATGAAACCGTTTTTGTCGATCACCACGTCGGTATAGGTCCGGCCGAAAAAGGGGAAGGCGAACGGCAGGTGGACCCGCTGGTTTCCCTCCCTGAGGTCGATGGGTTTCCCGGGCGTGCCGGCCCACGCGAAGGGGGTGGCGGCGACCTCGAGGCCGGCGCGGGTGGGGCTCCATTCGAAGGTCAGGGGCGGGGCGAAAGGGCGGGGCGGGCCTTCGTCCCGAAGCGTCTCGCGCACGCGCATCTCGAGGTACGAGGCGCGGGCGACGAGCGCCATGCAACTCCCGAAGGACAACAAGGCGATGGCGACGAAGCCGACGACCCGGGTCCGAAGACTGAAAGTGCCGGCGAACCGGCCGAGATACAGCGACGCGAAGAGCAGCATCAGGGCGAGTCCGGCGAAGGCGTTCAGGATCTCCGCCGAGGCGGGGGAAATGCCGAGGAGGGGCTTTGCCGCGACGGCGGCGACGCCGCCCCCGGCGAAGGCGATGAAGGTGAGGCCCCGCAGCACGCGCAGCGCGGGGTCGGCCGATCCGAGGAACGCGGGGACCCAGGAGCCGCCGCCGGCGGCACCGCGGGCAGCGCGGATGGCGCGGCGGACCAAGACGAACCCGATGGCGAGGAAGAGCAGGGGAAGGTGTTGCTGCTCGAGGGGTGCCCGCCAACGCACGTGGCGATCCCCGAACAAGGTGTGGAAGCGCGTCGCGGTGATGGCCAACTCGTAGGCGACGGCGGCCAAGGCGAGGCGCCGGGCCACGCGGAATTCGCGGGCCTCGGCGGCCGGCAATTCCGGGAAATGATAGGCGAAGCCGAGGAACGCCGCGCAGGCACCGGTGGCCATGGCGACCTTGAGGTACAGCGCGTACACCGACCACTCGAGGTAGAGCGCGTGTTCCCCGAAACCCGCCAACCCGAACAAGGCGAGCGCCGCGAAGCCGCCGAGGAGGTACCGCGTCGCCGGCCGGGCACCCGGCGATCGGGTGGGACCCGCGAGGGCCGCGCACACCAGCACCGCCAGCAGGAACTGCGACAGGTAGCCGGTCGATGCCGCGTCCAGGGACAACGACGAGAGTGGGGATGGATTCAATCCGGGTCTTGGATCCGGTTCCCCGGGGTCGCCTTCGTCCGGCGCCACGGCGGGAACCAAGTCCGCCAGACGCATACCCGGCCCCCGGGGACACGGCAATGGGTTTGGCAGGGAACCATTGCGCGATCGACACCCATGGCTTGTTCCCGCACCCTTCCGTGACCGCAAGGTATCCCAACATGGCTTCCCGTTCGCTTTTGATCGGCATCGATTCCGGCACCCAATCCACCAAGGCCCTCGTCGTCGACGCCCGCACCGGCAGGGTGCTGGGAACGGGCTCCTCCGCGTACGATCTCCTGCCGGGGCTGCCGGCCGGGGCCAAGGAACAGGATCCCGAGACGTGGAAGACCGCGACGGTCAAGGCGACCAAGGCGGCGATGAAAGCCGCCAAGGCCTCGGCTTCGGAGGTGGTCGCCCTGTCGGTGAGCGGCCAGCAGCATGGCTTCGTGCCCCTGGACAGGGAGGGGCGGGTGATCCGTCCGGCGAAGTTGTGGTGCGACACGACGACCGTTGCCGAGTGCGACGAGTTGAACAAGGTGCTGGGCGGCGTTCGCGGCGCGATCCGCCAGTCCGGCAACGCGTTCCTGCCCGGGTTCACCGCCCCGAAGATCCTCTGGCTCCGGCGGCACGAGCCGGAGAATTACGCGCGGCTCGCCATGATCCTGCTGCCGCACGACTTTCTCAACCGGTGGATGACCGGCAACTCGTTCATGGAATACGGCGACGCGTCGGGCACCGCATTGCTTGATGTCCGCAAACGCCGCTGGTGCGAGGCGGCGGTCCGCGCGATCGATCCCGAGTTGTCGGGCAAGCTGCCGACCATCGCCCCTAGCGACCAGCCGGCGGGGCGGTTGACCGAGGCCGCGGCGCGCCAACTCGGGCTGAAGCCCGGCCTGCTGGTCGCCGCGGGAGGCGGCGACAACATGATGGGAGCCATCGGCACGGGCAACACGCGGGAAGGCGTGGTGACGGCGAGCTTTGGCACCAGCGGCACCATCTATGCCTGCGCCGAACGGCCCGTGGTGGACCCTTCGGGCGAGATCGCGGCCTTCTGCGACTCGACGAACCGGTGGCTGCCGTTGCTGTGCACGATGAACGTGACGGTGGCCACGGAGATGGTCCGGCGGGAGTTTGGGCTCGAGCACGCCGCGTTCGAAAAGGCGGCGGCGAAGGCGCCGGCAGGCTCCGATGGCCTCGTGCTGTTGCCCTACCTCGAGGGCGAGCGGACGCCGAATGTTCCGGACGGCACCGGGGTGTTGTTCGGGGTGCGGCCGAAGACTTTCACGGCGGGGCATTTCGCGCGGGCAGCCATGGAAGGCGTGACGATGGGGATGAATTACGGCCTGCGCCGGCTCGGCGAGCTGGGCGTGAAAGCCAAGCAGGTCCGGGCGACGGGCGGCGGCGCGAAATCGCGGCTCTGGCGGCAGATCATGGCCGATGTCTTCGACGCCGAGGTGGTGACGCTCAAGGTCTCCGAGGGAGCCGCCTACGGCGCCGCCCTGCAGGCCCTGTGGTGCTGGCGCCGTTCCGAGGGCGAGAACGCGGCCATCGAGGACATCACCGACGAGTTCGTGACCCTCAATCCGGCCGAGACCGCCCATCCCGACCCGAAGGCAGTGGCCGTGTATCGCGAGACCCAGTCGATCCAGGACCAATTGGGCCGGTCCCTGCGCGGCGCGTTCGGCACCCATCGCGCCTTGGTGAACCGGGCCGGAGCGGCCAAGGGTTAGACGGCCGGGTGCCGCCACCGGGCGCCTAATGTTTCTCGCTGCCGAACGCGAAGCTGGCGTAAGCGCCGAACTCGAGGGCCCCGGAGGTGTTGTTCCCGTCGATGGTTTTGCGGAGATAGAATTGGTAGAGCCGCCCGCCGCGATCCCGGTAGCCAAAACCGCCCTCGAGTTGTTCGGCGATTTCCATGATCTGCCGGGAGTAGGTGATGTTCGGGGGCGTGCCGCCGATGTCGACGCCGGCCGTGTTGGCGAAGTGGCGGTAGCCGAGGTTGAGGGTCCAGCGACCGATCTCCTGCTGGGCGCCGATGGCGGCGAACCATTGGTCGTGTCCGCCGCTGCGCATATAGCGGTAGCCCAGATGGGAATAGGCGCCGAACCCTTCCCAGCCGAAATGCTTCAGTGCCACCACCGAAGGCTCGATGCCCACCGAGCCGCTGCCCGGGGCAAACTGGAATTCCTTGTCGTAGCTGCCGGCATAAATCCCCCCGGCACGGAGCACGATGTCCGGCATATAACCGGAATGATCCTCGGATTCGCGGGCGGCCTCGTACCGGATCCCGAACACGGTGTCGGAGCGACCGCTGGTATTGGTGACCAGATCGGGCGTCTTGCTGGAGGAACGGGTGGCCGCCGAGGTGTATCCAAGGGTGATCTGGCGTCCGTGGCTGAAATAGCGGAAGAACTCCGTGTACTGGTACCAGGGCGTGACCACCCAAGTGCCGGGCGCCGGCATGAGTCCCGTTTGGGCGAAGGGGCGCCTGGGAATATTCTCGGCCCCGGAAGACATGGGTGGGTCCATAGCGCAGGCGGCTATCGCCAACAGGCCGCGGCGGTGTGATTGGCAGCGCATTTGAACCTCCGGAAATCGGGGTCTTTTAGGCGACCCGGGACTGTCCGGTAAAGTGCCTGGTCCATGACAAAGGAACGTGCGCGCATTTTGGCATTGTCGATCCATCCGCACCCCCTCCACGGGGGCGGACATGCCGCGGGATCGGGAGAACGAGCCGCCTTCCTTGCGGGTGCGAGGGATGCCCGGTAGCCTTGGGCCACGATGGACGAGACACTACCGCCCGCTTTGCCGCCCGTTCCGCCGATTCCCGTCATTCCCCCGCGGGGCGCGGTGGCTCGGCCGCCCGCCGCGCAACGCCGGTCATGGGCGTGGCTCTGGATCCTTCTGGCGGTGGCCGTCGTGATGGGCGGCGGCGCCGTCGTGGCGATCGGTCTGGCGGTGAGCCATGGGTTCCGGGCCGTGCACGCGGGCTCGCACGGGGGTCGCGGTGCCGACCAACTCCACGAAACGGTGATCGAGGACAACGCCTCCGAGGACAAGATCGCGGTGTTGACCATCGACGGCGTGATCACGGGCCAACCGGTCGAACCGGGCGGCCGGACCCTGGTGGATCTGGTTCGCGACCAACTGGAGCGCGCCCGGGATGACGACGCGGTCAAGGCGGTGCTCCTGAAAGTGGATTCCCCGGGCGGCGAAGTGTTGGCGAGCGACGAGATCTACCGGTTGATCCGGGATTTCCTCGACGAGGAATCGCCCAAGCCGGTCGTGGTCTCGATGGGCTCGCTCGCCGCATCGGGCGGCTACTACGTGTCGGCACCCTGCCAATGGATCGTGGCAAACGAGATGACGATGACCGGATCGATCGGGGTCATCTTCCACGGGTACAATTACCGCGGCCTCATGGACAAGGTGGGCGTGAGGCCGGAGATCACCAAGAGCGGCAAGCTCAAGGACATGATGAGCGGCGAGAAGC